>CALDGX010000069.1 GCA_937941715.1 uncultured Chloracidobacterium sp. | reverse complement strand
CGATCGTCCCGATGTTCACGTGCGGCTTGCTGCGGTCAAATTTTTCCTTACTCATCTCTTTAGTCGTCCTCTTTTGGTAATCAAATAAAACAGTAGAGCCTGGAGCCCAAGGCGGGATTTGAACCCGCGACCTCATCCTTACCAAGGATGCGCTCTACCCCTGAGCTACTTGGGCCCATTCGTAAAACATATGGAGCGGGAGACGAGGTTCGAACTCGCGACATTCAGCTTGGAAGGCTGACGCTCTACCAACTGAGCTACTCCCGCAATCCTTTTTCGATCATTTAGACCTGCGATCTTGGACGAAAAGCTTAAGCTCACGATCCACGACCTGAAATCAAATAACTGGTGCATGGGGTAGGATTTGAACCTACGTAGGAAATTAATCCGTCGGGTTTACAGCCCGATGCCATTGACCGCTCGACCACCCATGCAAAACTTTTCTTTATCAACGCAATCGACTATTTGAGCCAATTAGCAAATTTCCAATGATAGCGGAGACTTTGACAACATGCAAGCGCGGAAATGCTGGTTTTTGGCGCTATTTCGAGCGCGACCTCGGGTGGAACCGTGTGTAGTTTCGCTTAAGCTGGGCGCTTGTGATGTGCGTGTATATCTGTGTCGTCGAAATGTCAGCGTGGCCGAGCATTTGCTGAACGGAGCGTATGTCGGCGTTGTTTTGCACGAGATGTGTCGCAAACGAGTGGCGCAGCGTATGGGGCGAGACGCCCTGGAGCCCGCATTTTGAAGCGTATTCGGTTATGGCGAGGTAGACAACCTGCCGATTGACCGGCAAACCCGCCGGGCTGACGAAAAGGCTATCGATCTCGATGTTTTCTTTTTTTCGACGGACCGCCAAGTAACTTTTCACCCATTCGACAGCGCTCGATCCGACCGGCACGCGACGCGTCTTGCTTCCCTTGCCGGTGGTCGTCAGGATCCCGGCGTCGAGGTCGATGTCATTCAATTTGACGTTGACCGCCTCGGAAACACGCAAACCGGAGGCGTACATTAATTCCAATATTGCACGGTCGCGAAGCCCGATCTCGGTCGATGTATCTGGCGCCGCAAGCAGCGTTTCGATCTCGGAACGGTTCAGAAACCGCGGCAGGTAAACGCCCTTTTGCGGAGCGACTAGGTCATCGGCCGGATTGTGTTTGACGTGGCCGTCAAACATCAGGAACTTGTAAAATCCGCGAACCGCACTTACAAGGCGCCGTTTTGAATTCTCGGCCAGTTTGTCCGCCGACAGGTCGATCAGCCACTCGCGAAGGTCCTGCCGCGTCAGGGTCAGCAAGTCGCAGTCATTCTTATCCGCCCAATCACGCAGCCGCCCGAGGTCGTGCTCGTAGCTCGCGATCGAATTTGCCGCAAGCCCCTTCTCGACGCGGCAGTACGAAAGGTACTCGCGTATAAGGTCGCGTTTCGGCATCGGATCTTGCGTCATGAACTTACTCCCTCCGTAATCTGCAGGGCGAATACAGACTATCAGAAATCGTCGTGCCGGGAATAGCGAACCGAACCGATATTGCAGCCCTCAAGCTCTTTGACCAGAGCCGCGTCCGAATTCAGCAGTTTTGCCGCTTGCCATCGCGAGAGATTCCAGCTTCGCAATCCCGTTTCAGCACGCATATCGCAGAATCGGCCGGCAATACGGCGGATGACGATCTGTTTGTCGGGTTCCGAGAGGTTGTCGAATGTGCCCATCAGTGACGGCAAGGCGTCGTCGCTAAGTGTCGAGTTGTAGGACGCGTCAAATTCGCGGCCGTGACGCATCAATCCCACATTCGTATCGACAATGAACTTGTCCGGGTTTAGCACATGCGTCGCCCCGAGGATCGCGAATGCAGCCCACAGTGCTCCCCAGGCGAAATGCTGCCGTGCATTGCGAAGGACGGTAACCGAAAACCAGATGAATACGACCGCCAGCCACGTCATGAAGATCATTGGATAAAGCCGAACCGTCGTCAGGCCGTAGCCGAGGTTTCCCGTCAGGAGGACGAGCCGCTGAACGGCCGACGCCATGATCACAAAGAGCAGGACGATCTGGACGCCGGCAAGTATGCGAAAGAGTCTTTGTGCCGACGAACTCTCTTTTTTCAGGAGCCAGTGCGACACGAGCAGCATTGGCAAAACGAGTCCCGCGACCGCGACGAGCTCTCCAAATCCGCGGCGGGCATAATCGGCAAGCTTGAAGTCAGGCGTATTCTGAACAAGGTCCATGCCGCCAAAAAGGTAAGGCACCTGAAAAATGACAAAGCTCAGAAAGAGCAGATTGACCAAGCCGAGGATCACGCCGACCTCGACGGCTCCAAGCGTAAAGCCGGGCACGATCGAATTGTCGATCTTCGCCCACGACCATTCCGGTCGCTTCGGCTCCTTTGCCGCCGGCTCAGACTGTTCTTCGGCCGTTGGCGGATCGTCCGGAGTGTTGATATGCTCGACGACCGTTTTTCCGCCCGGCAGCACGACCGGATCTTCGCCCGTTTCCGACCGAAAAAGGTCAACTTTGCTTTCTCTCGGCTCAGCTGTCTCTTTTTTCATGATCGAAAGCGTCGCTGCCGGTGCGGGCGAAGCGCCGGCAAACAGTGCTCCGCGAAAATAGCCTGCCGTCAGCCATGCGAAGATCGTGAACATGATGCCGTGCGAAAAAACGACGCTCAGATCAACGTTTAGCGTTGCGCGTACCCAGCCGTCATACACAGCGTCAGCCGCCATAAATAGTGCCCCGAAGATAAGCACCAGCGGCGACGCGATCAACACACCCCGAACCACGGACAGCGCGTGCTTTCGCCAGCCGCCGATCTGGAGTTCGCTCCAGCCGACGTCGCTGCCCAAAACCGCTCCTGCCGCAAAAGCCGAATTTATACCCGCCCAGAGCACGCCGATCACGTACTGAAAGACGCCTGCGGCCTTTGCCGTGACCTTCAAGGTCGGCAGGAAAAGTACCCCGAGGATGATAATGATCGCAAACGTGTCCGCGACGCGCAGTTCGATGGCGTCGCGCCAGACGAACATCGCCGAAAAGAACACCTGTGCGCCGAGTAGGGCGTATGTTTGCCCCGTAAGTCGCTGCCGTGCGTGCCGGCGAAGTAAAATATAGAGTCCCGCAGCAAATGCGAGATTAAAAAGCAGTACGTTCAACCCCCACGGCACCTGCCGCAGAAGAACATCGCCGAGTATGCCGAGGATAATTGCTGTTTGTATGATCGCCAGGCCCGATCTGGTGCGATTATTCATTTTCTCTTGAGACCTTTATAAGCTTTGTTTAAGAAATACCAACTGATAACGCCGAAGATGATCGCGGCAAGTGGAAAAGCGATCGCTCCGATCAGCATTCCGTAACTGCGGAATGCTGCAGCATCGTCTCTGGTGAGATTCAGCCATATCAGCCTTACCGTGTACCAGGAAAAAAAGAGACAAGGCGGGATGAACACAATGCCACAGATGGCGAAAAGGATACCGTTAATTCTTGATGTAGTTGTTTCCATTTGCGAATGTTTGATCATCCGGGCCGCACTTCACTCGGCCTCGCATCTTACTGCTGTCCGAGGCTGTGACCTCTCATTGATCTAATTAGGGCTTCCATATGATCGAGATAACGGCCGAGAGCATCGCGTCCCTCAGCCGTGATCGCATACTCGGTCAGCGGCACTCGGCCCTTGAATGACTTCTCGCAGGTAATATAGCCGGCCTCCTCGAGCTTGCGGGCATGGACGCTAATGTTGCCGTCGCTGGTCGCCAGCAATTTCTTAAGCTCGGTAAAGCTGAGCCTTCCGTTTGCCGCGAGCGCGCTGATAATGCCGAGGCGCATTCGCTCGTGGATGACCCTATCGAGGTCGTTAGAAACGCCCTCGGCCGCCTTCTCCACACGCAGGGCCTGAGGCCTGTTTTCATCGTCAATTCTAATTGCTGAATTTTTCATGTTTTCTTCAACCACATAGATACATAGGGAACATAGGCCGAAAATGACTTATATGTGATCTATGTTCCTATGTGGTTCATCACCAAACTATCCACCGTGGCGCCTCGCGATGACCGCTCCAAAAACGATGTGCAACAACCCAAAGCTCGCCGCCATAAGGTAATTCCCAAATGCGGACGGCAAGGCGCACGCCGCCGCTCCGATCGCGATAAAGGCCCACCCCATCACCGGAACGATCTTTACCGAAAATGCCCCGCCGCAAACCACCGCCGCCCCATAACAGAGAATCCAGACGGGAGCCATCATTTCATAGTGCTCGTATCGCCACAGTCCAAATGTGATCGCTACGCCGACAATGAGCGGCGGTGTAAAGCTCAAAGCAAACTTTCTTGCCGGTGCAGAGAGCAGCGAGGCATCGGCCAGACGCGACTTTTGCCACATGGCAAGCAATCCGATCGCAAAGGCGAGCACCGCTTCAACAAGCCAGGTCACAAGCCAGTCGATGCCGGCGGCTCTGGTCGCGGCAATGTAGGCGGCCGCGCACGCGGTCAAACCCATAAGCATCCCGCCGTAGCCCGGCACCGCCGTGAAGGAAGTCGAACGTTCCATCGTTTCACGTATGAATTCGAGATTGTCTAGTGCCCGGTCGCCGATGTTGACGGGGGCATGTCCTTGAGTTTCGTTGGTCCGTGCGGCTCGCAGCTTTGCCATAGTAATCGCAGAATATGCTCGCTGGACAATAATGTCAAGTACTTTATGATTTAAAGTGCACCCGGAAAGCAAAAAAATGGCGGCCCCTTGCGGAGCCGCCCCAGTGGTCCAGGAGGAGGACTATGAACTAGTGCGGTTCGTCGACCGCGACCTTTCCCTTGAATGTGCGGAAAAGGAATGTGAAATAACCGAGTGCGATAATGATGCCGATCGGCCACCAGATAAGTCCGACGCTGAGGCCGTATGCGCCGGCTTTGGAGTTGTGAATGGTCAGGCTGTACGCGGGGTCGAGAGCAGGCAGGACATTTGGATACAGGCCGTAGACGGCGCCGCCGAGCATCATTGCCAGATAGACCGACGACGCGATGAAAGCCATTTTTTCATTGCCCTTTCCGTTGAAATACTTGAGGGCCGCGAGAGCGGCAAGGACGAAGATGGGTATCAGCCAGCCGATCGGCAACGAGTAATAATTATCAAGCAACTGCGGCCGGACGTTGATCACGGCCGCGAGGCTTACGATGGTAGATAGGACAAGGGCGTACCAGCCTACCGAGACGACCTTGCGGGCACGAGCATTTATCTCGCCCTCGGTCTTGAGAGCGACATAATTTGCACCGTGGACGGCAAGTGCTACAAAGGCAACGACGCCCGAGAGCACGGTAAACCAATCGAGAATGCCGGTTTGTCCGCCGGTGGTCCAGTCAGTAAAAAGCGGCTCAAAGAAATAGCCGGTCGCGTCGAGCGGCACGCCGCGAATGACGTTGCCGAGAGCCGCCCCGAAAAATATCGCGAGCAGAATGCTCGCCAACGAAAACACAAAATCCCAAAAGCTCGTCCAAAGGTGGTTATCAAGCTGATGACGCAGTTCGATGCCCGCGGCCCGCAGGATCAGCAGCCAGAGCACCATGATCAGCGGCAGGTAAAATCCGCTGAAGCCGGCGGCGTAGAGTTGTGGGAATGCAAAGTAGAGCGTGCCCCCCGTGGCCAGCAGCCAGACCTCGTTGCCGTCCCAGATCGGGCCGATCGAGCGGATCACGGCCGCTCGCTGCCTCTCATCGCGGCCGACAAAAAAGTGTATGATCCCGGTGCCGATATCGAACCCGTCGAGTATGACGTAACAGACCAGCATGAACGCGACGATGATGAACCAGATGGTTTCCATATTAGTTTGCACCTCCCGCGTTCTCGGGCGACGAACCGAGTTCGTCCGCACCGTGTTCGATGCGCCTCAGGATCAGAAAAATGTAGAGCAGAGAAAGTACCGTGTACATTCCGAAAAAGCCGAGCAGCGTGAAAAGGACATTGCCGGACGAGACCATCGGCGAATGTCCGTGTTCGGTCCGGAATAGTCCGTAAACCAGCCACGGCTGACGGCCGAGCTCAGCCACCATCCAGCCCACGGTATTAGCGATGAACGGGAACGGGAAACTCAGCATCAGTATCCATAGCAGCCAATTGCTGTCGAAGAGCCATCCGCGCCACAGCCAGAACGCCGAGATCGCCATCACGCCGATGAATATCGTGCCGAGGCCGACCATTATGTGAAAGCTGTAATAGAGCAGCGGTATGTTATCGGGGTGTTGATCCTTTGGAAACTCGTTCAGCCCGCGGACCTGTGCGTCCCAACGCTGATAGGTGATAAAGCTGAGCATGTTCGGGACATGGATGGCGTTGTCGAGTCGCTGCTTTTCCATATCGGGTTGGCCGATCAACACGAGCGGTGCGCCGTGCTGCGTGTCAAAAAGGCCTTCCATTGCCGCGAGTGTGACAGGCTGGTGCTTGGCGATCATCCGGCCCTGCAGGTCGCCCGACGGAAACAGCATCCAGACACTGGCGACGATGCCTGCCACCACACCCACCTTGAGGAACATCTTGCCGTATTCCGCCTTTTTCTTTGAAAGTACGTAAAATGCGCCGAGTGCCGATACGGCGAACGAACCGACCACGAGTGCTCCGCCCATGTTGTGCATATACTCGTAAACGGCCCATTCATTGAGGACCAGCGACCAGAAACTCGTCAATTGGACCGAACCGTCCTGGGCGACCTCATATCCGACCGGATGCTGCATCCAGGCGTTCGTCGCGATGATAAACCAGCCTGACAGCCATGTTCCGACAAAGATCAGAAACGCCGCAACCCAATGACCGATCTGGCCCAGCCGCTTTTCACCAAAAAGGAAGAGCCCGATAAAGGCGGATTCAAGAAAAAAGGCGAACGTGCCCTCCATTGCAAGAGTCTGCCCGATCACGCCGCCGGCAAATTTTGAAAACGCTGCCCAGTTCGTACCGAACTGAAATTCCATCGGGATCCCGGTAACCACACCGAAAAGGAAAGTAATGCCGAATATTTTGCCCCAGAAACGCGCGACCTCGTTCCACTTTTCGTCCTTTTTATAGATCGCAAGCGTCTTAAAAATGACGATCAGCGGAGCCAGGCCCATCGTCAGCATTGGAAATAGATAATGATAAGTGACCGTAAACGTGAACTGGATACGATCGAGAATATTAGCTTCCATAGATATACTCCGTTTCCAACCGACTGCAATCCGCGTGCCCGAAACCGCATGATGGTAAAAAATGTCGGATATAGGACCGTTTTGTCCGCATTTCAGGTGGCGGCAGTGCTGACCCCTTTGAACGAGCCTCCGATTCTTTCCCCATCGGCGGCCGTTAGGCGCGAATTATTTCGCGTTGAGCTGTTTTCTCAATGATCGAATCTCCGCATCTTCGGATTGTGCGGAATTTGACAGAAAGCGCTGAAAAGTTAAGTTCGAGTCTGTTTCACGTCCGAGGTCCTTGTAAAGAGTTCCGAGCAGGAACTGCGAACGCAGGCAATTCGGTCGAGAGGCAGGTGTGACCAATGGCTGGACCGATTCGAGTCCCGCCAGAGCGGCATCCTTGCGGCCGGTCGTAAAATAGATCACCGCAAGATTGGTCGTAAACTCACAGCGTGCGAACGCGAATTTCTCCGATCCCGTTAGCAGTGATCGTTCCGCCTCGCCGATGTTGCCGCTTTTTTGAGCATCGCCCGCGGCCTTCATCAATGCGGTTGGCGAAGGCTCTCTCAGACTTGTCTCGAGATACGGAAAATCATCAGGTGCATACGCACGAGCGTCCGCGACGATCCATCTGAAATCATTGGCCCGTAAGGCAAAAACGGGGTCCGACCCATATTGGTCAAGGCGGCCCGCAGGACGGAAGTACCTTTCGGCTATCGAAGCCCTTCGGAACGCCGCCTCGGTACCGCCGAGCGTCGGGTACATTATGTACGCCCCGAAGATCACGACGGCCGCGGCGGTCCCGGCCAGAAAGCGGACCGGCCTGAGCGAATTGCGCCCAACCAACAAAACGACGCCCGCAAGTGCGAGTAATGCCGGGATCAAGGTCCACCACGAACTTCGCGCACCAAACACATTTGCGGCATTCGGCACGAACCATCCTTCCTGCCGGATCAATGCGGCCCAAAGATCATTGTGCGGGAACTGAAACTCCGGCGGGGCGAACGGAAATGTGAATATCGCCAGCGTACACAACAGAAGAGATACCCCGAACAACGCTCCCTTTACGACACTGTCGGCATCCTTCATTTCACCGTTAAAAACAGAGTCGAGCATGAGCGGCAAGATAAAGACAAGATAGCGCGGGCCAAATGCCCACCCGCCGTGGGCAGCACCATGGCCGCAGAGCACAAGCACCGAAACGAGTACGGCCGCCGCCTTAACGCGGTGCCGAAGCGTTGCCCGCTCCGCCGATGTAAAGAAATTGATGACCGTCATCACGAGTAACGGCGAAAAGAAAAGCAATCCGCGTGACGGTGATATGAGCAGTAAATAAATATTTGACAGCGTCGGCACTCCGATCCCGAAAACTCCCTGACCGGCAACTGCCGCCCACTCCGGAAAGCTCTCGTGAGCGTATGACAAAGAAAACGGCGAGCCGAAAACGGCGTTGTTATAGATCAGCAGAAAAGCCGCGAACGGCAATCCGCCAAGAACGAAATAACCAACGCCCGATGTCCGCATTCGCCTGTCGGCGAAAAGCATCCCGACACCGAAAACCGCAACCGCGAACACGGCCGGAAACTCTGAGATCACGGCCATTCCCGCCGCGGCCCCCGCGGCAATGAACCGCAACGGCCGAAACTCGCCGTCGTCGAAAAGCAGACGGAACGCGGCATATACGAGTACGGCCGCAAAAACGTGTGAAAAGAACAGGAGGCTGTAAACGAACAGCGGCGTGGCAAACAGGAGCGTCGCGATGCCAAACTCATCCGTTCCGCGGCGATAAAGCCACAAGGCGAGCAGCAACAGCGGCAGCGTAGCCGTCACCAATCGCATCGCAAACCAGCTGATGCGGATGTTGGACGCGTCCGGAGGCCCAATAAATAGCCGTGTGAGCGCGTAAACTGGCGCAGCGGCTAATGCCGGCCCGGGAGCCTTGTTGGAATAAACGCTTTCACCGACCCGGGCGGTATCGACGTTCGGGCCGATGAGCGGTTCGGTCCAGGAGATCTCAAATGACCCCTTTTCGACCAGTGACGCCGCCGTCGCCCAGCGTGTCAGTTCGTTTGCCGACCCGCCGTGGGGGAACATCGGCAAAAGGTACAGGGCGATGCCGACATACAGTGCAATGACTATCTTTCGGCTATTTTTTGGCACTTGCTTTTGATCTCGCGTTGACGATATCGGCCATATTCTCGATCGGGGCGACCGATGGGTCAACGACGCTGAAAGTGAGGCGTTTGCCCTGCATCACAAATGACGTCCCGTTCCACTTATATGACGACCGGGAAAAATGCGTCGGGCAGCAGAGCTGTTCAATATCGTCGCCGATCTTGCCTGTTTCGGTCGCTCCGAGCACAAAGCGGTCCTGACCGTATAGTTCGATGACGAGCATTCCGTTCTCGGCCCGCAGGTCTTTCAGGCCGCCATCGGCCCGGTCGCCCGTCCGAAATGTCCAGATAAGTTCGGGTTTGTTGTCTTTCCAGGTGTAAATATAGACGACCTGAGGTATTGCGGATCCGGCGGTTTCTATCTTGAGTATGACCAGGGCTTCGTCCTGCCCGTCGTTATTGACGTCGAGATATTTGGTGGTGACGTACGACATTCCGATGCGGCGTTCGGCCTTTGCGACCATCCGCTCTTCGTCCGAAGGTTCGGAGCCGACATCCACGACCTTCGGCTGACGGCGGCCGTTCACAAGCGTGATGTCGCTGCCGTCGGGGTTTTCCCATCCTCGCGGCAGCGGATACGAATAGTTCTTGAAATCAAATTTCCCGAGCGGTGAGTCGGTCGTCTTATTGCGTCCGTCGAGCAACTCGGATTGAAGGTTCGGGATAGCCGGCGTCGGAACGGCGGTGAGCTGAGGTGTCGGTTCGGGCGTCTGCGTCATTACCGCGGTTTCCGAATGCGCCGGCGGAGCCTCGACATTTGACCCGCAGGAAATACTCCCTGCGGCCAAACACAAGCAAATACAAAACGAACTAAACTTCATCTAACTCTGCCGCCAGTTACTGCGCCCTCCCGCTAGGCACGCGTCAGGCTGCGATATTTGATACGGTGCGGCTGATCGGCGTCGTGGCCGAGGCGGCGCTTTCGGTCGGCCTCATACTCAGTATAGTTACCGTCAAAAAACTCGACGTGGCTGTCACCCTCAAAAGCCAGAATGTGCGTCGCGATACGATCCAGGAACCAGCGATCATGGCTAATCACGACCGCACAGCCCGCAAAGTTTTCGAGGGCCTCCTCGAGCGCCCGCATCGTATTGACGTCGATGTCGTTGGTCGGTTCGTCGAGGAGCAGGACGTTCGCACCCGTCTTGAGCATTTTGGCCAAATGAACGCGGTTGCGTTCTCCGCCCGAAAGCTGGCCGACGTATTTCTGCTGATCGGCCCCGGAGAAGTTGAACTTAGACACGTAGGTTCTTGCATTCATCGTACGGGTACCGAGCGTGACATTATCCAGCCCGTCAGCGATCTCGTCGAATACCGTCTTATCGGCGGCAAGCGAATCACGTGATTGATCGACATATCCGAGCTTTACGGTCTCGCCGACCTTGAAATCGCCGCTGTCGGGCGTTTCCTGTCCGGTGATCAACCGGAATAATGTCGTCTTTCCGGCCCCGTTCGGGCCGATTACACCGACGATACCGCCCTTTGGCAGAGTAAATTCGAGATCTTCGAATAGCACGGTGTCGCCGTATGATTTGGAAACCTTGTGAGCTTCGATAACCACATCGCCGAGCCGCGGGCCGGGCGGGATGTATATCTCGAGGTCATCGGCGTGCTTTTCCGACTCGGTGGCGACCATCGCCTCGTAGTCGTTTATTCTGGCCTTTGACTTAGCATGGCGGCCCTTTGGCGACATCCGGATCCATTCAAGCTCGCGTTCGAGTGTCTTTTGGAGTTTGTCTTCACTGCGTTGCTCCTGGGCCAGCCGAACACTCTTTTGATCGAGCCAGGATGAGTAATTCCCCTCGTACGGTATTCCCTGACCGCGGTCGAGTTCGAGGATCCATCCCGCGATATTGTCGAGAAAGTATCTATCGTGGGTGACCGCGATGATCGTCCCCTCGTAACGCTGCAGATGCTGTTCGAGCCACGCGACCGACTCGGCGTCGAGATGGTTGGTTGGCTCGTCGAGCAACAGGATGTCGGGCTTTTGCAGCAACAGGCGGCACAGAGCGACGCGACGCTTTTCACCGCCCGAAAGGTTCTTTACGATCGTTTCGGACGGCGGGCAGCGAAGAGCGTCCATCGCCATCTCGAGGCGGCTGTCGAGGTCCCACGCATCAGCGTGATCCAGTTTCTCCTGGACCTCTCCCTGCCGTTCGATCAGTGCCGTCATCTCGTCGTCATCCATCGGCTCGGCAAATTTCGCGTTGATCTCTTCAAACTCCTTGAGCAGGTCGACCGTCGTTTGCACCGCCTCTTCGACGATCTCGCGGACGGTTTTCGACTCGTCAAGTTTCGGCTCCTGTTCGAGATAGCCGACACTGTAGCCTTTTGAGAAGACCACTTCACCGTTGAAATCCTTGTCGGTGCCTGCGATGATCCGCAGAAGCGACGATTTACCAGCGCCGTTCAGGCCGAGTACGCCGATCTTCGCACCATAAAAAAAGGAAAGGTAAATGTCCTTGAGGACCGGCTTTTTGTCGTAAAACTTTGATACTTTGACCATCGAAAAGATGATCTTGTTAGGTTCGTTACTCATAAGAAATTTGCCACAGAGTTCGCGTGGCTAAAATTATTCCGAAATCGATATCCGCCGTTTGGCCACTTTTTCAATTCGATCCCGTTTGACATCAAACCCGATCCCCGGCCC
>CALDGX010000068.1 GCA_937941715.1 uncultured Chloracidobacterium sp. | reverse complement strand
GATTTAACGGATCATAGGAGTAACTTTGCACAGCGACAAAGCCATTATTGCTCCCAACCGTCGGGACCGTGATCGTTTGTGATAGCACGTTTCCGTTATTGTCGTGGTTACCGGTCGTGTTGTAGGTGTAGTTGAGCTTGAGCAGGTCCGTCGCGGCATTGGTCGAGCCGAGAGCGATCTGCGTGGGCTGAAGCCGCGAGTTGAACACCGTCGATTCCCAGCGTCCGTTGCCAAACTGCATCGAGATCGCGGCCCCGGCGGCGTTGTATGTAAAGTCATTGGCGTTAGCCCAATACCCGTTAGCCGCGTTCTTCATACTCTCCACCATCGACGACATCCATTAAACACGACCTGACGGAGACTATCGCGTTTCAGCGACGAAGATTCGCCGGGCCGTTTCCTCGATGTCTTGAGTTCCACAAAATGCGTTTCCGTCCTTTATGACGCACATACCGTTGACGCCAATACTCTGTACGACACTACCATCAGAGAACTCTAGCTGAAAGCGCACGCGGAACTTGGTGATCGTGGGTCTAGTACGATTGATTGCATTCCGAATTTCCCGAATCGAGGTCTGGTCTCTCACATTGACGGTTGCGGGGTGCTCCGGATCGGACACGTCCGATATTTTCAGGTTCACGTCGTCACTTAGACTCGGGATAATTTCGGTGTGCAAGCAACCTTGTGAAAGACAGAGGCCCAGAAATGCCAACCCGATAATTAATGTCTTTCGATTAAGAATTGCCTTCATCATGGTTTGAGTGAACGTTTGATAGCACCTGTTAAAACGGATCGGGTGAATGGATTATCGACTTTACTTCCGGGGTCCTTGATTACAGTCGCATTCGCGAGACCGCGAGCAGCCTTAAATAGCATATTTGGCGTTGTCGAATAAACGGGTACTTCTCGCCCACCGGTTAGCCTATCTTGCGTAATGCTGCCGGTGGATACCGTTTTAGAGAATACGCTTTCGTCCGCATTTAGATTCCGCCGACTTGCAGCCTCGACTCCACGCTGTACAAAGTCTGCGCAGTTCATGGTGATTCCGTTGTAATTTGGATTATCGACTTGGACACGATCGAGCACGCCTTGAACCTTGGTGTCTGTCTCATACCCTGTATTTAGCCGGATGGCCCCGTCAGGTGCGTATCCCTCCGAACCCGTAATATCGGAATTGAGGAGTTGAGTCAGACTTTTTGCAAACTCTTGACCGTACTCAGCAGGAATATCTTTGTCGAAGTTCGTTGGACCGGCACCGTCTCCACCAGGCCAAAGGTCGCGATAGGTGTAAGTCCCATCAGCAACCTTTGTCTCTACCGTCTTGCCATTCACTGTCTTTTTTTCTGTTTTGTAGTTCGCTATTGCTATTCCAGCGTGTCCAATCTTGCCGTCTTCGGTGGCCCAAATTAAGATGATAATGTCCTTTCCGGTTGGATCCTTAAAGATAGCCGGACTATTTAGCGCATAGCTATAACGATTCCACGTCTGAGGCACTTCGGCACGCCCAGAAGAAATTAAAGGATCTACACCGGAGTATCTTCCTAAACTACTGTCATATATTCGAGCTTGGGCGAAATCCAAACCAGTTTCCTCGTCATTTTCATAACCGGTAAACCCTTGCCTAACATCATCGGCCTGATATTTCTCCGAACTCGATCTTCCGCCTTGAGTGGTTAGTTCTTCACCGTAGGGGAGGTAGTCGGAGCGTGAAGTGACGGCACCGATTGCATCCGTGTTGA
>CALDGX010000067.1 GCA_937941715.1 uncultured Chloracidobacterium sp. | reverse complement strand
TGAGCGTGAGATGTTGAGGCGGGCGGCGATGCGGCGGATCGAGAGGCCGCCGGCGTGGAGGCGTCGGACGTGTTCGGCGCGGTGTTCGGCGTTGAACTGCCGAAAGCGGCCGCGTTCGAGCAGGGTGTCGTAGCTTTGGCGGATCTGTGACGCCTCGTGATCATAGCCGACGAACTCAAAGTGCGGATACGTGCTGTCGGTGACCAGGCGATAGAGCACGACATTTGACACATCGTGGCGGAGCGGCGAATTGCGCATCTTGAGCTGTTTAAGGTAGCGCAGGTCGGGCGAGTAGCAGCAGCGGCCGAGCGCAAAGACATTGTCGGCAAAATTTGCCAGCACCTTTGAACCGGCAAGGTCCGCGATCGTGATGGGCAGCGTGTCGAGGCGTTTGACGGCGTGGGCGATGACGAGTATCGATATGCCGAACTCGGCCTTGAGCAGCTTGAGGCCCTTCATCAGCGTCGCCGCCGACTGCGACGCAAAACCGCCCGACACCAGCCACGAGATGTTGTCGACGATCAGCACGCGGACGCCATTGTCGATGACGCACTGCTCGATCGACGCCAGCACAAACTCGTTATAGGTGCGATAACCGGCCGGAATGCCGTCATCCCAGGCGATCTCGGCCCGCAGGATGCCGCGGGCAAACTCGTGCGGCCGGCGCACACGGCCCGGGCGGCCCGCCGAATAACGGTCGTGAAACTGGCGGTGGTTCATCTCAAAATCGAGCAGCAGGACGCGCTGCGGCCGTGTCGTCACGTCAAAGGGTTCGAGGCCGCGGCCGCGGACGATCGCGTCGGCGATCTGGACCGCGAAGAGGCTCTTGCCGACGCCCGTATCGGCAAACATTATCGACAGATCGTTCTCGCACCAGAGGTCGCCGAAGAGGCGCTTCGTCAGCCCGCGGCGCGTACCGATCCGCAGCCATTCGTTGGCCGGGCGGACGTCAAACAGGTTCGGCCGCGAGCCGATCTCCGCCAGCCGCTGCCGCCCGTACTCCATCGCCTCGCGAACGGCGCGATCCTGTGCCGTCAGCGGTGCTCCGTCGCCAAACTGCCGGTCAAGATAGTCGTCGCGTTCCTCCTGAGGGACGTCGGGTTCCTCGTCGTCAAACGGTTCGGGGTCGATAATGTCCATATTTGTGGGCGGCCGGTGTAAGCAGGAACGGCCGTATATTCAAATCTAACAGATGTTGTATAGATGGTCAAGTGTT
>CALDGX010000066.1 GCA_937941715.1 uncultured Chloracidobacterium sp. | reverse complement strand
TATGTTAAGAAAAGCATCAGCAGAGTGGAATGGCACCATCAAGGAAGGCGGCGGACGGATATCGACTGAGAGCGGTGTTCTCGCGGACACGCAATATTCTTTTAGCACGAGGTTTGAGGACGGGATCGGGACCAACCCCGAGGAATTGATCGCGGCGGCACATGCCGGTTGCTTTTCGATGGCACTGTCGGGCCAGTTGACTAACGCGGGGTTCACACCGGCCAGCATCAACACCACCGCGTCAGTACGGCTCGAAAAACTCGAATCGGGTTTCGCCGTCACGAAGATCCATTTGGACGTGACCGCGTCAGTCCCCGGGGCCGATGACGAGGCCTTTATGACCGCGGCGAACAACGCCAAGGCCGGCTGCCCGATCTCAAAGCTCCTTAACGCCGAGATCACGATGGACGCTAAGCTCGTCTAAAAACCCAAGAGCTCAAAGCGACTTTCACGACAGACATTACACAAAGGGGTAAAGTGCGGATCAACGGACCCGCACTTTTCTCTTTACAGGTCGAGCGGCTAAAAATCCGATAGTATCCCTCGCATTATCGCGAATACAATTATCAGGCCAAGCACAACCGATGCTCCTGCGATCTGTTGTTTTGAAAATCTCATTTTGTCTCGAAAGTGCTTAATTGATCCGCACGTGGTCGAATGCAAGCGTTATTCGCCGAAGTACTGTCGAGAGCAAGCGATTGCCGGCGGGGTTGATCAGCACTCTTTACCCTGATGCCTGACTTCGTTCCGGTCGTTAAGAAACGCTCAGCGCCTTGATCATGAAAGGGCTCTTTTTACCTGACGAATGTATAGCCAGCACTTTACATCTGTCAAGTACTGCTTCCAACCGAACATCAATGCCGGCCTGATCTTGGAATGCTGTATTTTGTCCGCTTTGCGGTACCCGGAACATACTTTCGCCGTTCGATTTTGTAAAATATCAGTGGAATACTCGCTCCAACTGTTTGGTATCGGCGATCATGAAAATGGCGTTAAGAACAGACACCATCAGCCGGCCCTCCGGAGGTTCACTTGCCGTAACACGCACAACGGCAGAACCTGAATGTCTGTTTGTACACGGCGCCACTGAGACCGCGGAGGCTTGGGCTCCGCTTTTGAAATACTTCGACGAAACCGGCCGCGGCGGTGCGGCCGTAGATCTGCGTGGCCACGGCAAGAGCAGCGGGCACGAAGTTCTCCAGAATGCCGGCATCAATGACTACGTGGAAGATGTGCTGACCGTTTTGTCGAGCTATCCGCGGGTTCGAACGCTCGTCGGACATTCGATGGGCGGGCTCATCGCCCAACTCACGGCGGCACGTGCCGATATCGACGTTTTGGTCCTGGTCGCATCGTCGCCGGTTGACGGCATGAGGGCGGATGGCATGCGAATGGCGCGAAAGCATCCGTGGACATTTATCGCCGCGTCCCTCAGACGCAGTTTCCGTCGCCTGTACGATAATGAACGGGTGGCGCGTTCGCTGCTGTTTCACCGAAACACGCCTGACTCGGTTGTACGGAGCTTCATTTCCTCCTTGCAGGAAGAGTCGTGGCGTGCCGGCAATGAAATGAATACGCTGTTACCGGACCCGGCGAGCGTCAAGTGCCGCGTTATCGTACTGGCCGGAGCCGAGGATTTTATGGTCTCGCGGCAGTCATCTGCGCGTACCGCAAGGGCGTACAACGTGCGGCTTGAGGTGCTGGAAAACTGTGCTCATGCGATCCCGGCCGAAGCCGAGCCGAGCGTGTTGGCAGCTCTGATTGAAAATAGTCGTCCATAAATCAATCTAATTGACCCACGATCGGAGAGGTGGCAGTTCCGTTTCGAGCTCGGTCATTTGGGATAATTTACCGAAACCCTCATTTTCCCTCGAACAGCAGTGCCGGGTTTATCTTGAACTGCAGCATCTTGGCCGATTCCCGGCCGCCGTCGCCGCCCTTGCGTTGGACGGTAATGCGGCCGATCTTCAGGTTGCCGTTGCGGGTCAACTCGACATTGCCCTCGCTGAAGAATTTGATCGCGTAAGCGTCTGTCCTCAACACCCAACGCGGCTTATCGCTCGATTTGAGTGCGACCATGATCCAACCGGCGGCATGTTCACCGTCACCGGCGAAAAGGTCCGAAACGATCATCTCTTTGTTTGTGGTGAAGAAATCGATAACTGCCTTCTGCGTCGCGGCGTCGAGTTCGTTCAGGAACATCCGTTTTGGGTCCTTCGACGGTTTGTTCGGCGGCGTTTCACCGACGAACAATTTGAGCGCCGCCTCGACATCCGCCGGTATCTTCCACATTTTCACGTAGTGGGCGAGCCACCGTTTGTCGATCTGATTAAAACCGTTGTCGCTGCTTACGAGTTTGATCGAAATGCCCTCTTTGCGTTCGCCGGCCTTGGTCCTGACCACGATCTCGACATCGGCTTTTTCGCCGTGCGGCTTGGTCGCGTTGACGCCCTCGATCTCGGTCAATTTATAACCCATCGCCCCGAGCCAAACTTTGGCATCGTCATCGGCTTTCCAATTATTAAATTTGTCGCGGATCTCGTCCTCGTTCTTAAAGCCGTTTTTGGCCGTCTCAGACCCGAGTTTGACCTGTGCGGGCGTCGCCTTTTGGCCAAATACAGGCACTAACGAAACGGCCGTCAAAATGACCGTCAGAATCGTTGATCGAAAGAAAAACCGCATAGATACCGCCTTGTCGAATACTGCCGCCAATAGTAACATACGTGCGATCGGGAGAAAATCTAAATGCAGACAGCCGCACTCGTCGTCACAGGGATCGTCGCCGCGCTTCACATCTACTTTCTGGTGCTTGAGATGTTCTTGTGGGACAAGACTCCCGGGATCCGCGCCTTTGGACACACTCCCGAACAGGCGGCGGTGACCAAGACGCTCGCCAAGAACCAGGGACTGTACAACGGTTTTCTCGCTGCCGGTCTGATCTGGGGACTGTACCAGATGAGCCGGGACTGGCATACGGGCTTTCACATTCTAATATTCTTTCTGACATGCGTGATCGCGGCCGGCATTTTCGGGGCACTGACGGCAAGCCGCAAGATACTCTTCGTCCAGGCCCTACCGGCGATCATCGCGTTGATCCTTTTGCATTTTAGATAGATCGGTCTTTTGGCTCCGTCCGGCCGCACTGTGAGATATCGAGGGGCGTTGAACTGGCCAAGAAATCTCTTTGCCGTACCGGTGCACCGTGTTATTATTTCGTAATTCAAAATTCCGTTAGCTTTCAATTTGGGAGAGATCTATGAAGTCGCTGTTTCTCGCCGTTCCCCTTGGCCTCGTGCTATTTTCGTCCGCTGCCCTGGCGCAGTCGGCGGTTCCGCTGCCCGCACCGACGCCGACCCCGGCCGTAAAGCCCGAAGATGTCGTTGTCATCTCGACCAACCTTATCCAGATCGATGCGACCGTTACGGACAAGAGCGGAAAGGTCGTTAAGGGCCTGACGGCCGATGATTTCGAGATTTACGAAAACGGTGTCAAACAGCCGATCTCGCAGTTCTCGTATGTTGACCTTCGCCCAAGCGGAAACGACGGCGACGGTGACGCCGGGCGTTCAAGGACCGACAATCTGCCGCCGCCGACCGCCTCGACACCGCTACGGCCCGACCAGATCAAGCGGACGATCGCGATGGTCATCGACGACCTCGGGCTATCGTTTTCAAGTGCTTTTTTCGTCAAGGCGGCGATGAAAAAATTTGTCGATCAGCAGATGCGGCCCGGCGACCTCGTGGCGATCATCCGAACCGGCGGCGGCATCGGCGTACTGCAGCAATTCACATGGGACAAGCGCGTACTGTACGCCGCGATCGAAAATCTAAAATTTAACCCCAACAGCCGCTCCGGCATATCGTCATTTGCCCCGATCCGGCCGAGCGACAAGGAGGAGTTTAATGCCGTCAGCACGTCAGTCGCGCGCGGCGAATTTGATCTCGAGGGCCCGGTTTTGGGAGTTGCCGAGGACCTGGCGGCGGATCAGGCGTTTCAGGATTTCCGTGCGGACGGTTTCGCCGTGGGAACGCTTGGTGCCGTAGGCTATGTTATTCGCGGAATGTCGGCGTTGCCCGGTCGAAAGGCCGTCGCCCTGATGTCTGAGGGATTTTCGATGTTTGACCGTGACGGCGGCATCAATCCGCGTATCGATAGCGCGCTGCGCAATCTGACCGAGACGGCGAACCGTTCATCCGTCGTTATCTATTCGATCGATCCCCGCGGCCTGGTCGCCCCCGGTGCGAATGCCTCGGACTACGCGGTCGGGCTGCGTGACGATATGTTTGCGATGGACGCAAAGCTTCGGGCACGCGAACGCGATTACGAAAATTCGCTGCAGGCCCTCAAGTTTCTGGCCGATGAAACCGGCGGCGACGCTTACATCAGCCAAAACGACATCAGCAAGGGCATCGAAAAGGTCCTCGAAAAGCAAAACGGCTATTACCTGATCGGCTATGAACCGGACGATGAGACGTTTGACCCCGCGACACGAAAATTCAACAAACTCAGTATCAAATTAAAACGCCCCGACCTTAAGCTCAGCTACCGCAGCGGATTTTTTGGCGTCGAATCGTCAAAGGCTCCGGTCCGTCCGCGAAGCGCCCTTCAGCGGATGGCGGACGAACTGAACTCGCCCTTTGCCAAAAATGAACTCGACCTCAAAATGAATGCACTGTTCCTGCAAAATCAGAAAGGTGCGGCAATGAGGTCCTTTATCCACATCAAGGGCGGAAATATCAATTTTGCGGTTCAGCCGGACGGCTCGTACAAGGCCGAGTTTAACGTTCTCGCCCTTATCTTTGACGATAACGGCGTCGTGAAGGAGTCGGTCGATCGCGAAGAGACCGTCTCGCTCAAGGCTGACGCCTATCAGGAGGTCAGCACCAAGGGGCTTGTTTATTCGTTGAATGTCCCGATCAAGGTCGCCGGCCCCTACCAGATGAAGATCGTCATCCAGGACAAAGCCTCGCAAAAGATAGGTTCGGTGAGCCAGTTTATCCAGATCCCAAATCTCAAGAAATCACCGTTTTCGCTTTCGGGCATAGCCCTCAGTTACGACCGTCAGGCCGGTTCGGACACCAATATTGTCCAGACCGACGAGCAGCGTGAGATCGCGCTTCGTCAGTTTCGGGCCGGGCGAATGCTCAGATTCGGCTTTGCGATCTATTCCGCAAAGGGTGAAACGGCACAGTTGACCAGTCAGATACGACTTTTCAAAGACGGTCGTGAAATATCGCGTTCACCCGAACTACCGGCGAACGCGCTAGGCAAACTGGACCCCAAGAACATCAATGTCAGCGGTGTTTTCGGGCTGGACAAGGCTCTGCCGGCCGGAGATTACATCTTTCAGGTGATCATCCGCGACAGTTTGCGCGGCAAGCGCACGCTCGCCGCCGAGTCGATCGATTTTGAAGTTATAAGATAGTCCTAATTGACGTGCGAATCGTATCCTTCGCCCGGCAGATGAAATCCGGCCGCGACCGGGGCAACTGACAGGTCTTCGATAACGACGATCTGATCGCGTCCGCGTTTCTTGGCTTGATACAGAGCCCGGTCGGCCGTGCTGATCAGTCGGTCCTCGGTCATTCCGATGACCGGCCGCATCGTGACCAGGCCGACGCTTACCGTGAGAATATCGGACGTGCTCGACCCGCTGTGGCGAATGCCCAGAGCCGCGACGCTGCGAACCGCTTCCTCAGTGATCGTGAGCGCTCCGGCCGCGTCGGTCCCGCCCAGTATCAAAGCAAATTCCTCGCCTCCGAACCGCGCGACCAGGTCGGTCGGACGCTTGAGCGTATCAGCGAAGGCCTGTGCCACCCGCTGCAGGCAATCATCGCCGGCCTGATGTCCGTATGTATCGTTAAAAAGCTTAAAGTGATCGATGTCGATCAACGCCAGCGATATCTCGGTCCTGAATCTTATCGCCCGATGCCATTCATCAGCCAAAAAGCTTTCGAAGCGGCGGCGATTGCCGATCTTGGTAAGGCCGTCGGAATTGGCAAGGCTCTCTAGATGCTCGTTGGCCCATGCGAGTTCAGCAGTTCGTTCAGCCACCAGCTTTTTGAGCTTGCGCTCCTTATCGACCAGTTGGTAGAAGCTGATCTTCCAGATCACCAACAGGACAAGCAGGACGACCAGAGCGGCGACGAGATAGAAGAGTGTCGTTTGATAAAAGAACGGAGCCAGTTCGATGCCGATCTCGGCGTCGTTGCTGCTCCACACGCCGTAACTGTTGGCCGCCCGGACCCGAAATGTGTAATTTCCCGGCGGCAGATACGAGTAGAAAGCGGTTCGGCGCGTCCCGGCCTCGACCCACTCATCGTCATACCCGTCGAGTTTGTATTGAAACTTGATCTGTTCCGATTTGATCAGGCTGATGCCGGTGTAGCGGATCTCGATGTCCTTTTTGCCGGCTTCGATCTTTATTCCGTTGCGAAAATCCACCGGTGACCGTTCGACCGACATATCTTCGATCACGACCGTCGGCGGCATCGGGTTTGACCTTTCGGAAAGCGGATCAACGACAGCGATGCCGTCCTGCGTCGGAAACCAGAACTTGCCGTCTTCTGCCCTGAAACTTGCCGGCTGCCGCCCGCCGTTGCACTCGGTCGACAGCATACCGTCCTCCTTGCCGTAACCGACGCTGTTTATCCGTTTGATACTGCCGGCCGCAAAATCTTCCAGTTCGGCCCGGCTGACGCGATAGATTCCGCGGTTTGAGCTGATCCAGAAAAATCCGGCTGCGTCTTCTTCGATCGCAAAGACACCGCTGTTATAAAGGCCGTCGGTCTCCTTGTAATTGACGAACTTACCGTCCTTGAAACGGCTCATACCCTCGTCGTACGTCCCGATCCAAAACGTCCCCGACTTGTCCTCGTAGACGCTCCTTACATAATTGCCCGTCAATCCGTCTTTGGTCGTGTAGTTCGTGAACCTGCCATTTTCAAATTTGCTGAGCCCGCCGTAACCGCCGAACCACATCGAGCCCTTCGAATCCTCGAACACGAGCGTCATAAACTCGTTCGGCAATCCGTCCTTGACGTTGTAGAGTTTTGTGAACTTGTAGTCGTTAAACTGGTAGATGCCTTTGTTTGTCGCGGCCCAAACGTTTCCGCTACGGTCGCCCTTGATCGAAAAGACGTGGCAGTCGGCGATCAGGTTTTTCGCGATGCCGTTCTCGACCAGAAATATGCCGCCGTTTATCCCGACCCACATCTTTCCCTGATCATCTTCCCAGATCGACTGAATAGACATTCGGCTCGATTCCCAGGTCGTGTTCCTCGGCCCGTCCGGGATGGCGGCTTTGATATCATACGGCTTGAAAACGCCGTCACGATAAATGCTCATTCCCTTCGAAGTTCCGACCCAAACGTCGCCGCTCCGCGCCTGGTAGATCGGGTATACCTCAGAATGCCCGAGTCCGTCCTTCTTGCTGTAGCTTCGGATCGCGGCGTTTCGGCGGCGATAAAGCCCATGGTCGGTCGCCAGCCAGGTCGTACCTTCGCGATCGTTGAAAATATCCTGGATCGAAACGGCGGTCAGGCCGAAACTGTTTCCCCAGAGCGTGACCACGTCGTTTTTGATCTGAACCAGGCCGACTGTCGTACTCGACGCGCCGCCAGACGCGAGCCAAACGCTGCCGTCAGGTTCTTCCCAAAACGAATGATAAATCGAATTGACGACAAGCCCGTCCTTTTGGTCGAACGTTCGGATCCTGCCGCCGCTGATATGATGGACACGATTTTCGCCGACCCAGAGCGTTCCGGCGTTGTCCTCAAAAAGATTGGGCTTGAGCTTGTAATTTGACAGGTCCAGCGGTGTAAAGAACGTTGCGCCATTCTTCGTTTCGGCCACACCGCCCGACGTTACGCTCCAGATGCTGCCGAGTTTGCCCTTGATCACGAGCGGATCGGCCGAGTCGTCTTCCCGCTCGATAAACTCAAATGTTCGGCCGACGAGCCGGTACCAACTCTTTGTCGTACGGTCGTCGTCCTCGACCAAAAACCGCAGTTCGCCGCCCGGTTCGCGCCTGATCTTCGAGATATAGTGTCCCGGGACTTCCTCGGACGTGAACGATGTAAACACGCCGTCGCGGTATATCGTGAGGATCCCATCCTCCATCGTCGTGGCGTAGATCGCCCCGTCAGTGTCAGCGTAGATACCGGTAAAACGATTGTTTATGATGCCTTTGGTATTGCTTTTGTTAAACGTGGTGAACCGAACGCCGTCAAACCTGACCAGCCCGTCAAAGGTCGTGAACCATAGATAGCCGTCCTTGGTCTGGGTGATCTGGCGAACGCCGTTTTGCGGTAGGCCGTTGTCGGTCGTCCAATTATCAAAGCGGTATTCGCCGCTGATCGGTGACCAGGCGGCGAAGCACAAAAATATGATTGTGCCCGATATGATCTTGTTCAATAGGTCCATTGCGCCGAGGATAGTGGGGCTGAGGCAGGTGCGTATAGAACGCCAACACTATTAAACACTTTTTAACGCCGGGAAGTCAACGAAAATTGTCAGCGGATCGGCCGCCGGAAGGAAAGCTCGAGTGCCGTTCAGGCGGGATAATCAGATCAGGGAAAGGACCGATCAAATTTTGGCGAGATCAAACCCTGTTGGATCCGCCGCACGATACGGCGGTTCGCATTGAGAGCAGGTCAGGACCATCGGCGAAAGTGTTTAGTACGACTTAGTAAGTTCGACGCCGGTATAGTAATGCTTAATGATCTCGTCGTATTTGACGCCCATTTTTGCCAGGCCAAAGGCCCCGAATTGGCACATTCCGACGCCATGTCCCCAACCGCGACCGGTAAACGTATAACCGGCGACCGTACTGCCCGAATAACGCTTATTCATCACAAACAGCTGTTCCGGCAGGCGCAGGGCGGATCGGATCTTGCCGCCTTTGAGCGTCTTGATGCCGTTAGAACCTACGATCTCAAGTTCGATCGGCCGGCGAGAGTATCCGACCTTTTTGATATTTACGTCGAATAGCGTGCCGATGCCGCGAACGTACCGCGAGAGACGGGCCTGAACTTCGCCGGCGGACGCGGATTTATTCCAAAGCGTCCAGGGCGACATACGTTCGGCGGTGGTCGGGGTTTCGGTCGGTTCGACCTCGAGGTACTTGACCGCGCCCAGTGCATCCAACTGATAGCTCAGCTTTTCGCCACCGAGCAGCGCGACCTCACGCACCGGATAAAAAGTGCCGCCAAATTCACGAAACAGGAAAACGTCGGACCGGATCGCCAGCGGGCGCTCAGTTTTGCCGCTTCGGAGCATCAGTTTGCCGTCAACGCTCGTGCCAGCGGTCGCAGACTGCATTTCCGGCATCCATTTGCGCTTTTCGTAGATCTTGCGGATCAACCTCAGCATTCTTGCCCGCGAAAGCGGCATATTCGGCCGAAAGGTCAGATCGGCGTTAAGTGAAAAATAGCCATCGCGGAGCAGCAACGCGATCTCGGCACGCCTTTCACGCGGCACCTCGGCCGCGTCGGCGATCGCCAGATTGTAATTAATGTCCGACTCGGTCAACATCGTGTCGGCATATCCGGGAGCGTAAATAAGGCTCGCGATGACCTTGGCCAGTTCGGCCGGTTTGGCGGTATCGCGATTCACGACCGGATTCGGCTTACCGAACTTGACCGCCAGATTATTTAACCAATTGGACAACTCGCTTTCGGTCGGTACGTCTTCGAACCACTCGTCCGTTATCTGTCCTCCCGAATGCTGGAAACCGTTGGCGGCCAATATCGACATCAGCCGCACAAGTTCCAGGTTTCCCTCGTCACGCAGTTTCGACGGCACGCGGCTGGTTCTTATCATAAACGGATCAAAATGCCTGCGGCCCTCGAGCGAACATTCCACACCGACCAGATACGGCTCGGCGTGGTCAAAGATATTCTCGCTGCTCTCGGTACGGCCGCCGCAGGTCGAGGTGTAATAGGCCATTATCGGCTTGCCGTGATAGGTTGCGACCATTCCGCGGGTCTCACGCACGGCCTGGGTTCCCATCTTGGTCTCGATCGAAACTCCCTTGTACACCTGTGACGAGATCGTCGGCACCATGTCGAAGCCTTGCTTGCCGTAACCGCCGATATTGGCGACCGCGTAGGTTCGGGCGGCGACAGCCTGGGCCTTTTGAGCTTCGAGCTGCGGCAGCCCGAGTTCGCTCGGCACGACGCCGAGCAGATACTCCTCGAGCGGGACTACATTGACCACAGTCAGGCTGCCTTTCGCGTTGACAAAGACCTCGATCTTGCCGCGATATGCCTTGCCGTTGAGCCGCACCGGATTGGCACGCTCGTTCAGCGACCCGAAAGCCACCGATTTGAGCGATCTGAAACTCGATTCCGCAACCGGCGCGTTGACGATAACCTCGCGGAGGTTTGGGTCGACACTGCCTGAAACGACTTCGTTCGATGAACCTGTCGGCTTGATCAAACTGCGGACTTCGCTCGGCCCCTGTGTCTTTAATTGCTCGGACAGCGCGATCGCATCCGGCGACACCACTGTCTTTCTTTCCGTGACGGTCACGGCGTCATCAAAACCCTTTTCGGCAAGTTTGGACTTGAGTTCGTCGGCCTCGATCATCGAATCCTTGATGGCCCCGACCCATACCTTCCACGTATTCGTCGCGGTATCTAAACTCGCGAACGCGGTCTCGTCGGTGGCGTCGCGTATCTCGCGGGCGAGCGTCGTCGCTTCGGTCTGTGTCGGCAGGTTTTGAAACTCGATGCGATAGTTCTCGACCTCGGGCGGCCGATATGCACGTGCCGAGACCGTCACCTTATTGGTCGCCAACAGCTTGCTCTGCTCATCCGGGCTGACCGCCACCAGAGCCGAATCTCCCGTCGTGATCGAGACCGACGAGGCGTTCGTCGATAGCCCGATGCGTATCAGCGGCTCGCCGGCCAGTTTGAATACTTCATATTCGCCGGCGGCCATCACGTTCGACGCCAGTACCGCCGTCCACAAAACCAGAAGCGACTTGCTCAAAAACTTCATAGTCCAATATTACCAAAACACGGAAATTATGCGGTCACTTTTCCAGAGCGTTAAAAATGAACGGGAACGTTGCCCACGACTGCCCACGATGCTGCGGGCGAAATGCGAATAGCACGATCTTGCCCTTTCCGACCGTCGCCTCGACAAGAGCCGCCTTATCATTGAGGTACTTTTCCCCGAGCATCCAACCTGACAGAAGAGCATTCTTGGTGGCATATCTGGCAACGACGTTGACCGGTGCATCTGCTGCGACCTCGTAAGCCGAGCTGTTTGAGAAATACGCGGCAACCTCGTCACGCATCCCCTTGCCCAATTTGGTTTCGTTGTTCACGTCCAACTTTACGATCGAACCGGGATTATAAAATTCACTTCGTTTGAGCCCGCTCAGTACGTTCTTTATGGGCAGGCCGAATGCCCTGATCACCATATCGCAGGAATCGTCAAAACATATTAGCTTTCCGCCCTCGTTGACATAGGTTTTGAGATTCGCCAGGCCTTCTTCGCCGATCCCGCCGGCAAATTCCGCCGGGTATCGATCAGCACTGAGGCCTTTGACGATGGTGTTCTCGTTGTCGGCGGGCAGGATCACCGCGTCACAGTTTATCGCCGGGCCCGGTTCGACGGTTCTCTCACAGACGAAATTACCTGCCCGGACATCTGTATCTGTCAGTCGGCGGCAAACAATGCTGAAAGTGTCGAGCACCAGTCTCGTCCAACCCTCGTCCATCGAGCTCGTCGAGCCGCGGTAAAGCGCGACCTTCGGCACACTCTTGAGCGGATATTTGGCTCCCTTGAACGGCGTACCGGTCTGGTTCAGCCCCAACGCCGCGCGTACCTGATTGATAAAGGTGATGCGCTTCAGCGACGGCCTGTCCTTTTCCAGGTCGCGGATCTCCCAGGCCGGCTCATACTCGACGCCCATCTGCAGCGGCAATGTCCACCCGGCGACGTCATAGGGCACTTCGGCCTCGCCGTTCGGCAGCAGCCGGTTCGGGTACACTTGTTTCTCGAACAGGCTGAGAATGTTGTTCTTTTGTGGTTGATTGACGAAGACCAGATAGCCGCCGAGCGGCATTTCGTGAAAATCGGCTTTCGGCGTCATCTTGACCCACAGTTCGCGGGTCATCTCGTGGACCTCGACGCCCTGTTCTGTAAGTATTTCGATGAACCGAGCGACCGCCTCGGCGTTCGGCTGGCCGGCCGCGACTATAAACGCCAGCGGTTCGTCGTCCTTTTTGGCCAGATTGGCCTTGCCGTAATCATAAAAATTGCGCAGATATCGCGGCCTGAACTTTGCCGCCATCTGCAACAGGCTGCGCGAAGCGATCATCTCGATGTTCGCAATATCCGCCGGCCGCCACAGTCCGCCTTCCCAGGTATCGGGATAATTGGTCGCGGTTTCGAGAAGGTTCGGCAGGCCCCGCGTATTCCGGTTGCGGGCCAGGTCTTCGCGCTTGATCGTGACCGGCGACATCAGGCTAGCACTGGCCGCCTCCGACAATATGCCGATCGAGTTGTGATAATACGGTGCCGAACGAAACCCGCCATGCCACCACGTATCGTAGGTCGAGTTTGTCGCGACTCCGGCGACGCCGCTCGCCTGCAGGTCGGCCGCCATCTTATAGCCGATCAGCCCGACCTCACGAAGTATCGACGGCGAGACACGAGGGTTCGGCGGGTCGTAAAATGGCGGAATTATGAATCGGGACGCATTTTGTCCCTGCTGATGGACATCGTAAACGAACTGTGGGAACCATTGTTGCCAAAAAAGCCGGTTAATGGCCTGTGTCTCAACTAGGTTGAGCATAAACCAGTCACGATTGTTGTCGTGTCCGGCGTAATGGTGGTACAGCTCGGGCGGCGAAGTACCCTCGCTTTTGGTGCCCAACGTCTTTCGATACCAGTCGGCCACGATCTTGATACCGTCAGGATTTGACGAGGGTATGAGCAGGAGGATCGTATTGTCCAGAATTTCCTTGGTGTCGGCGTCTGTTGCGGTCGCAAGCTGATAAGCAAGATTCATCGACATCTGCGAAGCAACGATCTCGGTCGAGTGGATCGAACACGATATCGAAACGATCGACTTGCCGTCGCGGATCAGCCCGGCGAGTTCGGCCTCGTCCCTGATCGTTCGCGGATCGGCGAGTTTTGCGCTTATCTGCCGGTACTTTTCGAGATTGCGGATATTCTGAGGCGACGATATAAAAGCCACGATCAGCGGAGCACCGTTTGTTGTCTTTCCGATCTCGCGCACCTCGACCTTGGGGCTGGCGGCTCCGAGTTTTCCGAAATAATCGACGATCTGGCCCCAGTCGGCGATCGTCTTGTCATCGGTCGGTTCAAAACCCAAAACCGATCTCGGGCTCGGCACTTGAGCGACAATAGCCAGCGAAAATAGTAAAATCAGACCGCTGATCCGCAAAGATCGAAAGCTTGCAAACGAGATTTTCATACTTTTTGAATTGGAAATATACCGATGCCCGAAACTCCGGCTGAAAACAGATCTGCCCCCGAAAACATCTCCGGCGAGATCGAAAAGGCCATTATCGAAAATAAGAAATTGACGTTTCCCGTCAAAGAGTCTAACAAATCGCGCCTTGCCGGGAAAATTAGATATTGGTGGAGTTGGTTTGTTGCCGGCACATTGATCTTGTTGATAGCGACGCCAGTGATGATAGTTCTGTTCATCATCAACCGGCGAATTTGGCTGTACCCCTTCACCGCATGGGGCGCCCGGACTTGGCTCAGGGCGTGCGGGGCGACGGTCAAGGTCCGCGGCGGCGAGCGGCTGGACCCGGACAGGAATTATGTTTTTGTTTCAAACCACCGCTCGTATCTCGACACCGCAACGCTGTTCTTTTTCGCCGGACGAAAGATGGGCCTGGTCGCCAAACGCGAATTGCTGAAGGTGCCCGTTTTCGGTCAGGGAATGAACTTTGTGAACATCATCGCCATCGACCGTTCGAACCCTGAACGAGCCATGAGGTCGATGGAAAAAGCACGGCAAGTGATGGCAGGCGGTTGTTCGTTCGGCGTTTTTGTCGAGGGCACAAGGGCGATGCCCGGCGAACTGCTGCCGTTCAAAAAAGGGGCATTTCACCTCGCTCTTCAGACAAATTCGCCCATCATTCCGGTGGCGATCAAAAACACCGACTGGATGATGGGCAAACGGACCGGCGTGGCTTTTGCCGGCGAGATCGAGATGGTGCTGCTGCCGCCGATCGGGACCGCGGGCCTCGGCGCCGACGCGATCCCGGAACTGATCAGGGCTACGCGGACCGCGATCGCCCACGAACTGGCCAAACAATAACGTTTGGCTGACATTCTATGGCTTTTTCGGCGTCGGCGACGGTGTCGGCTTCACTTCCGGATCGGTCACATCGTCGAGGATCTTGACGTCGGTCCGTCCGACCTTGTAATCCGAGTATTTGACTCGCATCCTCAGTTTAACGACCTGCCCATTGTCAAAGACGAGATCGTCGTCAGATCTGGCGTCAACGGGGAACCAGTACTTGCCGTCGATCTGCTCGCGAGTCGTCTCAACGATCGGAAACTTGTTCTGCTTGGTCTCGGGCACCGCCTTCCCGCGTGATTTGAGGATCATCAGATCCTGGACGTCAACCCATATTCGGCCGACGAACATTCGCTGTTTCGACTTTTTCGGGTCGGGAATGACCTTCGGTGCGACGTCGAAAACGTAAAGGTCAAAATCGTCGATCCGCTCGATCCCGAGATAATTGAAATTATATTGGGGGATCGCGTACGGTTCGAGGGCGAAGGGATTTACTCCCCCGAGGTCCTCGAGATCCTCGGGTGTGACCGACATTTCCGTCAGGGTCGAGATGGGCGCGAACAGTATCTTTTCAAAACGGCCGCCGTCCGAATTGAACGTCATGAACGAATCACGGCGGTACGTGCCGGTGATCTGTCCGCCCAGCCCGATATTGCTCAACGACGCCCGCCGGATAAAGACATAATCTTTAAGTGCCTCACGAAACGCCGACTCGTTTTCCGAGACCTTTTTGATGATCCGGGTTATCTCGGCCGGAGGCAGTTCCTTGCGGACGATCGTGGTCCCCTGCGCAAAAGACGCGGTCGCCGACGTTATCACAAAAACGATGCTGAAAATAACTGATCTTTTCATCATTACTCTCTTTGGGTCAGTATATAGATGCTTGCCGGTGCGATTTGGTTGACCACTGCACGGCACGCTGCGGCTCGGACGGATTTCACCGGCCCATGAGCCTTAGAGTATCGCACAAGTGCCGATCTATTGTCCTCAAATTGTAATTCCCCTCACCTGCCGCCCTGACTTTTATCGACGATCTCCAGCGAAAATTTAAAATAGTTCTTGCTGAATGAATATTCATTCAGTTATAATCTTGCTCAATTTCTTAAGTACTAATATTTCGGTTTTGAGGACATTATGGATATCAGAAAGGCTGCCGTTTTAGGTGCTGGGACAATGGGAGCGGGTATCGCCGCACATCTTTCAAATGCGGGCATCCCGACGCTGCTGCTTGATATAGCCCCGCGTGAATTAACGCCCGACGAGGAGAAAAAGGGCTTGACGCTCGAGTCGCCGCAGGTGCGAAACCGCATTGTCGATTCCCTTTTTGCGGCCGCCAAGAAATTAAAGCCGGCGCCTTTCATGCTCGGCGACAACGCAAAACTGATCACGACGGGTAATTTCACTGACGATCTGGCAAAGATCAAGGATTGCGACCTCGTCATCGAGGCGGTGGTCGAAAATCTTGAAATCAAACATAAGCTCTTCGCGGACGTCGAGAAGTATCGCAAGCCCGGCGCCGTCATCGCTACAAATACGAGCGGCATCCCGATCGACTCGATCGCCGAGCCGTTTTCTGATGATTTCAAGGCTCATTTCGTCGGCATCCACTTCTTCAACCCGCCGAGATATATGAAGCTCGTCGAGGTCATTCCCGGCTCACGGACCAGCGGCGAGATCGCCTGTGCCATTACGGGCTTTCTCGATCAGCGTCTCGGAAAAGGCGTTGTCCCGGCAAAAGACCGGCCGAATTTTATCGCCAACCGCATCGGTGTTTTTGGAATGATGGCGACGATCCATGAGATGATCGCCGGCGGATGGACGCCGACCGAGATCGACCAGATGACCGGCAAGGCGATCGGCCACGCGTCATCTGCGACTTTCAGAACATCGGATCTGGTCGGGCTCGACGTCACGGCCCACGTCACAAACAATCTGTACCCGGCCGTGCCGGACGACGAGGACCGCGAGGTGTTTCGCTTGCCCGAGCTGATCCAGACGCTGCTCGATAAGAAACTGCTCGGCGACAAGACCGGCGGCGGCTTTTTTAAGAAATCCAAGGACGCCGACGGTAAACGCGTGATCCTCGAGCTCGACCTCAACACCTTTGAGTACAAACCGCAGGTCAAGACCAAATTCCCCTCACTCGATGCCGCCAAGGCGATTGACGACCGGGCAAAGCGCGTCAAGGCACTAGTCTGGGGCAAAGACCGCGTCGGTGAATTCCTTTGGAAAACGACCTCTCGCGTTTCGCGTTACGCCGCCAACCGCATTCCCGAGATCGCCGACACGATCGTCGAGATCGATAACGCGATCAAATGGGGATTTGGCTGGGAGATCGGCGTTTTTGAGGCGTGGGACGCGATCGGCGTACCCGAGTCGGTCGAACGAATGCGGGCCGAGGGTCAGCCGGTTCCGGCGAGTGTCGAAAAAATGCTCGCATCCGGTGCGACGGCCTTTTACAAAAATGACGGCGGCCACCACTCGTTCTACGACCTTGTCGAGGGCTGCTACAAGCCGATGCCCGCTCGTCCGGGAGTGATGATACTCAAGGACATCAAGGAAAGGACCGGTGTCATCAAGTCAAACCCCGGAGCCTCGCTCATCGACATCGGAGACGGCGTCGCGTGTCTCGAATTTCATTCGAAAATGAACTCCATCGGCGGCGACACCGTCGCGATGATGAATTTTGCCCTCGATGAGGTCGAAAAAAATTACAAGGGGTTGGTCGTCGGCAATCAGGGAGGCAATTTCTCAGCCGGTGCCAACATCATGATGCTCCTGCTCGCCGCTCAGGAGGAAGAGTGGGAGGACATCCAGATGATGGTCCGTGCCCTCCAAAATACGGTGATGCGGCTGCGCTATTCGTCAAAGCCGGTCGTTACCGCTCCGTACGGGCTGACGCTCGGCGGCGGCTGCGAGATCGCGATGCACGGCAACAATGTCCGGGCTGCGGCCGAAACATATATCGGGCTGGTCGAGGTCGGCGTCGGCCTGATCCCGGCCGGATGCGGAACCAAGGAAATGACGATGCGCGCGATGGACGCCGCGGCCAGGGCTCCGGATGCCGATCCGTTGGCGTTTCTTAAAAAGACATTCGAAACGATCGGAATGGGCAAGGTCGCGACATCGGCTCAGGAGGCCCGTTCGTGGGGCTTTTTGCGTGATTCGGACGCAATCTCGATGAATGGCGACCGTTTGATCCAGGACGCAAAACAAGAGGTGTTGAATCTTGACGCGGCCGGTTTTGTACCGCCGGTCGAGCGGACCGATATTTTAGTCCTTGGCGAATCGGCACAGGCCGCGATCAAATTGGCACTGCATATGATGAAACAGGGCGGATTTGTTTCCGACCACGACGTTTTGATCGGCAAGAAACTCGCCAAGATCCTCAGCGGCGGTGATATGAATCATCGTGCGTACGTGTCGGAGCGATACCTGCTGGATCTCGAACTCGAGGCGTTCGTTTCGCTCTGCGGGGAACGCAAAACGCAGGAGCGCATCGCCGCGATGCTCAAGACGGGCAAGCCCCTGAGAAACTAATTGCCCGTCAGAACTGTTATTTGATAATTTATGCCTGAAAGTTTCAGAAGCAGAAGTTTCCGCTGGGGATTTAACCTGTTTCCTGCATATCGCGGGACGGGCGGGCGGGTGACATACATTTCGGAAGACTGGCGTGATGTCAGCGTCAAAATACCTCTGTCGTGGCGGACCCGCAATTATGTCGGCACGATCTACGGCGGGAGCATTTACGGAGCCGTCGATCCGATCTATATGCTGATGCTGATCCGAATACTCGGGCCGGAATATGTGATCTGGGACAAGGCGGCGGCCATTCGGTTCAAAAAACCGGGCAAAAGCACTCTTTATGCCGATTTTGCACTGTCAACCACGGAGATCGACGAGATCAAACGGCTTGCTGAGACAGAACGTTCGATAGATCGAGTTTACAACCTGGAATTAAAGGACAAGAATTCCGTTGTGCATGCGTTCATTGAAAAGACCATCTATATTTCAAAACGCAAGGAGACACTTAATCAATGAAGATCTTAATTACACTTTCCGTCATCGGCATGGCTTTGCTCAAGTTCAACTGCAGTGCGCCCGTCGCGGTGCAGTACGCAGGTATTTGCGATAAGGCAAATGATGACAAACGCGTCGAAGTCGTCGGATTTTTAGACAATATGGGCAGTGCGATGTGCTCGAGCGGTTACGGCCAGCCGATGCGTTGCCCGATAGCCTTTAAAGAAAAGCTCGAAGACGAAAAGTCGATCAATGCGAGCATTGACAAGGGCACCGGCAGCAGCTCGATCGATGAATACGAAAAGGGCAAAGGCCTGAAACTTAAGGATGATAAGGGCGAATTTATCGAGCGCACCCAAAAGGTAAAGGTAACCGCGATCGTAAATGTTTTGGATACTCCGCCGACCGACGGCAGCCACCCGGGCTGTTACATGGTGGCGGAAAAGATCGAAAAGGCACCATAGTTTATGAAACGCTGCACTTGGGCATCGAACGAACTGAATATCCCGTATCACGACACTGAGTGGGGCGTGCCCGTACACGACGACCGGCTGTTGTTCGAGTTTCTGATTCTCGAGGGAGCTCAGGCGGGATTGAGCTGGGACACGGTGCTCAGGAAGCGCGAAGCGTATCGCGAGGCGTTCGCGGGGTTTGATCCGGCGAAAGTTGCGGGGTTTTCGGACTCGAAACTTGAGAAATTGATGCTTAACGAAGGCATCATCCGAAATCGGCTGAAGATCTGGTCGGCGAGGTCGAATGCAAAGGCTTTCCTGGCCGTTCAGAAGGAATTTCGGTCGTTCGACGCTTACATTTGGGGATTTTTCGGCGGCAAGCCGATCGTGAACAAGTGGAAAGGGCTCGGCGACGTACCGGCAAAGACTGAGATCTCAGACGCGATCTCGAAAGACCTTAGGAAACGCGGGTTCAACTTTGTCGGTTCGACCATTATGTACGCGTTCATGCAGGCGACCGGGATGGTGAACGATCATCTGGTGAGCTGTTTCAGGTACAAGGAGTGTCAGAACCGCCTGCGTTAGCGGGCGGCCAGTCCGATAAATTGACGAACCGGCCGCCCCTTTAGGGAGGCAGTTCCGACAGTTCTTATGGATTTTCCGGTCACTCAGGCGGTCAGATTTTTGAGAGAGCAAAAGGTCGAGTTCGTGCCGCGGCTTTACGACTATGTTGAGAAGGGCGGCACTGGCGAATCGGCCCGGCAGCTCGGCGTGGACGAGCATGCGGTCATCAAGACCCTGATATTTGAAACGAACGAGAAACGGCCGATGATCGTGCTGATGCACGGCGACCGTCAGGTCTCGACCAAGAATCTTGCCCGGCATTTGGGCGTGAGATCGATCGAGCCCGCGACGCCCGAGCGTGCGAATAAATGGACCGGCTATCTCGTCGGCGGCACTTCGCCCTTCGGCACGAGAACAGCAATGCCGGTTTATGTCGAGAAAACGATATTTGATCTCGACAAGATCTATATCAACGGCGGTAAGCGAGGTTTCTTGGTCGAGATCGATCCCGGCGAGTTGAAACGGGTATTGAGGATCGAGGATATCGAGGTAGCGTTATGAGCCGGGCAATCGATTGGCGTGACACGGCACTTGCGGGCAATTATGCCGAAGCCGAATCCGCGATGCTCGCGGCTACCGACCGCGGCGAAGGATATTTTCCTGACTGCGAGGTCCGCGGTTCGTTTTATGAGAATTGGGGCGACTTGCTCAGCGGCGAGGAACAGATTGCCAAATACCGAGAGGCGCTGAACTATTGGCAGATGAACGCCGCCCAGGCGACCAGCGGTGGCGAAGGAACGGCGAGAATGATCGACGTTCACCGGGTCGCAAAAAAGATCGATGGTTAGAGGGTAATATATATGAAAGATGCGGTAATAGTATCGGCCGTGCGAACGGCTGTGGGAAAGGCTCCAAAGGGCACGCTGCGTAACACGCGGCCGGACGACCTCGGGGCGGCGGCCATCAAAGAGGCGGTCGCTCGTGCGGGCGTTGACGCTTCGCTGATCGATGACGTGATCATGGGATGTGCGTTCCCCGAGGCTGAGCAGGGGATGAACGTCGCTCGCACGGCGATGATCGCGGCGGGCCTGCCGGTCGAAACGTCGGCGATGACGGTCAACCGTTATTGCTCGTCCGGATTGCAGACGATCGCCCTGGCGGCAGACAGGATCGCGACCGGCGGTGCTGACTGCATTGTGGCGGGCGGCCTTGAGACGATGTCGATGATCCCGATGGGCGGCAACGTCGTGCGGCCCAATCCGGCGATCGTCGATACGTATCCCGACTATTACCTCAACATGGGTTTGACGGCCGAAAATCTCGCACGAAAATACGAGATCACCCGCGAACAGGCCGACGAGTTTTCACTCGCATCGCACCAAAAAGCCGCCGCGGCCATCGCTTCCGGCAAATTTAAGGACGAGATCGTGCCGATGAACGTCCACGTCGACGAGTTCGACGAAAAGGGCCGCGTCCGCCGCAAGGAGGTCGTTTTCGACACCGACGAAGGCCCGCGTTTTGACTCGACCATCGAGGGACTCGCAAAGCTCAAGCCCGTTTTTCACATCAAGGGCACTGTCACCGCGGGCAATTCGTCGCAGATGTCCGACGGTGCTGCCGCGGCGGTCGTGATGTCGATGGACAAAGCAAATGAACTCGGCCTCAAGCCTCTTGCGAGATTCGTCTCGTTTGCCACGGCCGGATGCCTGCCCGAAGAAATGGGCATCGGCCCGGTCTATGCGATCCCTAAGGCATTGAAGCTTGCCGGCCTGACGATGGACCAGATCGACCTGTTCGAGCTTAACGAGGCGTTTGCCGCGCAGGGCTTGTCAGTTATGAAGGTGCTCGGAATGGATCCGGCCAAGGTCAATGTCAATGGCGGGGCTGTCGCACTCGGCCACCCGTTAGGCTGTACCGGAGCCAAGCTGACGGCGACCATACTGCAGGAACTCAAGCGAACCGGCAAACGCTACGGGATGGTCACGATGTGCGTCGGCGGCGGCATGGGCGCGGCAGGAATATTCGAAAGACTGGATTAACAATTTAGCCGCATAGAACACAGGGATTAGGAGGAAATGCTACAGATAACCAGAAAACCAGAACATAAAGAACCGATTCTCAGTGTTCTCTGTGATCTCTGTGGCTAAACATTATGGAAGCACAAATGGAAAAAGAATACGTAAAAGGCGGCGAGTTTTTGATCGCTGATTCGACAACGGCTGAGATGTTCACGCCGGAGGATTTCACCGACGAGCATCGCATGATCGGCGACACCTGCCGCGAATATATCGACAACGAGGTGGTCCCAAACCTCGACGCTCTCGAGAACCACGCCTGGGAGATCGCCCGTGACCTCTTGAAAAAGGCCGGCGATCTGGGGCTGCTTGGTGCCAATATTCCGGAGGAATACGGCGGCATGGCCCTCGACCAAACATCGGGTGTGATCATCGCCGAAATGGTCGGCCGCGGCAGCGGTTTTGGTTCGACCTACGGAGCTCAAACGTCGATTGGCCTGCTTCCGATCCTCTACTGGGGCAGCGAGGAGCTGAAACAGGAATGGATACCGAAGATCATCTCGGGAGAGGCCGTTTCGGCATACTGCCTTACGGAATCAAGCTCCGGCTCCGACGCCCTCGGTGCCAAGTGCGTCGCCAAGCTCTCCGACGACGGTCAGACGTGGACGCTCAACGGCGAAAAGATGTGGATCACCAATGGCGGCTTTGCCGATGTATATCTCGTTTTTGCCAAGGTTGACGGCGAAAAGGACAAGTTTTCATGCTTCCTCGTTCCCCGCAGCGAAAATTGTCGTCCCGGCGGCGAGGAACACAAGCTCGGCATCAAATCGTCCTCGACGACGGCGGTCATACTGTCGGACTGCAAGATCCCGGTCGGCAATCTCATCGGCAACGTCGGCGACGGTGCCAAGATCGCCTTCAACGTGCTCAATGTCGGCCGTTTCAAACTCGGAGCGTCGGTCACCGGCGGTGCCAAACTGGCCATTCACGAGGCGGTTCGTTATGCGAACGAGCGGCATCAGTTCAACAAACCGATCTCGTCATTCGGTGCGATCAAGCATAAACTTGCTGAGATGGCCATCCGCACATGGGTCTCTGAGTCGATCACGTACCGAACGGTCGGCATGATCGACCACCTGATCGGCGACGGTGCCGACAGCGCGACCAAACTCCAGTCGATCGAAGAATATGCCGTCGAATCGTCGATCAATAAGGTCGCGTGTTCTGAGGCTCTCGATTACGTCGTTGACGAAATGGTTCAGATCTATGGCGGTTACGGGTACTCGGCTGACTATCCGGCCGAGCGTGCCTATCGCGACTCGCGTATCAACCGCATCTTCGAGGGAACGAACGAGATCAACCGAATGCTCATTCCCGGCCAACTGATGAAGCGGGCCATGAAGGGTAAACTCGGGCTGCTGCAGGCCGCCAAGGGCCTGATGGACGAGATACTCAACCCGCAAATGTCGTTTGACGAGGACACGAGCCTGCTCGCGGCCGAGACCAAACTGGCGCAAAACGCCAAAAAGATCGCTCTGATGACTCTCGGCACCGCCGCTCAGAAGTACATGATGGCCCTCAGCGAACAGCAGGAAGTGCTCGTTAACTGTGCCGACATCATCATGGACGCGTATCAGATGGAAACCGCCATTTTGCGTGCTAAAAAGTACGCAGAAAAAAACGGTGAGGAGGCCGCCGGCCGTTACATCGATATGGCAAGCGTTTTTTGCAATGACGCGATCCAGCGGATCGACGCCAAGGCCAAGAACACCATCGCGGCCATCGCCGAGGGCGACGAGGGCCGAACCTTGTTGGTCGCTCTGAAGCGATTCACAAAGAACAATTCGCCCATCAATACCATTGCGGCACGCCAGCGGATCGCCGATACGATGATCCAGGCAAACACCTACGTCTACTAGGCCGTTGCCGTCCCGCTAAAAAGGCCGCAGCTCACGATCGAGTTGCGGCCTTTCCTTTTAATCTCGCCTGACAGGCGATCAATATCGCTGGTAGTAATCAGCGTGGTAACGTCGCTTTTTCGGCTTGAGTTTGTAAGTGTAGAGTGCCGAACCGCCCGCACCCGCTGCAGCACCGATCAATGCACCCTTCTTGCCGCCAAACAGTCCGCCGAGCAATGCTCCTCCGCCGGTTCCGATCGCGATGTTGATCAGATTTCGATGCCGCCGATAGATGCTCGGCTTTTTGTAACCCGACGTGTAACGGCGTTCATTGCCGTAGTAACGCGTCTGAGCGGAAACGGTCGAGGAAAAGACCGGCACCATTACGGTCAGAACCATCAACATCAAGCTTGCGGTAAGTAGTTTTTTCATATGATTGCATCTCCCTTGTTTATTTCGGGTCCTGCACCCGGTTCGCGATGTACAATCGCAAGCACCGTGCCACGGATGCCAAATAATAGTAAACATTGGGCTTAGTGACACATCAGCAACAGGCCCGCCGGCCGTTAGTGAAGCAAATCGAGTATTACTTTACGCTTTGGTGCAATCCGGCGGTCAACTTGGTCAGGCGTTCGGGGAAAGTCCGCCGATCAGGAACAAAACGAAGAGTACCGCCGCAGGGAGGAGGTTGAGCACGACCCCGATCACACTGAAAAGGCGATTTCGGGATGTGACAAAGAGGCCGGCCGTACCGAGGATCGTTCCGAGCAGGTGGCCGAGAATGGGCAGAAGCAGGAATATTGTCGAAAATAGCACCACGCCGACCCCCATCCCGCGAAGATCGGTCATCCCACGCGATTCCGGAACAAACAGATCCGTAAGGAAGCCCGCGAACCCGTCCACATGAAACACAAGCACGAACATCGCCGCGAAATAAAGCCAGACCCCGATCGCGACGACCGTCGAGGCGATGCCGAGTTTTGAGTGCCTTTTGCGAACTTCTGCTGTCGCCGTTTCCATATATGGCCTATCTTTAGGTTTATCCTGATGCGTATCGATCCGTCACGACTCGGAAATGATTTTAACCCATTTTCGCCAAAGATTGGCCTTCGATCGCAAAATGTGCCCGAAAACGCGGTGGAATACTATGTTGAATGCGATAACTCTCTGTTATAATCTGCTCAAGATTAGAATTTTCGATAATGTTATCGGGGCGATTTCCAGCTGATCAATGAGTGAGGGCAAGATCGACAATCCGCGGGCCGAGATCGACGCGATCGACGGCGAACTGCTTCGGCTTTTGAATAAACGCGCCGAGATAGCCCTGCGTGTCGGCGCCGCCAAGACCAACGTCGACACCTCTTTATGTGACCCGGCACGCGAACGCGAGGTGCTCGAACGGATGCGGGCCGAGAATCCGGGCCCGTTTGACGAACAGGGCATCGACAGCATTTTTCGCCGGATAATTGATGAATCTCTGCGGCTGCAGCAGGCGGCTTATGGCCGAAGTTTGGCGGATGCTGCCGAAACAGTGCCGCCGGCCACGTTCGTACGCGGGCGTGCACGCGTCGCGTTCCTGGGCGAACGCGGAACATTTAGCGAGGAGGCGGCTCTCAGCCTCCTGGGTGACGAAAGCGAAACGGTATCGATGCCGACGTTCGAAGAGCTCTTCGCCGCGGTCGAAAACGGCAAGGCCGATCACATCCTGACGCCGCTCGAGAACAGCCTGATCGGGTCGGTGCATCGTTGTGTTGACCTGCTGCTGCAGAGTTCGCTCAACATAGTTGCCGAGGTCATACTGCCTGTTTCTCATTACCTCGTCGCTTGCGAAGGGGCGACGATCGACAGTATTCGGACCGTTGAATCGCATCCGGCGGCACTGGCCCAATGTACGCGGTTCTTTGCCGAGCATCCCGGAATAAAGCGTGTCCCGGCCGACGATACTGCCGGCAGTGTCCGCCGGGCGGTCGAGAGCGGCGACATCACACGGGCTGGCATCGGCGGCAGGCGAACGGCCGAGATCTACGGCGGCCGGATCATCGCCGAGCACCTCGAGGACAACCGTGAAAATTACACTCGCTTCGCGCTTCTATCAGCGGTCGCGGACAGTTCCGGCACCGGTACCAAGATCTCGCTCGTGATGCGGCTCAGAAATCAGCCCGGATCGCTGCACGGAGCACTGCGGCCGTTCGTTCGCCGCGGCATAGACCTGCTCAAGATCGAGAGCCTGCCGATCCGCGAGTCGCCCGAGGAATATAATTTCTATCTCGACGTCCTCGTACCGGCAAATCCGGGTGAGATGGCCGGAGCCCTCGACGAGGTTCGCGGCCTTGCAGTTGACGTCCGCGTACTGGGACAATATTCGTCGACCAAGTTAGAGCCGGCACATTAATGGCGGCCAGGTTTTTATGATCATCGTTCTCAAACCAAACGTCGATACCGACAGCCGCGAATACCGGCGGATCGAGTCGCACGTCAATAATTTTCAAAACATCGAGATACTTGTCCACAATATCCAGGGTAAGCAGCAGCTTTTGACTGAGCTTTATCTGATTGGCAACACAGCCGCACTGTCGATCGAAGAGATCAAGAGTTTTCCCGGCGTCGAACACGTCATACGTGTGTCTGAGGTGTATCGCGTTCTCGGCCGTCATAAGGACGATAGCCGCCCCAATCATTTCCCGTACAATGGGGTCACGTTCAGTCAGGACAATCTGAATGTTTTCGCCGGCCTGTGCGCGGTTGATTCGCCGGAGAGTGTCGAGACGATGATGAGGGCACTTCAGGAAAACGGACAGACCTGCACCAGAATGGGTGCCTATAAACCGCGGACGAGTCCGTACTCGTTCCAGGGGCACGGCGCCAACTGCCTGCCATATGTTTTCGATCTGGCCGGAAAATACGGTATCAAGGTGATCGCCATGGAGGTCACGCACGAGTCGCATGTCGACGAGATCAGTGCCGCACTAAGTTCGACCGGCTCGCCGACCGGAGTAATGCTGCAGATCGGGACCCGCAACACGCAGAATTTTGAGTTGCTCAAGAGCGTCGGCCGCCAGCAGGAATTTCCGGTTTTGCTCAAACGGGGTTTCGGCATTACTCTGGACGAATCTCTCCACGCGGCCGAGTATCTCGCAAGCGAGGGCAATCAAAAGGTCATCTTCGGACTTCGCGGGATGAAGACCAACATCGGCGACCCGCACCGAAACCTGGTCGATTTTGCCCACGTTCCGGTCGTCAAGAGCCTGACCCGAATGCCGGTCTGCATCGATCCGTCGCATTCGGTCGGTGGCCGCTTCCGCAGTTCGGACCGGATACTCGACATCATGCACATCACCGCTCAGGGGGTCATTGCCGGTGCAAATATGGTGCTTGTCGATTTTCATCCTGACCCGAGCAAGGCTCTCGTCGACGGGCCGCAGGCATTACGGCTCGAGGAACTTCCGTTATTCCTTGAGGACGTCCGAATAGTGCGGCAGGCTTATGAGCAGCGAGTCGCACTGTACGATCGTGGAACCGTCGCGTAATCCGGACGAACGCCGCTAAGCGCATTGTCGACAGCGAGGGCGTTCGAACGCGTTGCACTATTTTCTCAATCGATTTTCCTATGCTAGAATTCAGCTGTTCAATTCGCCTAAGCGCAAGCAAACATTGAATTTTTTAAGGCGCACATTTTTCTGTTTTTCCAATGCTGAAATCGCCGATCCACGACCTCGCACTTTTCTACGACCTCGAATGGGTCCCTGATGCGGCCGGCTCGAGGAGACTGTTTGACCTTCCGGACGAAACGACCGAGATCGAGGCAATGCAGCGGCTGTGGGAGCACTCGCCGCAGTACGACGCCGAAACCAATCCCCGTCCGTTCCTTAAGTATATGTTTTCGCGGGTGGTCTCGATCGCTTTCCTTTCGCGGAAATCGGTATATCGAAACGGCGAGCGGACCATCGAATTTTCGCTTAATTCGCTGCCTAAGCTGCCGCTCGAATCAGATGACGTTGACGAAGCGGCGATCATTGACCGCTTCTTATACATCATCGGTGAGCGACGGCCGCAGCTTGTTGGCTTTAATTCGAGCGAGTCCGACCTGCAGGTCCTGATCCAGCGGGGCATCATCAACGAGATCACTGCTCCCGCGTTCAACCAGCGGCCGAATAAGCCGTGGGAGGGCGAGGACTATTTTGATTCGCGCAATAGCGAGGCACATCTCGACCTCCTGACCAAATTCTCTAATCGCGGCGGTATGTCGCCGCGGCTCGACGAACTTGCGAAGCTCTGCGGTTATCCCGGCAAGATCGACGTCAAGGGCGATCAGGTGACCGATCTCTGGCTTGAACGCGACATTACCAGGATCGTCGAGTACAACCGGATCGACACGTTGAACACATATCTGGTCTGGCTGCGCGTCGCCTATTTCTGCGGCAAGCTTGGCGAAGAAGATTACTTTAACGAACTGGAGCAATTTCGCGAATTCCTTGAGTTCGAAGCGGAAAAGGACGATAAACAGTACATCGCCGATTTTCTGTCCAAATGGCCACTATGAGTATCGAGATCGGCAAGATCTACCAGGAAAACTGCATTGAGACGCTCGCCCGTATGCCGGACGATTGGTTGGATATGACGATCACCAGTCCGCCGTATGATGACCTTCGCGACTACAACGGATATCATTTTCCGGTTGAGGAGATCGCCGCCGGGCTTTTCGCCAGGACCAAACCCGGCGGTGTCGTGATCTGGGTGGTGGGCGACCGGACCGTTGGCGGCAACGAGACGCTCTCCAGTTTTCGTCACGCGATCACGTTCCAGGATGCCGGATTTCGTGTCCACGATACGATGATCTACGCCAAGAATAATCCGATCCCCAGCGACTGCGGCAAGCGGTATCGTCAGGCGTTCGAGTATATGTTTTGCTTCAGCAAGGGACAGCCGGCGAAGTTCAATCCGATAATGCAGGTCATCAAGCAGGAAAAGGCTTTCAAGTCTTTTCGAATCACAAAGGTCGGCCGCAACGACCTTGCCCACAACCACATCGCTCCAAAAGAGCGAAAGGTCAACAACATTTTTTATTACAATGTCGGCACCTCGAGTTCGAAGGACAAGATCGCGTTCAAGCATCCCGCTATCTTTCCCGAACAACTGGCCGTGGACCAGATACTGACATGGACTGACGCCGGCGACCTTGTTTACGACTGTTTTATGGGCAGCGGGACGACCGCCAAGGCCGCCATGCTCAATGATCGCCGCTGGATCGGCTCCGAAATCTCGGCCGAGTACGTGGCTATTGCGGAGGAACGTATCGCGACGCACCTTCGCAACCGAAAAATGACCGCCGCAAAATAACAACCATTTCGCCTCGGCAAGCGTCTATTAAGGAAATACCTACCGATCCGATATCGGGTCAGCGTTTGAGGGGTTTATTCAATAATGAGATATTTCGCACTTTTCGCCTTCCTTATTGCTGTTTGCGCCGTTTCGGCCCAAGCCCAGCCGCGGCCGATCGGCAGTTCGTCGACCACCGTCAAGGCGGCACCGGCTCCCGAGTCGTTCGGGGCAAAATATGAGGGCGGGCTGTTTGGATTTAATGACAAACAGATGGGCACGCTCAAGTTTGATGACGCCAACGACCGGCTGGTATTTTTTGGAAAAGAGCAGAAAGAGCTGTTTGGAATTCCGTACGACGCCCTCCTGGTCATCTATCCGCAGTCACAGTCGGTGACTTCGACGACCGGCAACGTGCTCAAGAATCTGCCGCTGCCCGGAGCATCGCTCGCCGGCTTTATCAAGGAAAAGCGCAGCTACCTGATCATCCAGTGCGAGGATCCTGACATCGACGTCAAGGGTGTGGTCAACTTCAAACTAGAGAGCAAAGACCTGCTCGACTCGGTCCTCCGCTCGCTCGCCGAAAGGGCCAAATTGACCCAGCGAGGCGATGCTTTTTACCGGCCGCGGGCCAAGGCGGTCGAACCTAATTGATATCTCCGCATAGATTCTGAACGATCGTGGTGATCGCGATCGCGGCCGTCTCCGCCCTCAGTATCCGGCCGCCGAGCGTTACTATCCGGCATCCCGATGCCCGTGCGGCGTCGATCTCAGCGTCGCTCCAACCGCCTTCCGGCCCGATCACGACCGTTCGAATGACGCTGCTGCGGCCGTCACCCAGCCGCTCTCCATCCCGCTCGGCAAAAAGCACCGTTCCCGAATTATCGCCGGCGGCGAGCATCGTCTGAAATTTCACGGGTTCGCCGATCTTCATCAGGGTCGCCCGGCCGCACTGCTTTGAGGCGTCCAGGATTATCCGCTGCCACCGCACCAATCGTTTGTCTGTGTGTTTCGTGTTCGCCTCGCAGCGGTCGGTGATCAGCGGCTGCAGTTCGGCGACGCCAAGTTCGACGGCCTTTTGGATCACCAACTCAAATTTATCGGCCTTGAGCATCGCGGCGGAAAGCGTGATGCGGTTAGGCGACTCGGGCGATCGCGGTTCGATCTCACGGACGATCTCAAGCTCGGCGGACGACCGCCCGATATTGCGGATCACACAGACGAATTCACGGCCCTCGCCGTCAAAGACCGATACCTCATCACCGGATCGCTGCCGGACAACATCGCGCAGATGATGAGTTTCGTCCGCACCGAGCGTTACGGCCCGGTCGGTGAATGTCTCTGGCGGTGAATAAAATCGTCGCATTAATCGCCTTCGGGATCTTGTATATGGCCGAAAGTCTCGCGGAAGCCGGCCGACCGTTGCCGGAGTTCGACCCAATCATTGAAGATATCCGGCGTCTGCAGCCAAACCGACAGCCATTCTGATATCTCGATACTTAAACTGCGCTCGACCCCTCCGGTACGCGGGTCGTCGATGGCGGCTTTGAGTTTGCGTTTTGCGTCGAGAGCGGTTTGCCTCGCCAGCCGAATTCCCTCGCGGTCGTTGTCGGCGGCGTACTTTTGCCGCAAATTGTTAAGCTCCCTGATGGATCGAAGTGCCCCGCGGAGGCTCTCGGTATCCATTAGATTACGAAACGCGGCGTCGTAAGGCCGATCGGACGCCCGCTCGACAAACAGCCGCATTATCTCGGGATGCCGCAGTTCGGCCCCTTCGTCGGCAAGCAGCCGGGCGATTATCATCGGCGAATCTACCGCGGCCTGCCCGTATTCGGCCGCGACTGCGGTCTCGATCGCCTCGATCTCCGCGGCGCCGACACTCTCGCAATCAAGCTTCTCCCATACTTCGATGATCAGCTCATCCTTGGTTCGCGCATTCCACATCTGATTCGCGTCTGCCGCCCGGCAGCCCGGGCGTTACTTGTCAGCGGTCTTGACGGTGTTGATCAGTTCGGTGGACGAATGGTCCTTCGGGTCGCCGACGATCGCGACATTTCCGCCGTACGAGCGGACGATCTCGCGCTCGGGGACGCTGTCGACGGTATAGTCTGTTCCCTTTGCGTGAATATCCGGCCGGATCGCCTCGATTAGCTCGGTGACCGTCGGCTCGTCAAATATTGTCACAAGATCGACTCCCTTGACCGCTCCGACGATCTCAGCCCGCTCTTCCTCTGGCACGAACGGCCTGTCCGGCCCCTTAAGCATCGCCGTCTGCCGATCGGAGTTGATCCCCACGACCAGAACATCGCCGAGTTCGGCCGCACCGCGCAGGTACCGAACGTGTCCGACATGCAACAGGTCGAAACAGCCGTTCGAGAGGACTATGGTCTTGCCCTCGCGGCGAAGCTCTTCGACAGCTTTGATAAGTGTATTGCGATCAACGACCGGCGATTCGTTAGGCATTACTCGATAAATTATCGTCAGCCGCGATCGAGTTGATCGAGGCGATCAATTCTTCGGGAGCCACGGCGGCGGTCCCTTTTTTCATCACCACGATCCCGCCGGCGTGGTTGGCGAGCTTGGCGGCGTCAAAATAGCTTAAACCCGACGCCAGGCCGAGTGCGTAGGCGGCGATGACCGTGTCGCCCGCTCCGGTCACATCGACCGCCTGGTCGGAACCGACGGCGTCGATATGCCGCGGCTGATGGCCGCGTTCGATCAGCGTCATCCCCTTGTTACCATTTGTCACCAGCAGGCTGTCGAGGCCTAGTTCGTCCCGAAGTCGATCGCACGCCGCGTCGCCGAATCCGGGACCGAGTATCTGTTCGACCTCGTCCTGATTGGGCGTCGCGGACGACGCTCCGCGAAACTCCTGCAGCCTGAATCGCGAATCGACCAGAATAGGTGTCCCGCGTTCGGCCGCAGCCTTTCGAACCGCCTCGAAGATCTCTGTGTCAGCGGCGCCGTAGTTGTAGTCCGAAAAAATGACAGCGTCGGCCGACCGCACGGCGGCGGCGGCGTTTTCGATCAGTTTTTGGCGTGTTGTTGCCGCGTACGGTGCTCCGTTCTCATAGTCAACGCGGATCACCTGCTGACGGGCGGCGTGCTGCTGGCCGGCCAGTATCCTGACCTTTGTCGTCGTCGAGGCCGCATCGTCCGCGACCACGCTCGATACATCGACGCCGATCTCCGTCATCCGCTCGAGCAGTAGTTTGCCGTTGGCGTCGTCACCGATCACCCCGACTAAGCACGCCCGCGCGCCCAGCGACGCCACATTTGACGCGGCGTTGGCGGCCGCACCGGGCAGCGTCGTCGTTTGATCGTGCCTGAGGATAAATACCGGAGCCTCGCGCGATACCCTTGATATCGTGCCGTTAAGGTACTGATCCGCCACGATGTCGCCGATTATCGCGACTTTGGTGGCCGGAAAGACCGTTTTGATAGTTTCCGTGATGTTGGCCATTGGTGACGTCAAGATTATTGCAAATCACCGGCATAAATAAAAATGGTTGAAGGCTTTCGGCCTCCAACCATTACGCCGTAGACGTATCGTCAGAAATTAGTGAGTGTCGTAACCCGCGACCGGAAAATCGTTGCTTGCACCCCATTGGGCCTGGATCGCGTTCTGGAAATTGCTCGAGCTCGTCAGGACATAGAAAACGCCCGTCGTGTCGCGCCAGATCGCAATGTCGCATTTGCCGTCGCCGTCATAATCGTTCTGTGCACTCAGATCTGAGCCCGTAAGCCCGAAGCTTGTGGCGATGAACGAACCATTTGAGCTGCGAAGGACGTACCAGATCAGGTTCGCCGTAGGTGTCGCACCTTCGCGAACGACCGCAAGGTCGGTCTTGCCGTCGCCGTCATAGTCGCCCGGCACAACAAGGTCATTGCTGAGACCCCAGTTTGCGACCGTCAGGCCGGCGTCGCCGCTGCGGAGGATATAAAACGTCGCCTGAGCGGCTGCCGTTGCTCCCGGACGCTGGACCGCGAGGTCAAACTTGCCGTCGCCGTCGTAGTCGCCGGGTGCCGTATAATCGGTTGAAAGGCCGAATTGCGAAGCCTGAAATCCGCCGTCCGTGCTGCGAAGGACGTACCAGATCATCGCTCCGTTCGAGCGGCGTACCACCGCCAGGTCGGTCTTGCCGTCGCCGTCGAAATCACGGGCAACGGGTTCATCGCCCGTCGAGCCGAAAGCCTGTGCGACAAACGTACCGTTCGAACTGTTCAGGCGATACCAAACGCCGTTGGTGTCACGCCAGACCGAAAGGTCGCCCTTGCCGTCGCCGTCAAAATCGCCCGGGGCGGTGTAATCCTCGTTAGCCAGGCCAAACTGCTGGATCGAAAAGCCGCCGTTGCTGCGGTTGATGTACCAAACGTTGTTCGAGGGCCTGAAGACCGTGTAGTCGGCCTTGCCGTCACCGTCATTATCCAGAGCCTTGCGCAAGCCGGCCTGCGAAAAAGCCGAAACGGCCAACAATGTCACAACTGCTGCCAACGTGGCGAACTTGCTGCTCACGGCGAAAAATCTATTCATTATCGTCTACCTTTCCAAAAATTAATACGGCGGATCAGGCCAGATGTGCAAAATGACCAGTCCAACAATTGTACTACCTGAGGGCCGTTCCGCGCAACACAAAGTATCGTAACGCATCGAGCCCAAAACGCCTTTATTTTCAACACATTTCTAACTGTTCTTAGGCTTAGACGCATCCGGCCTGCCAAAAGTTGGAAATGCGAAAAACAAATTATCCGCTAATTTCGCTTCTGAACTATCGTCAGAGCCTGGCCGCCGATCGAGATACTTCCCGTTCGGCTGATCGACGGATTAAATCGAACATGAAACGTCACTGACCCGTTCCCAGAAAGTTCGGCGCCGGACGTGACCCTGATCCACGGCGAATTGCTCTTGACCGTGTAATCGCAATTGGTGCCGGGCGTGACATTTACCGTGAAATATCCGCCCTTGGTCGGAACGGTCATCGAACCGCTGCCGACCGTAAAATTACACACTGTTTGATTTCGGAGTGCACGATCGACATTCAGACGGCCGCCGGTCTTGACGAATGTCGACCAGCCTGCCAAAACGTCGACGCTGTTCATCAATGTCGCCTTTAGCGACGGTACGGACAACGCCGGATTGTATGCCGAAAGCAGAGCTGCTGCACCGGCGACGTGCGGCGTCGCCATCGACGTGCCGCTCATGTTCCCGTAACTGGAATTGGTCGTCCAGGTCGTGCTGTATATCACCGAACCAGGCGCGGCCAGATCGACGGTCTGCAGCCCGTAATTTGAAAAACTCGAACGCGTGTCGGTATTTGTTGACGACGCAACACCCAGGATGCTTGGCGATGTATAGCTGACAGGGTACGACGGAACTGCGTCATTGTTGCTGTTATCGTTACCGGCCGCAAAAACGTTCAGGATTCCGGCATTGCCGAGAGCGTCGATGCCGTCCTTCGTCGCCTGATCGTAGCCGCACGCCTCATCACAGCCGCCGTACGAATTATTGGTCACGCGAATGTTTATGCCGCGGTCCTTCATCATTTTGACGTAACTGTAGGCGTTGACAAGCATCGCCGAGGTCGTGCCGAAACCGTCGCTGTCATAGATCTTGATGGCCATGATCTTGACCGTCCAGTTAACGCCGGCGACGCCTAAAAGGTTGTTCCCGGCGGCACCGATCGTACCGGCCGTGTGCGTACCGTGGCCGTGCTCGTCGGCCGGATTGCTGTCGTTGTAGTAAAAATCGGCACCGTAAATGTCGTCGACAAACCCGTTAGCGTCGTCATCGACGCCGTTGCCGGCGATCTCACCGGGATTGACCCAGGCGTTGCTGACGATGTCCTCGTGGGTGTATTTCAGGCCGGTGTCTATATCGGCGACGACGACCGCCGAACTTCCCGTCGAAAGGTCCCACGCCGACGGAGCCGAGATCTTGGTCAGCCCGTACAGGCCCGAGTTTGCAAACTGAGCGTCATTGGGCGTCGCGAGCAAACGGTAATAAAAGTTGGGCTGCACGGCCGCGACCGCGTCCGAGCGGCTAAGTTCTTTCATCGCCGATTCGGCGATCACGCCCGGCGTCAGCTTTATCTTGTGCCACTCGGTGTTGCCAAGCTTTTCGACCGACTCGACGCCCGCCGCCCGCATCGCCCTTTTGGCGGCAAAATTGTCGGCCGAGCCGGTAAACCGCACCAGCAATTCGTCCGGCACGTATGAACCCGGCTTGAAACTCTGGGCGTAACCGACCGCCGCAAACGCAACAATGACGGCCGCGGCCATCGAGACCATTGACAATATCGATGTCGATCTTCGGTCCATATATTACAGTGTCCGGAAAAGGGGATTTAATACCAAATTATAAGTCCGCAACGACAAAAAATACAATTTTTATTTGAAGGGAGGCGAATTGCAAAAATAGTAAGTGGGGCGGCTAGAGGGATTCGAACCCTCGACATCCTGAACCACAATCAGGCGCTCTAACCGCTGAACTATAGCCGCCACAAACTTTGATCGAACGAGAGGTGTACGTTCGAAATTTCAATGAAGGTTTTACCCCCGGCACGACTTGAACGTGCGACCCACAGCTTAGAAGGCTGTTGCTCTATCCAACTGAGCTACGGGAGCATAAGTCCGAGCAACTTTCAATGTTAACTTTTGCCCGCGATCTAGTCAACCATTATCCGCCCGATGGATGCTTTTCGTTGATCTTTGCAAGCATCTGCTCAAATACCTCGCTGAGGTCCAGCTCGCTCGTATCGATAACGACCGCGTCGTCAGCGATCGTCAAGGGCGAATCCTCGCGTGAGACGTCGCGTTCATCGCGTTCGTTGATCTCGGCGAGCGTGTTTTCGTAGGACGAAACGCGGCCCTTGGCCTGGTCTTCCATATAGCGGCGGCGGGCCCGGGCTTCGGGTCTTGCGGTCAGAAAGAACTTAATATCCGCCTTCGGAAAAACCACGCTGCCGATGTCCCGCCCCTCGAGAACGCAACCATTCGGGGCAGCCTCGCCGATCGCACGCTGGTGCTCGACCATGATCCGGCGGACCTCGGATATCGTCGAAACCTGCGATGCGGCCTGAGCGGCACTAAGTGTGCGAATTTCAACCGACACATCTTCGCCGTCTAACATTACTTTCATCGCGTCGGGCTCACCAACAAGGTCGATGTCGGCTGTTTCGGCGATCTCGGCAATTCGATCTATGTCACGCAAAGGGACATTGGCTCGTGTAACGGCCAGGGCGACGGCACGGTACATCGCGCCCGTGTCGAGGTAAAGCAGATTCAGTTTTTTGGCAAGCATTTTGCCGAGCGTAGATTTACCTGCGCCCGACGGGCCGTCGATAGCAATGATCATCGTGTCAGGAAAGGCTCTTTTTGACCTTGGACGGTAGTTTATCAAAAACCAGTTGGTAAGACCTCTCAATGAGTGTTTTTAGTTCGCCCTCCGGCACCGTATCGAGTGTCTTGACGTGTATCCAGCCGTAGCGTCCAACGTATGCCGCCGGCTCGACGCCGGGCCGTTCGGTCATTTCGGCAAAGCTATCTGGCGTACATTTGAGCGACAAACCGCCGCTGTTCGAATCGGCCGAAGTCACCGCAAACATCTTCTCACCAACGCAAAAGCAAAGGTCAGATCCCCATTTAATGTCCTCGGTCGCCCCGGGGAATGACAGGCAATGATCCCGCAGATCGTCTATGTTCATCTCAATTTTCTGAAGACGTATTATACAACCGATGCCAATGCGACGATCGACTTTGTAATATCCTCGGCCGAAACATCACAGTGAGTCACAAACCTTATCTTCGTGCCGAAGCCGATGGACAAAATTCCTCTTTCTCTAAGATCCGCAACGATATCTGCCGACGATCTGCCGGTGCAGGCGACGTCAAAAATTACGATGTTTGTCTCAACGCCCGCGACATCGATCGCGATACCCGGAATTTGGGCGATGCCCTCGGCGAGGCGTTTGGCGTTTTCGTGGTCCTCGTGAAGCCTTTTCGGCGATTCTTCAAGCGCGATGAGGCCGGCGGCGGCAATAATTCCGGCCTGCCGCATTCCCCCGCCAAACCGCTTTCGCCAGATGCGGGCTTCCTCAATAAACTCCTTCGAACCCACCAAAACAGAACCGACCGGGGCACCCAACCCCTTCGACAGGCAAAACTGCACCGAGTCGCAATGACGCGTCAGCTCGGCTACCGACGACCCGGAGGCGACCGCTGCGTTAAAGATCCTCGCCCCGTCCATATGGACCGCGATCCCGGCCGAATGCGCGTTATCGCAAAGCTCGGCACAGTGCTCTGCCGACATGACGGTACCGCCGGCGAGATTGTGCGTATTCTCGAGGCACAAAAGCCCGGTCTGAGTGTGGTCGTAAATGCCGTCGGTGCTGAGCACCTCGGCGACCTCGGGCCATGTCAAGATCCCCGAACCGTCGGCACTGCGGACAGGGCGTATCGTCACTCCGGCAATTATCGCCGAGGCCCCGAGCTCGTAATTCAGGATGTGTCCGCGCTCTTCGATCACGATCTCCTGGCCGGGCCGTGTATGCACCTTGACCGCGATCTGGTTGCCCATCGTGCCGCTCGGCACGAACAACGCCGCTTCCTTTTCAAATATCCCCGCCGCCCGCTCTTGGAGGCGATTGATCGTCGGATCCTCGCCGTAAACGTCGTCGCCGACCTCAGCGGCAGCCATCGCCGCACGCATTGCGGCCGTGGGCCGGGTAACTGTATCGCTGCGCAGATCGATCATCATCATTTACCGCCATCCTTTTCTGTAGACGCAATTGTTACTAATCGCCATTTTCCGTCTACCTTTTCCAAAACTTCGAGCCACGCATATACTACGTGTTCGGAGATGTCTTTACCGTCTTTATCTTTGGACGTTCCACGAACACGCTTCTGCACGATCTTTGTAGCCATTGACCCGTCTTTAGAGACCCTTATTATTGGTGGCCGTATGTCCTCCCATTCAAGAAACTTGAACGATCCGAAATAGCTCTTGAACCGATCGAGATCTTCTTCCCGCGTACGTTGAATGACATTGCCACGTTGAATAGTGATCGGCCTTATCGGTGAATCGCCGATCAACAACTCCGCGTTGTAGGTAAGATGAGCCGTCTTTTGTTCCTCATGCATTCGGAGGATTTCTATCATGTCCCGAACTCGAGCCGGAATTTCGAGAGGCTTTGCGATGGCCGAATTTAGTTTTATCGTGTGGAAAGAAAGTGTCCACCGACCCGCGCTATCTATCGCCGTAACCACCGAAGGGAGCATTACCTTTCCAACCCGCTTCCACGCAGTGAAAATGTTTAAGATCGTTTCAGTCGATCCTGGCACCATTAACTTGTAACCGCTAAGACGACCGCTGAACCTCTCAAAGTAAAGAAAGGCTGGCATATCGAGCTCATTTTTTGCGGCGACCTTGATCGATGGACGTCCGTTGAATTCTTCATCGCCGACAATCTCAAGATCCTTGAAAAACGCTCGAGGATCGATCGCCATTTTTTGGTACTCATGCATTCGAGCGACCATTCGTTGGAACGAACTTGAAACTAAGAACTCACCGTTCTCATGGTTCGTTTCCCAAGCATTATCGCCGTTAATAAAGACACCGGTCGGCTTGCGATACTCAAATGTCTGCTCAAATCGCGTTCTACCGTCGCGAAACGAACTTATCGACGTGGTGTACTTTCCTTTCGGGCCGACACAGGCAGCGACTGCGTAAATGCTACGAATAGCCCTAAGCTCCTTCTCAGGTCCTACGGCACGGGACGCTGCATACAATATTTGGTCGATCGAGGCGGCCGCTCTTTCTTGTGCAGCGGTTGGCAAAATGAAACTGACGCCGATCGCAACGAGGATAAACAAACGCATTCCGTAAGTGTACTTCAAGACTTTACCGGCGCGTAATTGTTCAGATAATGCAAAACATCCTGGAAAGTGTCTGAGAACCAATTTAATGGTTGACTTTACGCGTATAATAAATTGGATCAAGAAAATAGGAGTGAAGAAGATGGGCGTAAAAGCAATTCCGGAAGGCTACGAAGGCATCACACCATATCTTATCTGTCGGAACGCCGAGGCGGCGATGGATTTTTACAAACGGGCGTTCGGCGCTGTCGAGCTTTACCGGATCGGCGGCGGCGGCATGATCGGCCACGCCGAGATGCGGATCGGCTCAGCGATATTTATGCTCGCTGACGAATTTCCGCCGATGGCCAACAGCCCTGAGACGATCGGCGGTTCGCCGGTCAGCCTTTATATTTATGTCGAGGACGTCGATTCCTTCACCGAAAAGGCAATTGCAGAAGGACTTGAGGTACTAAAGCCGGTTGCGGATCAATTCTACGGCGACCGATCCGGACATTTTCGCGATCCGTTCGGACATCTCTGGGGCTTTGCAACACACAAGGAAGATCTGACGCCTGAACAACTCCAGGAACGTGCCGCCGCGGGCCACGAAGGCTAACCTGGCGTTCAACTAACGTTGTGTCGAGTCAAATACTCGCACCTCTTTGCCTATCGGAAGAACGTAAAGCCGTTTGCCGTCACGCCCGAAATGCGCCCCGTAAATCGATTCGGCAAACGGCATGCTCAGAACCTCGAATCCTGTTTTCGTATCCCAGAGCTTCACCGTTTGATCCGATGATGACGTCACAATACGCTTTCCGTCCGGGCTGAAAGAAACGCAGTAGATGCCTTCGTCATGGCTCATCGAAAAGATGGGTCTGCCCGATCTTGTGTCAAAGAGTTTTGCGGTTCGGCCGGATGCCGCTGCAAAATGTTTGCCGTCAGGGCTGAACGCAATTGATAATACTCTGCCGGTTCCCGCCGAGACGGTCGCCAGTGTTCTGCCGGACTCGGCATCCCAAAGCATGACAGACCCATCAGCGCCGCCGGTTGCAAGCGTTTTTCCGTCGCGTGCAGATGTAATGTATGTTGTTCCGTTTTTGTGGTTAAGTTCGCGAACGAGTTTGCCTGATTCGGCGTCCCAGATCTTTGCGGTGCCGGTCGACGACGTCGCGAAAACGCTTCTGCCATCGGGACTAAAGCCGACCGAGATCAGCTGATTCCCTTTTGCTTCTTCGAATGTCCGGATCTCTGCACGAGATGCTGCGTCCCACAACTTGACCTTGTTATCGTTTCCGACGCTCGCCAATCGCTTACCGTCGGGGCTGAACGCTACGGCGTTTGCTGACTGACCGTGAGCCTGCCAAACGGCGATCTCGGTTCCGGTTGCGACATCCCACAGACGAAGCTTCCCAAGCCAAGCCGCTGTCGCAGCCGTCTTACCGTCGCGGCTGATGGCAAAACCATAAGCACTGCCATCGTGGGGCCATAAGTGGTGTTTTGCGTCGGCCGCAGAAAATCTCCACGTCTTAACGCTCGTATCACCCGAGGCTGTGTAGATAGTCTTTCCGTCTGGGCCGATGGTAATTGCGTTGACGCTTTTTGTGTGGCCATGAAGCGTTGCGAGTTCGGCACCAGAAAGCACGTCCCAGACTTTCAAGCTCTGATCCGTCGAAGCCGACACAATATTCATACTGTCCGGAGTAAAAGCTACGCCATTCACCCATTTGGCGTGGCCTCTGCCGGCTCCGCCCAGCTTTCGCACCATCCTGCCGGTCGCCGGATCCCAGATCCTGACGGCATTGTCCTTTCCTCCTGCCGCCAACCATTTTCCGTCCGGGCTGAACGCTATTGCCTGACCGGCCTTATAGACCTCATCACCTTCGGTTTGCATAACCATGGGCTCGCCCCATCTTGTTGTCTCCCAAACGGCGGCTATTTTGTCGACTTCCCACGAGGCGACGGCAAGCTGTTTGCCGTCCGGGCTGAATGCGATGGCGACAAGCGGCTTGATGCCGTATTCGAGCTGTTTTACGGACGCTCCTGTTGCCGCGTCCCAAACCTCGACGATTCCCCAAACGCCGCGTGCCTCCGAAACATTCCACGAACACGACGCGAGGAGTTTTCCGTCGGGGCTAAATGTCGCTGCGGTTATGCCCTTTCCCTGACCCTGAAATCGCCGGATCTCGGCTTTTGACATGATGTCCCAAACGATGATCAAATGCCGCGAAAATCCGGCGGCCAGTAGTTTACCGTCGGGACTGAATGCCACCGATTGCGGCGAGAGCTTTGCATCGGTAAACGAGAAGACCTCGTTTCCGCCTGCCGCGTCAGTGACCTTTACCTTTCGGTCTGTCGACGCACTCGCCAGAAATTTTCCATCTGGGCTGATTTTGATGGCGTTGACCGGCCCTTCGTGAATGATTCGCGAACTGCTGTATTGTCGTGTTTCGGCATCAAGATAGTTCCATTCCCATCCGCGATGTTTTGCCGGAGCCGATTCGATCCAGCGTCGAGCCTCACCCGTCTCGTTCAATCGAATCGCACTTGACGCTGCCGCAATGTGAGCAAGATACGATTGATACTCAACATCGACTTGGGCATTTACCTCTGCCCAAAATGCTGACATTAGTATCATGACGGCTAGGATCATCGTTTTCATATGCGGCACCTATTTGTGACAGCGCCCGTGCGACTGCTGTAGAAGTTCGACCAGTGAATTGTCGAACTTTCCGTCATCCTTTGCGACGACCATATGCGAAATTCGCGGCATTGGTCCCGTAAGTTTTGCCTTCTCTACCTTCTCATCGAACGGCCTGTCACCAAGATCGAGACCGATCCGAAGTTCGCCCTTTTTGATATTCACGGCAGCGAATTCGCGATTCTCCAGCACCGAGACGTAAGTCTTTTTCGGCAGAATCGTCGCGTTCGGAAAATTCCTCGAAATGAACGCGACGAACCCATCGTAAAGCGGCCGCATATCTTCATTCTTACCAAACTGCGCATCGAGCAGGCCGTCCGTGCTTTGATAAACAGGCTTGCCGCCGTTAGCGTGTATGCCCGCAAGCAACGACGCTTGCATATGGTTGAAATTGTGTACACCCTTCAACCACTCAATGACCTCGTTACGCTTTTTGCTGCTAAATCCGTCAACAACGATCACCCAATCCGCAAGGCTCTTGCCCGTCGAGCCTTGCAGCCCGTCAATAAACTCCTGCTCAAATTCACCTGATGTTTTCTGTGCCATAGTTCCTCCAATTCAGGTAAATTCTACTGAAAGAGATCCGAGCCGTATTGGAAAAAATTTACCTAACCGACCGGAATGTAATTCTGGTAATTCAAATGGATCTTAGAATATTGCTCAGGCGTAAATCCCGCAAAGTGTTTGAAATCGTTGATGAAGTGCGATTGATCGTAAAAACCACATTCAAGTGCGATACTGCCCCAATCGTGTTCGTCGTTCTCATCGATGGTCGCGATCGCCTTCTGAAATCGCATTATCTTTAGATAAGATTTCGGAGTTACGCCTACCGACCGTCGGAACATTTCGATAAAATGCTTCTGTGAATACCCGATCTGATCGTTCATTCGGGCAATGTTCAAGGCATCGGGCCGGACGGTCATTTCACTGATAGCGAATGAAATGCAAGGATCTAATTTCATCTGCGAACGGAACTCGATCATCAGAAACTGTTCAACGATCTGAAATCGTCGGTCGATATCGTTCGTTTCCAAAAGTCGCTCCCGCAAATTCCCTAGTTCGCCTCCCCAAATCAAGTCCGCATCGACAACGCTATCGACGATCTCGTTCATCGGAAAAGGAAAGAATGAGGATGCCCTTCCCTTTTTGAAGGAGATGACCATCATCTCAGATTTCTTGCCGGCCGGAATGGTGATCGGTTCGGTTCGCAACCCTGAAGCCCAAACGTGGTTGCACGCCTGGATCTCTTTGAGAGTCGCATTGTCGTAGATGTACTGAGGTGTGTCGTGGAAATCGATCAGGATCTCAGTGTCGCCGTTTGGCAGAAATCGATCGAAATTGTGCGTCAAATTCACATCCGAAAAGTAAATGATCGACGAGACGAACTGGTCGAGTGGAGCAGCCGGAATGTGAAACCGATAGATCATTCTTCGGACGTTAGTACCGAAACTTTAGTACTATTTGACGTATTCGACAAGCTGCTCCCCAAGGCTTTCGAGGACGTGTTTCATTTTCGCATCGGTCATCTCGGAACCGTCGCCGTCAAACTTTTGGCCGACGAACGGCACCGCGACCTCCATTGGCAATACGTGCATCCCGAGCATCGTCAAAACGCCCCGAAGATGAGCCAAACACCGCAGCCCGCCGAACTGGCCCGGCGACGCCGTTATCAGAGCAGCGGTCTTGCCCTTGACGGGTTCGTACATTCTGAATTTGTCGTTCGCCCGCGAGATCCAGTCGATCATATTCTTAAGGCCGCCCGGTATAGAGCCGTTGTATTCGGGCGATGCGATCAGAAAGCCGTCATAGCCGGCCATGATCTCCTGCAGCTTCAGGGCGTTCCCGTCGAACTGGCCGTTCTCGATGCCGTCGGCGCAGAATATCGGCAGCGGATGATCGCGCAGGTCGAGCACCGTGACCTCGGCCCCGGCATTGCGGGCACCTTCGGCGGCGACCGAGAGGACGCGTTTGTTGTAGGAGTGTTCGCGGTAACTACCCGCGAAAGCAAGTATTTTCGGCATATTTAGCAGAGGTCGTCCTTTTCGATCTGAGCGATCTTGTCTACGCGTCCGGCGTGTCGTCCGCCTTCAAAGTCGGCGGCGAACCACGCCTTGACGATGTCGGGAATAGTTCCCTCGGGCGAGGTCCGGTACCCGATCGCTAGCACGTTGGCGTTATTGTGTTGGCGGGCCAAACCGGCGGTCTCGGCGTTCCAGGCGACGGCCGCACGAATGCCGCGGACCTTGTTCGCCGAGATCGCCATTCCGGTCCCCGAACCGCAAACCAGCACGCCCTGCTCATAATCGCCGCGGGCCACAGCCTCGGCGACCTTTCGGGCAAAATCCGGATAATCGACCGATTCGGCCGAGTAGGTTCCCATGTCGTCGTACTCGACGCCGATCTCGTCGAGCGTTCGCTTGATCAACTCTTTTCCTTCAAATCCGGCATGATCTGCCGCTATCGCGATCTTCATAGTTTTTGGATTGGTTTTAACAGCAATTCTACCGTGTTATCGATCCGCCGTAAAACACGTGCCGCGAGCGGGCCGCAAATTTGCCGACGTCGATCGATTTGTGTGCAAGAACTCACGCCCCGGCCGTTCTTTATCAAAATACCTTTGGAGGATGACAATGAAATTACGACTTACGCTGATCGCAACGTTGCTCCTGCTCGGATCGTCGATCTCGATGCTTGCCGCCGGCAAATACACGAATGAGCTCGTCGAATCGGCAGTATCGACTGACACCGACGAAGCCGCCGCCGCTATCAAACAACTTCGCACGATGGGCCAGACCGGCCTTGACGCTTTGTTTGTGAAATTTCGCTCCGAGATCGACCATTTTGCAAAAACGGGCGAGGTCTCGCCCGATTGGCTCCGCGTGGCAAACGCCATCGACACGGTCGGGATGCAAAAGGACGAGTACGCCGCCCAGCTCTACTGGTACACCGATCTCAACGGCGCCAAGGGCGAGGCGGCACGCCGAAACAAGCCGATCCTCAGCCTTCGCCTGCTCGGTAACCTCAACGAAGAGTTTTCGTGTGCCAACAGCCGCCTGTTCCGGGCGATACTTTACCCGAACGCGGCGATCTCAAAGTACCTTCGCGAAAATTACATCCTGCATTGGCAGTCGGTCCGCCCGGCACCGCGCATCACGATCGATTTCGGTGACGGCCGCAAGATCGAGCGGACGATCACCGGCAACAGCATCCATTACATCCTTGATAAGAACGGAGACGTCATCGACGCTCTTCCCGGGCTCTACACACCCGAGATGTTCCTTAGCTATCTGACGCGGGCAAACGAGCTGGTCCGGTCGATCGGCACGATGGACGCCAAGGCCCGAATGACGGCACTGCTCAAGTATCGCGCCGATAATTTCGCCAGGATCAAGCGTGAGCGCGACGCCGCGATCGCCAAGGCCGGCGTCGAGATGACCGAAACGCGTTCCGGCACACTCGCGATCCTCGCGGCCCCGATGGCCGTGGCCAAGATGGTCGTCGTCGACGAGTATTCGATCCTTCGCGTTTACGACGATTTCGCCAAATTCGAACCGTCGATCAAGTTTGACGATTGGGGCAAGCTCGCCGCCATATACGCTCCTTCGGCGGCGATCGACGGCAACAGTGTCGCCTTCATCCGCCGTCAGAACGCAAGGACCGGCCTTACCGAGGCCGAGTTCAGATCGATGTTCGCCAAGGTAGAGAGTTTTGTCGCTCTCGACAGTACGCGAAACGATTTTATCTTCCACACCAAACTCTACGAGTGGCTCAACCGCGGCCGCGGCGTCGAGCTCGAGTCGCTCAACGCTCAGGTGTACGACCAGTTGTTCAAAACGCCGAACACCGATAAATGGCTCGGCCTTTATTCGAACGACGTTTACACCGCTCTCGACGGCAACGGGATCATAAAATAAACGGCGCCTTCCACACCTAACGGACGCGGGCCTTTGCGGGCTCGCGTCTTTTTTTGCAAAAAACTTTGTTGCCGCAGGCGAAAGAACATATAATCGACACTCGGCCATTCGGATGACAAGGATCGCTTTCAAATCGGTATTTTTGGCATTTGTGCTCGCCGCGGGTCTGAGCGGCACCGCACGGGCGCAGGACTTTTTGCCTGAGCTCGTCAAGCGCATCAAGCCGTCCGCCGTCGCCATCGAGACCTTTGACGCCAGGGATAACACCCTCGCCCGCGGCAGCGGTTTCTTCATTGCCGCCGACCGCGTCATCACCAACCGGCACGTCATCGAGCGTGCGGCCCGCGTCGAGATACACCTGCTCGACGGCAAGAAATATCCGGTCCGCGGCGTCCTGGCGATCGACGGCGAGGGCGATCTCGCCCTGCTTCAGGTCGATGTGCCGCGCGGCCAGGCGATACCGCTGCCGATAGTCCGGACAGTGCCGCAGGAGGGCGAGTCGATCGTCGTTATCGGCAACCCTTACGGTCTCGAGGGCAGCGTTTCTAACGGCATCGTCTCGGCGGTACGCGAGATCTCCGGCTACGGCAGGATCATCCAGATAACGGCGTCGATCTCGCCGGGCTCGTCGGGTTCGCCGGTCGTAAATATGGCGGGCCAGGTCATAGGCGTCGCGACACTGCAGGCCGCTGAGGGCCAGAATCTGAATTTTGCTGTTCCCTCCGAGCGAATATCCCAACTCAAGATCAGCGACGTTCAGACGTTTTCGTCGCTCGCCTCCGAAACCCAGCGAAACAAGCGCTCGGCCGCCGAACGCCTGTACTCGCAGGGCCTCGCTCAACTGTCGCGGGATGACTACACGCGGGCGGCGGCATATTTTGAAAAGGCGGTCGAGACCGATCCTAACTATGCCGAGGCGTGGTATCAGGCGGGATATTGCTACGGCGTACTCGGGCGGCACACCGACGCTCTGCGGGCGTCGCGGCAAGCGGCAAAACTGCGTCCCGAGTGGTCGGCGACCTACGTGAATATCGGAGCGTCGAGCTACGCTCTCGGGCAGTTCAAGGAGGCCGTCGACGCCTATCGGCAGGCCGCACGTTTTGATGAAAATGACCCCGAGATACAGTATTCGCTCGGCCTGACACTCGGCAAACTGAGCCGTACCGACGAGGAGATCCTCGCGTACCGACGTGCGATAGCGATCAAGATCGACCACGTTAACGCCATCGAACGCCTCGGTGCTGCCCTTGCCAAACTGCGTCGAAACGCCGAGGCCGCGGCCGCCTTTGAACAGCTAAAGATCTATCGGCCCGACGCCAAGACATACAACTATCTGGGCGAGGTCTATTACGAACTCGGCAAGATCGACGAGTGCATCGAGGCACTGAACAGTGCCCTCGGCTACAATCCCGACTATCAAAAGGCCCGCTACAATCTCGGCCGGGCATATCTCAAGACCGGCAACCGCGACATGGCACAGGTCCAGTACGAGATCCTGAAAAACGCCCGCTCCGACTGGGCCGACCGCCTGCTCGTGCTCCTCAATCCATAGACTCGCTCGCACTAAAAAAAGGCCCTGGCGGGCCTTTGTCCAACGTTTGAGTTGTCCGTCGGATCAACCGAAGATATTCCTGACCTTGTCCATGAACGATTCGTCGTGAAAATCGACGTCCTCGATCTCGGCGAGTTGTTCAAGCAGCTTTCGCTGTTCCTTGGTCAGTGATTTTGGCGTGATGAGCGTAACGGCAACGAAAAGGTCGCCTTTTCCGCGGCCGCCGAGAGCCGGCATTCCTTGGGACTTCAGCCTGAAGACCGTTCCGGTCTGCGTTCCGGCGGGCACCTTCAGTTCCTCCTCGCCGTCAAGCGTCGGCACCTTGATCTCGGCACCGAGTGCCGCCTGGGCAAACGTTATGGGCACCGCCGAATACAGGTTCGCTCCCTGACGCTCAAACCGCTCGTGTTCCTTGACGTGCAGGACGACAAACAGGTCGCCCGACGGCCCGCCGTTCACACCTGCCTCGCCCTCACCCGCGATCCGCAGGCGCGAACCCGTTTCGACGCCGGCCGGTATCTTGAGCTCGATCGACCTTTCACGTTCGACACGCCCCTTGCCGCGGCATCCTTTACAAGGCGTTTTTATGATCCGGCCGCTGCCCGAACAATTAGGACACGTGCGCATGACGCTGAAAAATCCCTGCTGGTAGCGCGTCTGACCCGCACCGCCGCACGTAACGCACGTTTCGGGCTGTGTTCCCTTTTCGGCACCGCTGCCGGCACACTCGTCGCACTTTTCGAGCCTCGGGATGCGGAGCTTTTCGTCCTTGCCGGTCGCCGCGTCCTCGAGCGTTATCTCGAGATCGTACCTGAGGTCCGAACCGCGTTGGACCGACGAACGGCCGCCGCCGCGTTGGCCGAACATATCGCCGAACCCGAACATATCAAAGATGTCTTCGATATTCGAGAAACCGCTCGGATCAAATCCCTGTCCGCCCATGCCGCCGGCCTGATGCCCGAAGCGGTCGTACGCCGCGCGCTTTTGCGCGTCCGAAAGGACAGCATAAGCCTCGGCCGCCTCTTTGAATTTTTCTTCGGCGTGCGGGTCATTCGGATTCTTGTCCGGATGGTGCTGCACGGCCAGGCTGCGGTAGGCCTTTTTGATCTCGGCGTCACTGGCCGTTCTGGCGACGCCTAACACTTCGTAATAATCTCGTTTCGACATATGGTCAATGGTTGGCGGCGTCCGGCCGCTAACTAAAGAAACGTCAGCTCAAACCAATGAACTGACGCCCTATTCATTTTGCGACATCGGCCGCATTTTCTCAAGCTTCACGGCGATACCAACGTCGATCGCCGAATTTAGTTAAGAGATCGGGTCCCTTTCGGCGCGCGGGCCGCATGCGCGGAGTATTGCGGCTTTGCGGCGTTTCGGAGCCGGATAGTCAAGAAAAAGGGCCGTCTGACAACTTGGTTGTCAGACGGCCATGTTGCATATTACCGGGTCCGTTGCCTAGGATCGGCAATGCGATCAAAGTCGCTTATCGCGACGCCTTAAAATTGAACAGATCGGCACTCGGGCCGCGGGCAATGTTGGCAACATAGATGCCGCCCCAACTGTTCTCGGTATCGGCCATCGACGCGGTGATCGCCAGTTTGTTGCCGCGGAAACCCTCCCGTTCGAGCCCAACACCGACGATCGGTAATGCTCCTGTGGGAACCGACGGATCAAGAACATTACTGCTCATACCGGTTTCGACCAGTACCTGGATCGGGCTTCGGTCGAGAGCGTTCTTCATATAGATGCCGTCGATCGGGTTGATATATTCGCCGTTGGGATCCTGAGTTCCGGTGCGTGCCTTGAATACGACCAATCCATCGGACGCGGCGATAAATGCGGCTGAACGCCAGCGAGGCGGCTCTTCGCCGTCTTCCTCTTCATTAAAGGTTCCGACTCCGGGAGGCCTGCCGGAATAGACCCAGTACAGATAATCGTTGAAATCATAGTCGCTGCGCGATACCAGATATGCATAGTTTGCGTAAATGTCGTAAATGAATATGCCTTGATGAACATTTACCTGTTTGTCTTGATACCAGCGGTTTCTATCCGGATCAAAGATACTGTTTGGGTCCACGCCATTGCAGTATGCGAGGATATCGGCGTTTCCGTCCTCGGGGCAATAGAGCCGAACCGTTTTCATTACGTTACTCCATGCTCCCCAGAACGCAACATACCGGCCGTCGAACGAAAGGCCTTCGCCCACGCGGGTTACAGTCTCAACCTTCGTTCCCGGCAGCGGTTCGCCGATCGAGACCAGCGTTCGAAGCTCAGGGGTCGGACGGATCGGAGCAAGAAAAATACCTCCGAAATTAGGGTTATCTTCATTATCGAGGCCGACAAACACCAGTTCGTTTCCGGCAACGCTGGGCGGTGCCGTCGAACCAAATGTCATCTTCCTGAAGCTCGGCGGTGCGTTCGGGATCTGAGTATCCGAATTTGCTATCAACTCGACCGCGGTCTTTCCGCCGCCCGGAGTGCCGAGCAATTCGCGATAAAAGATACCGGTCTTGCCGACGCCGTTATCGGCATAGTTGCCCTTAAATACGATCGTGCCATTGTCGTTGATCGCGGGGGATCCCGGATAGACGTCAAACGCCGTCAGTTGTTCCATATTCGGCACAGCGTGATTTGCGAATCCCGGTGCCAGACCGATCTTCGACGCACCATCGAACAAAAGGCTGCCGCTAAGCTGAACATAGATGCCGGTCGTACCGGTCCGGGTTTCAGTACCGTCCGGTAACAGATACTTGTAAACGGGCTGATGATTGCCCCGGGTCGCAAAATTGTCTGAATTGGCAGCGATCCTCGGGATCGCCGAAAACTCCTGAAAAGTCGTCCCGAGGTTGTTCGGATAAGGCACGAGTGTCGACAGATCGGCGATCGCGGTGATCTGGCCTTTGGGAAATTGTCTTGAATAAATGCCGGTCTGCCGCTGTCCGCCTTGTGTGCTGCGAGCTCTGAAAACGACCGTACCGTTCGAATTGATCGACGGTTGGCCATAACTGCTATATTTCTTTTCGCTGTTCGGCATCGAAAAGCTGTTATTAACAATTGTCTGCCATGACAACGGGGCATAGGCGAAACGATCCTCGGTGTACCTTACGGTAGCCGTACCGTTTGCCGGTGCCATAAACGAATGCTTTGCGTCATTTGCGGCAGAGCCGGGGACAAAGTATGCGATAGAAACGCCGACCGCGATCATAAGGGTCAGCATTAATGTGGTCCTAAATTTCATGATTCACCTCCTCGATCAAGAGAGCGCCGAGATAACCAGGTGATCGAAACAGTTTTCGTTGGCCGTCGGTTTTAGGAAGCACATTCGCTCCTGTCAGACACGACCGGCCGGGTTCCGGCGAATTGCCGGCGATCAAGTTCAAAGATCAGTGCAAAAATCGATAGATCAATTAACTACGCCCATGTTCACGCAAATATTGTGCCGATGTAGCCGATCCGATCACCAAATTTATTGCTGTATTTCGGGATGTTCTACGACATTTCGAAACCTGCGATATCAGGAAATTTGATCCAACGTGAGTTATTTCACATTCAGGCTCACAGGCGCGAGTTTTTCATCACCTGAGTTGATTGGTCTTGATGGGACTTGGCTAATCCATCTGCTCCGGACGGGGAAATTTAATGATTTTTGCGGGAAATTTCGCTCCGCGACGGGCACACGATTTGCGTCATTATTCTGTGCGACTGACAGTTCGGCACGATAGTACGGAAACTTCTTCGTATCACCAAACCTGTCCGGTCGTGTGAATGACAAGGAGGTCTAACCATGAGAATTTTCAGATTTACAACGATAGCCGTGGTCCTCGCCGTGATTGTTGGCATTGCCGTATCGGGTTACGGGCAAGGGAAAGGAAAACCAACGGCAGGAAAGGGTGACGTGACCCGACAGCAAGACCGTGATAAGACGCAGGACAGAGATCAGACCGGCGACCGCGACATGGATCGCGATCGGGATCGGGATAGGGACCGTGACAGGGATCGGGAATATCTCCGGCTGAGCGATGTTCAACGAGATCAATTGCGGCAGCGTACTGAGACGATGGAACAATTCCATCAGAAACTGCGAACGATGACTCGGGATTACGATAATCCCAATTTCGGTCTTGCTCAAGGAAAGCAATACCAAGAGAGAGTTCGTGAACAGTTACGCAATATGGAACAGGAGCATGAGCGTTTTCGACTTGGTCTTACTCAAGATCAACGAAACGGTTTCGAACACCGGTTCAACCATATGAATGAGTATCGGGAGCGAGTAAATAATCGGCTTCAACTCATGGAACAGGAAATGAACCAGGGACAATTCGATCGAATTCGCCAACGCAACTGGGTTCGTGAGATCGAAAAGGCCACCAACAAATGGCAGGAGCAATATAGAAAGATGGAACATGCCGTTCGCGGCACTTAGTTCCTGATCGGGCGACGGAGAGACGGGCCATAATCGCGCATTGGTGCGTGAGGCCGGTTTCTCCGTCTTTTTCAGACGGAGCTTTTCGATCGTCGAAGAGTTCCGGCTGATCGCAACCGGCTGCAGCGGCAACCCTTTACGATGTGATTAAAGGAGTATTAAGATGAACACCAATATTATCCAGATCTGTCGACGTGCCGGTCATATTGCCTTGATCGGTGCATGCATAGTGTTTACAGCTGTTTTAGTGTATGCACAAGATTCATCCAAGAATCAAAACAAGCCTATGTCAGTTCTGGTGACAGCAGTACCGACAAATGATCGTACTCGCTCCATTGCCGACAAACTGGAGACGAGCGATTTCGAAATATTTGAAAATGAGCGCAAACAATTGATCATCTCGTCCCGAAAAGCAGGCGAAATCCCGCCGACGATAGCGATTTTGATCCAGGACGACCTCGTAGGCCGGGTAAGTCTCGAGATTCCGGAGATCAAGAAATTTATCCGCGGACTTCCGGAAGGTACACGGGTAATGACCGGGTACATTACCACCGGGACACTACAGGTCAGGCAGGCATTTACGACCGATAGGGACCGAGCTGCCGATTCACTGCGAATACTGCTCAGCACTCAATCGGCCGCCCCGTACGACCCATATATCGAAGTGATCGAGGCCCTGAAGCTCTTTGATCAGCCTGCAACCGGCAGGAACATGATCCTGCTGATCTCTGATGGTCTGGATGCTACCGGCGGACTGCGTCACGCTAGCCCGATGTCGTCAGTCGATCTCGATCGCGCGATTGTCGAAGCCCAACGCCGTAATGTCAGCATTTTCACCATGTATGCACCGTCGGTCGGTTTGACCAGCTATAACCGGCTTGCCGTCAATTACGGCCAGAGCTCATTAAACCGGATCGCCGATGAAACAGGCGGTACAGCATTTTTCTCCGGCATGGATTTCGTGACGTTTGACCCTTATTTTCGTGAACTCAACGATCTGACAAAATACCAATGGTTGATCACGTATCAAAGCGATAACAGTGAAAAGGGCTTCAGAAAGATCGAAGTTCGAACGGATTTTGATATCCACCTGCAGCATACGCCCGGATATAAGATCCGCTAACGGTGATCGGGAACAATTCCGCTCCCGGAGCGAGCATCGGGTAGTGGCCGCGGCGCCCGGCGGAGAAATAAAGACGCGGGAGCAACACTCGGGTAACCATTGATGCTGATCCCGGGAACTTCAGACTCCCCTTGTTACTAATAGGGGAGTCGTTTGCAAACCAGATGTTGCATTTATGCAATCTTGTAATATCTCTACAATATATGGTACGCTTGTCTACGCAGTTCTTTGAAAATTCATAAAACGCGCTCGACAGTCCGGTTAGTCGAGAGTGTCGGGACAGTCAGGACATGCGGGACACTCGGGACACGCGGGACATGCGGGACACTCGGGACACGCGGGACAGTTAGGACACAAATTAGTTACTGAATTTGGAATATCGAATAACGAATTACCGGAGCAGAACGTCCGGATCCATCGAAATCACCTGAAAGGTAACCTGAAACGCTCAAGGTGGTGTAAATACTCTAAACAGACGGTTTACGCCATTTTGCCCGATCAGGGATCGAACGTTGGTCGCATCATTTCACAATTTGAAACAAAATCGGGGGTTAAAGTCACTAAATAAAGGACTTAACCTGTTCCTAATTGTGAAACTATTTTGAAACAATAACTGCCCGTAAACTACTGCACCCACAGGGCTTAGCGACACAAAACGTGCCAGCCGTTTGTTTCAAATTAGAGCGGTGAATTTGAAACGCCCTGCGGCGAAAGAATTGTCATATCGAGAACTTGAAAAGGCCGCGGGCATGACGCTCGCGGCCGTGGAGGTTTTAGGATTTGAACCGGCATTTACGCCATCGTCAGCATCGCCGCGGTAATGCGGTTGGCGGCCGCCTCGACCTTTGCCATCTGCTCGCGGATCTCGGAGATGCTTTGCGATTTGAGCATTTCGTCGGCTTCGGACAGAACACCGTTGATCGACTGCTGCTCGGCCAACTCAAACGATTTGCCGATCTCCATCATTGCGCGGCGGGCGTTGCGGATCAGCGAATCGAGCCGGTTTCGTTCGTTGATCAGTTCGCGTTCCTCGCGGTCGCGGTCGATCGAGGTCTCGGCCTCGATGATGAGGCGTTCGATCTCGTCGGGCGAGAGTCCGGACGACGGTGTGATCTGCAGTGCCTGCTCGAGCCCGGTCATCTTGTCCTTGGCCGAAACGCTGACGATGCCGTTTGCGTCGATCTCGAACGAAACGTCGACCTGCGGCACTCCGCGCGGTGCCGGCGGGATGCCGACCAGTTCGAATTTGGCAAGGCTGCGATTGGCTGACGCGATCTCGCGTTCGCCCTGCAGAATGTGGATCTCGACCGACTGCTGATTGTCGACGACGGTAGTAAAGGTCATCGTATTTTTGAGCGGAATGGTCGAGTTGCGCGGGATCAGCTTTACGTACAGTCCGCCGCGGGTCTCGAGCCCGAGGCTCAGCGGCAGTACGTCAAGCAGGACGATATCCTTGACCTCGCCGGTCAGCACGCCGCCCTGGATCGCGGCTCCCATCGCCACGACCTCGTCCGGATTGATCTCCGACGACGGCTCTTTGCCAAAGACTTCGGTCACCGTGCGGGCGATGATCGGCGAACGCGTCTGACCGCCGACGAGTATCACCTTGTCGATGTCCGAGGGCTGGAGCTTGGCGTCCCATAGTGCCTTTTGGCACGGTTCGACCGACGCCTCGACCAGATCGGCCACGAGGCTTTCGAAAATGGCACGCGTCAGCGTCGAATTGATATGTTTGGGGCCGGTCGAGTCGGCCGCGATGAACGGAAGGCTGATGTTGGTCTCGGATACGCTCGAAAGTTCGCACTTGGCACGCTCGGCTGCTTCCTTAAGGCGCTGGAGTGCGAGGCGGTCGTTCTTGAGGTCGATGCCGTTCTCTTTCTCAAAGCCCTCGACCAGCCACGAGATGATGCGTTCGTCAAAATCCTCGCCGCCGAGGAACGTGTTGCCCGACGTTGAGAGCACCTCGAAAACGCCGTCGTTTATCTCCATGATCGAGATATCGAACGTACCGCCGCCGAGGTCATAGACGGCGACCTTTTCGGTCTTGCTCTTGCCGAATCCGTAGGCAAGTGCGGCGGCCGTCGGCTCGTTGATGATGCGCTCGACCTCGAGGCCGGCGATCTTGCCGGCGTCGCGTGTCGCCTGACGCTGCATGTCGTCAAAATACGCGGGAACGGTGATGATCGCTTCACTGATCTTATCGCCGAGAAATTCTTCGGCGGCCAGTTTGAGCCGCTGGAGCACGATCGCCGAGATCTCGGGCGGACTGTAGATGCGGTCGAGAACACGGATATGGGCATCGCCGTTGGGCGCCTTGACGATCTCGAACGGGACGGTCGCACGCATCTTTTCGACCTCGGGGGCGTCGAACTTGCGTCCGATCAGCCGCTTGACGGCATAGAGCGTGTTTGCCGAGTTGGTCACGGCCTGACGCTTGGCGATCTGGCCGACCAGCCTCTCGTCTTTATCGGTAAAACCGACGACCGACGGCGTTGTGCGGCCGCCCTCTTTGTTTGAAATGATCTGGACGGTGCCGCCTTCGAGAACAGAAACGCAGCAGTTCGTAGTGCCGAGATCGATGCCAATGACTTTGCTCATAACTATTTTTTCCTCAGTTGAGATCTAAGTGAGGTATGGGTCTAGGCCTCATCGGCCTGTTCGGATGCCGCATCCGATGCGGGAGGCGCGGGAAGGTCGTCGAGTGTGAGTTCGGGCGTATTGTCGAAATCGTCGGATGGGGTCGATATCGATCGTGACGGCGGCGCCGTCTGTGCGGGCTGTACCGGAAGCATGTTGACCTTGACCATCGAGTGACGGATCACCTTGTTGCCGATGCGGTAGCCTCGCAGCAACTCTTCGGTAACGGTGTTGGCCGGCATCTCGGGCCGCACCTCGGTGGCGACCGCCTCGTGAAAATTGGGGTCGAACGGCTCACCGACCGTCGAGATAGGCGTGACGCCCATACCGGCAAAAATGTCGTTGAGCTGTTGGTTGACGAGCACGATGCCGTCAAAGAACTGTTGGAAATCGCGGCTGCGTTCGCCGCCGATCTCGTCGGCCGCGTCGATAGCCCGGTGGATATTATCGAGCACGGGCAGCATCTGGCCGGCCAGGTTGCCGATCTGATCGATAAAGGCACCCCGGCGTTCGCGATCCATTCGATATTTGAAATTTTCAAAATCCTTGAGCCGCCGGTCGCTCTTATCCTGTATGTCGCTCCGCTCGGCCTTGAGTTCCATTATGCGGACCTTGAGCGCCGCGATCTCGTTTTCGAGTTCGAGATTGCGGGCCTTGGTCGCGGGGGACGCGGTCGGGGCATCGGCCGGCGCCGCCGAGAGCGGTTTGATCGAAAGTTCACTTTGGACAAAATCAGGCACGGCCGAGATCTCAAAATCGGCATCCTCGATCTCGATCGTCATATCTGAGGTGATATGCAGATCTTTTTCCTTGGCCTCGAGCTCACGTATGAAATCATCGACCGACGAGGTCTCGTCAGCGTCGATCATTTCCGTCGGATCCAGGGGCTGGTCCATGTTTTCGTCAAGGTTCATTTTGTTAATGCCGTACGCCGGCCTAGTTTTGCCTGATGTCCGCGGACATCATCTTTTCGAGCGTACGAGCGACATATGACACTATCGAGATCATTCGTGCGTACTCAATGCGGGTGGGCCCGAGTACACTCAACGTGCCGATCGCGGAACTGTTGCCGATTCGGTACGGGGCCGATATCAGCGTACAGTTTTGGAATGAGGGCGTTCGGTTTTCGCTGCCGATAAAGACTTGAACGTCTCCTTTGGCAGCACTGTCGCGTTCGATGCATTCGGTCAGTATTTGCATCAAACGGGACTTTTCGCCGATGGTCCTGAGTAATTCCCGCAGCCTTTCGAGGTCGGCAAAGTCGCTCTTTGACAAGATATTCGACGTACCGTCCACGAAAACTTCGCCCAGCCGGCTGTCGTCCCGCTCGATGCTCTCGGAGCAGAGGATAACGGCTGTTTGGAGCAGTTTGTCGAACAGGGCCTTTTCTTCGTGCATCAGCGCCAGTATTTCGGCACGGATCTCGGCAAGGCTTTTTCCGGCAAATTCGGCGTTAAGGTAGTTGGCCGTACGCTCGAGTTCCTCGCGGGTAAAGGAAACATTGAGCCTTATTATCTTGTTATGGACAATATTGGGCGCCGAGACCAGTACTACGAGAATGCGGTTGTCGGAAAGATTGACAAACTCGATATGCTGCAGGCGATCACTCGCCAAAGAGGGCGAGACCACGATGCCGACATTATTTGAAAGAGCAGAGAGCAATTGGGAGGTACGTTCCATCAACCGGTCAGGCGTATCCGAAAGATCGCCCAAATCCTGGGGGTTCAAACCGTAACCTTCGCCGATACGGAAAAGGTCATCGTTTGAGATGCTCAGGACACCCAGCAGATTGTCAACGTAAAACCGATAGCCTTTATCAGTGGGAACGCGTCCGGCGGAAGTGTGCGGCTGCTCAAGCATGCCCAATTCCTCAAGGTCGCCCATCACGTTGCGGATAGTTGCCGAGCTCAAACCCGAAGCATTGGCAAATTTTTCGGCGAGTGTCTTTGACCCGACCGGTTCGCCCGTGACGAAATGTTCGTTGATTATGGCTGATAGGATGATCTGCCCGCGGGAATCGGGAAAAGCCTGGTTTTTCTCGTTTCCTTGGGGATTTTGCAGGACAGACATCCTCTTTCAGGGCGGGTTTGAAACATACCGTTTGATGACGGTATGCTGTTCCCATAGAAAGGATTACATTTTCTGCCCCAAATTGTCAAGAATTTTCGTTAAACCACGACAAACATCTTTGTGACGCAAATAACCGACGAACTCCGCGAGATATACGAGGAAGCATTCCGCTGGTACGACCCCAAACGGCCCGTGCCGGCGATCGCGGTGACCTTTTATCCGTACGTCGGGATCAATCATACGATCAGGATCCGCGACGGCAAGATACTGGTCAAGATCGGCGAGATCTGCCGCGATATGCCGCGGCCATGCCATAAGGGGCTTGCCTACATTCTGGTCGGCAAACTCCTGCGTAAAAAGATACCTGCCGGGGCCCGCGAGGTATATTCGGCGTTCTCAAAGTCGGAAACAGTCAGATTGAGGGCCGCCGAGAGCAAACGCACACGCGGCCGAAAGGTCGTAACTACATCAAAGGGTTCGGTTTACGACCTCGAAGAGATGTTCGACGCTCTTAATCGAAAGTATTTTGCCGATGCCATCCCGAAACCGGTACTGACGTGGTCGGCCCGCAAGACATATCGCATTCTCGGTCATCATGATGCGGCCCACGGCCATATAACCATCAGCAAGTCGCTCGATTCCCCGTTGGTGCCGCGATACGTCGTCGAATATGTGATGTTTCATGAAATGCTGCACATCCACCACCCGACCAAGCACGTCAACGGCCGCCGCTACAATCACACTGCGGCTTTTCGGCGGGACGAGCGAAAGTTCGCGTACTACGAGCAAGCCGAAACGTGGATCGAACGAAATGTGAGGCGGCTGAAGAAAGAAGCAAAGAAAAAATAACGCATAGACGCAACGGAAGATTTTTACCGCAGATGACGCTGATTAGACGGATAAGAAAAAAGGTTCAGATTCTCTTTAACTGCTTAATCCGCGTCATCTGCGGCTAAAAGTTCGTCGCAACGAGATCAATCCTGGGCCAATTGAGCAATGATCGAGCCGATCAAGCCGAAATCGGAAGTTGTCTTTCGCTCTATACCGTTCTTGTTAAAACGGGTTTCAGTCGTTATGAATGTCTTTACGGCCATCTCGTCGGACTTCGCCGCAGACAGCATTTGGACTATGCCGGCCGCTTGTTCACTCTCGGCCGTATAGGTAACAGCCGTATTTCCGGGGCGGAAAAGGCCGGCTAATCCCATGCCCGAGGCTTCGGATCTCGATCTTATACAAGCGGTAACCGCGTCGATATCGCCGATCACCACGACGCTGCCGGCGAAAACGGCCATCGAATCTTCGCTTTTCAGGGTCTCAAGCCCGAAAGCGTCAGACGCGGCCTTGTCCGGTTTCAGATCAGTTGAGAGTGCCCCGCGAACGGCCTGTGAATTTGTGACCGTGGCGATCAATGCCGGCCGTTCACCCTCGGTATCGGAGCGGACAGAAATGATGTTTGACCCGACGCCGGAAAGAAACATTTCGGCGTCGCGAATTGCGTAAGGCTCGGCAAACGCATTGGCAAATTCGCCGATAACTCTTGCTCCGAGCGGATCGACCTTTGAGCTGAGCGTTAATAGCAAACCACGCCAGGCGACGTTCGGCTTTGCCAGATCGTAGAGTGTCACGGACGGCGACGCGGCCGGCACATATCCGAAAAGGCCGGAGTCCACTTTTGATGTCGGTGCGAGCGTCTCGTTGAAAACAGTCGCATCGTCAGGGCTCAGACCGAACGAGAGGCTGTCCTCGTAGCCCTTTTCCGTGCTGGACGCCCTCCAGCGAATGTCGGTGATGACACCGCGGATGAGCTGAGGCAGCAGCCCCGCGACAGCTGACTGGACCTCTTCGTCCTCGCTGGAACGGGTTGCATACTCCAACCCTGCGAGAGCCGCCAGCTGTGCAATGCCGTCCGTCGAGACGTATCCGGACGCAAGTGTCGCGGGATCTGCGGGCGGGACCTTGCCGCTCTTCAGCACGCTGTCGGTTTCGCCGCGGCGGACGGCGAGGCATTTGTCAATCGCCCATTCGTCGTTGCCAAAGTAGATGACGCTGTCGATGACGAGAGCGTAGGCTTTACGGCCATCTTTGGCGGTCCAGGTAAAGTATTTTCCGCCGTGTTTGTCAATTTTCTCCAGCGACGGTTCACTATCGTAGATCTCGGTAACAAACTCACCGAGCTTTCGTTCGGCAAAACTGACCGCCTGATAATTCCATGCGTGTGTGTCGGCAACAGCAACAAAATGGGGCTGCACACGGCCGACAGAGTGCTCCTCGGTCAGTTTTTCTTCGGTCGTTTCAAAGCCCGTCACGGCAACGAC
>CALDGX010000065.1 GCA_937941715.1 uncultured Chloracidobacterium sp. | reverse complement strand
AATACAAGGGGAAAGACAAGTGATACAAACACAGGGTTACGCAACGCAGGACAAAGAAGCAAGGTTCGCACCGTTCACGTTTGAACGCCGGGACGTTGGGCCGAATGACATTCTCATCGACATCGTTTACGCCGGCATCTGTCATTCGGATATTCATCAGGCAAGGGCCGAATGGGAACCGATGGTTCCGTCGATCTACCCGATGGTGCCGGGACATGAGATCGTCGGGCGCGTGTCGCAGGTCGGCAGCAATGTTACAAAATTTGCGGTCGGCGACATCGCCGGTATCGGCTGCTTTGTTGACAGCTGCCGCGAGTGTCCGGCCTGCACGGGCGGGATTGAGCAGTACTGCGTTAAGGGAAGTGCCCAGACATACAACAGTACCGAAATGGATCGAATAACACCGACGTACGGCGGATATTCGAAAAACTATGTGATCGACGAAAAGTATGCACTCAAGGTCTCGGCGACCGGAGATCTTTCGGGGATCGCACCGCTGCTCTGTGCCGGGATCACGACCTACTCGCCGCTCAAACGCTGGGGTGCCGGCCCGGGCAAAAAGGTGGCCGTGGCCGGACTCGGCGGACTGGGGCATATGGGCGTCAAACTGGCTGTTGCGATGGGAGCAGATGTGACCGTGCTCAGCACCTCGCCATCGAAAGAGGCGGATGCACGAGCATTGGGGGCAACCGGATTTATTAATACGAAGGATTCCGATGCCGTGAAGGCGGCCACCGGCAAATTTGACCTGCTGCTCGATACTATATCGGCAAATCATGATTACAATTCGTATCTGGGTATGGTCACCATCGGCGGAGTAATGGTGGTGGTTGGGGTGCCGACCGAATCGGCACAGCTCAACGCGTTCTCGCTGATCGGCGGAAACAAGGTACTTGCCGGCTCACTGATCGGCGGCATTCCGGAAACGCAGGAAATGCTCGATTTTTGTGCCGCGAATAATGTCGTGTCCGATGTCGAGGTTATCACCCCTGACCGGATCGAAGAGGCCTATGACCGTACCGTCAAGGCTGATGTGCGTTATCGTTTCGTTATCGACATGCAAAATGCGTAAGAGATTTGCCCACGAAACATACGAAAGATACTAAAAGAAGAAATTCTCTATGGCGGAGATAACTTATGGAGAAGAATCGTACAAGATAATGGGGGCCTGTTTTGAAGTTTACAAAGAGGAAGGCTCCGGATTCACCGAACCCGTTTATCAGGAATGTCTTGAGATTGAATTTCAAAAACAAGGCATTCCATTTGGGTCGCAGCCAAATATCGAACTTTAATATAAAGGCACGAAATTGCAACAGTATTTCCGACCGGATTTTGTGTGTTTCGGTGCAGTTATTTTAGAGATCAAGTCAACCTCAAAGCTGATCGACGAAAACCGGGCACAAGTGTTGAACTACCTTAATGCAATGAAATTCAGGCTTGGACTAATTGAAAATTTCGGACACTATCCAAAAGTGGAATATGAAAGAATCGTTGTTTAGCTTATCTTTATTTCGTTTCTTTTGTGTATTTCGTGGGCAATCTTTCTTATGCGTTACGTAGCTCTGCTTCGCGGCATCAACGTCGGCGGAAACACCATGATGAGTATGGCAGAGCTTCGCCTTGTTTTCGAGGGACTTGGCTTGCGCAATGTCGCGACGTACATTAACAGCGGCAACCTTGCGTTCGATGCGCCGGCACTCGAAAATGCCGAAAGCGTCGACGCCGAGTCGGAGTTAGCAAAGCAGATCGAGCTTGTCATTGCAGCAAGATTTGGACGGCCGGTTCCGGTGATCGTCCGTCGACAGGACATCATACCGGGCATCGTTGCGGGCAATCCGTTTGCCGGCCAGTACGATAGCCACAAGGAGATGCACGTATTGTTTTTGAAGGAGCCTCTCACGCCAGAGCAGATCGCGCAGATCGAGGAGCTCAAGTCCTCAGACGAGCGATTTGCCGCGTCCGGAGGGCACGTTTTCGTCCACCTGCCAATGGGCGTGGCCGACAGCTTTCTCGGAAAAGGGCAGGTTGAGCGAAAACTTGGAGTCACTTTTACCGCTCGCAACTGGCGAACCGTAGAAAAACTTGCGGTATTATGACCATTTGCCGCATCATTGAATGATATGAAAACACTTCTCAGAATTTCGATCCTGATCGTCGCGTTCTTTGTTACGGGCGCATTTGGGCAAAATGACCCGTTTGACGCCGGGCTCAAGCAATTTCAGGCCAAAGATTTTGTCGCCGCCGCGATATCTTTCGGCAAGGCGGTTCAGCAGACGCCGCAGAATTATCAGGCTCATTTCAACCTCGGCCTGTGCTATTACAATCTGAAGCGTTATGACGACGCCGTCAGCTCATTTCAAAAGGCGATCAGCATTAAACCGGATTATGTCAGGGCAAACTATTGGCTGGGCAATTCATATTACAGCCTGAAACGCTATGACGAAGCCGTGAGCTGGCTGCAAAAGGCCATCCAGGCCGATGCGACCCAGCCCCAGGCTTTTTACCTGCTGGGCAGCGTCTACCAACAGCAGAGGCGGTATCCTGAGGCCGAGACGGCGTTGAAAAAGGCGCTTGAGTTAAAACCCGCTGATGTCAATTACAAGGTCGAGATGGGAAATGTTCTCGTCAACCTCAAACGCTATCCCGAGGCGATCGTGCTGTTTGACGCCGCGATAAAGGCCGATCCAACCCATGTTAACGCCCAGCTTGGTATGGGAAATGCCTATTACAACAACTCAAGGAATGCTGAATCGATCCCGTACTATAAACGTGCGACGGAACTCTCGCCCAATTGGGCCACAGCACACTCGTATCTGGCCGACGCGTATTACCGTACCAAGCAATACTCGTTGGCAATAGCTTCATTCGACGCGGCCATCAAGCTTGACAAAAAACGGGCTGACACCTGGTACGGGCTCGGCCTTTCGTACGTGGCGACCAAGAAAAAAACAATGGCACAGATCGCCCTCAGCGAGCTTCGCCTACTGGATGCCGATAAGGCCGCAACGCTCCAAAAACAGGTTGACCAGCTAAAGTAAACGGAGAAGGCGGACATGATCAGAAGGCCCTTCAATTTCAAGCAGTGGATCGACGAACACCGGCATTTGCTCAAGCCGCCGGTCGGGAACCAGTGCGTTTACGACGACGGTGATTTTATCGTGATGGTGGTCGGCGGCCCCAACTCGCGAAAAGATTACCACTGGGACGAGGGCGAGGAGCTCTTTTACCAACTCGAAGGCGATATTAAGGTTCAGATCCAGGAGGACGGCCGGGCGGTCGAGGTTCCGATCCGCGAGGGCGAAATGTTCCTACTGCCGTCCAGGGTACCGCACAATCCGGTTCGCGGGGCGAATACGGTCGGGCTGGTGATCGAGCGCAAACGCCAGGTAGGCGAACTCGACGGCCTGCTCTGGTTTTGCGAGAATTGCAACGAAAAACTCTACGAAGAGTATTTTCAGTTGGACGATATCACCACCCAATTTCAAGGCGTTTTCAAGAAATTCTACGGCAGCGAAGATCTCCGGATATGCGGGGCGTGCGGCTGCGTGATGGAACCGCCGCCGATTCCCGCCTGATCTAAACAAAATTCACACTTCGAGCGTAATATTTGCAAGCAAATATGGATGCTCCGCTCAACGTAAACGAATATCTGCATTTGAATCGCGGCCGCTACATACGCGAGGTTATCGATTTCGACCGCGTCGGTTGCCGCCTATACCTGACCGGCCATAGCGAAGTGGCCGCAACCGATCTTCCTCATTATCACGATACCGCTCACCTCAGCTTTATTATTGACGGAGGCGTGGTCGACCGCCGCGGGTCATTTGAAAAGGAACGGCAACAGTGCGAGTTGATGTTCTTTCGAAGCGGTGAAATGCACCAGAGCATCTATTACGGCTTTCCGGTCAGGAACCTAAACATAGAGTTCGATAGCCAGTTTTTTGCCGATAACGACATTGACGAATCACAGTTCTCCGAATTACTAAATGACGAAAGTGAAGCCCGTTTGGCAATGATCAGACTGCTTCGAGAGTTGACCTTTCGTGACCCGGACATGAAAGAGTCGGTTGAAAGTCTTTTGATCGGATTGTGTGAAGGCAAAGTGAAAGTCGGGCGGTCTCGTCCGGCGTGGTTGGACCGCGTCGCCGAGATCCTTAATGATGAGTGGAATTGCCCGATCTCAATGGGTCGTCTTGCCGCGGCCGTGGGCGTCCATCCAAAGACGATCTCGAGATATTTTCCGATCTATTTTGGCTGTTCGTTCGGACAATATAGACGTCGTTTGCGGATCAGTCGAGCAGTAAGCTTGATGCGTTCTCAACCAGCCAGTTTGACTCAGATCGCGCTCGAGTGCGGGTTCTTCGATCAGAGTCATTTCGTCACTGCGTTTAAGAAACTGACCGGTATCCTGCCAAAGCAATTTCGTCAGATCTAGGACGCTACTTTTGTACAATTTTATTCCGTTTGGTTTTGACGATAATCATCCTCAAAAGGAGCTACCGGAGTCTTATGAGAAAGTTTTTTATCGGATTTACAATTGCAGGGCTGGTCTTGATCGCAATGGCGATCGTGGTGACATCACAAACGCTTCCGCGAAAGGCCATGCTTGGTGTTTCAGCCCAAGCCGTTGACGAGGCGAAAGCGAAGGAAATGAACGTCAAAGCGGGCGAAGGATTGCTTGTTTCGGCAGTAACGCCGAACGGCACTTTTGACGAAATTGGGGTGAAAGTTGGCGATGTGATCCTTTCGATCAACGGAAAGAGCGTCAATTCGCCGGCAGCCCTTGTCGCCATGGCCCAGAGTATGAACGAAGGGAATTTGGTTGAAGTTGATATTAATTCAAACGGCGTAAAGTCGGTCAAACGAGGTCCTGCCAAAGGTAAACCAAAGGAGATTTCTGAAGTTTCAGATGTAGTTTACGATGCAACCGAAATGTCGCTCGGCAAACTTCGAACGATCACATATGTACCGAAAAATAAAACGGGAAAACTGCCCGCGGTCTTCTATATTCAGGGTTTGCCGTGCCAATCGCAAGAACTGGCGGATCGGGACCCGCGAAAACAAGCGTTTGAAGATTGGGTGAAGGCAGGTTTTGTCGTTTTCCGTGTTGAGCGTCCAAACTTGGGCGACAGCGTCACGACCAAAGATTGCCGCGATATCGATTTCAACGAAGAGATCGAAACAAACAGAGCAGGCTACAAAAAACTGCTGAGCTACGATTTTGTTGATAGTGACAACATCTTTTTTTTCGGACATTCGATGGGCGGCTGGACTGCTCCGATCATTGCACAAATGAAGCAGCCTAAAGGAATAATCGTCTATGGAACAGGAATGGTCTCGTGGTTCGAGTACTTTATTCACCTATTTCGCATTCAATCAACTCTGGGCGGAGGAACGCACGTTGAGGCCGAAAGGGAAACTCGTAAGATGATCCCGTTTCTTTACGAATGGCTCGAAGCGGGAAAGAGTATGGAAGAGATCCGGAAAAATCCCGCGTTGAAAGCCATAGCCGATGAACCAGGAATGTTTGAAGGAGAGTATTTTCAGGGACGAGCGTTTGGCCGTTCGGCCCACTATTTTTACACGATGAGCAAACAAAACCTCGCCGAAGCGTGGAGCAAAACAAAGTGCAGAGTGCTGGCGATGTATGGCGAATTCGACGTGCAAGCCTTAAATGCCGATGATGCGATAACAATTGCTGAGGTGGTTAACCAAGCCAATCCCGGCAAAGGCGAGTTTTTGCTGTTGCCAAAGACCGAGCATATTTTTGCGAGATCCGAATCGTATAAACAAACCGACGACCTTTATAAATCGGGCAAGTTCTTTCAATATGCCGCACAGAATTACAATCCTGAATTTGGCAGAGTTACGAGTGAATGGATGACTAAGGCGATGAAGCCATAGACGGAGACTTATGAAACATTTACTGATATTGGCTTCATTACTGGTGTTTTCCGTCACTACGGTTTTCGCCAAATCCACTTTGGTCGTGGTTAATCGCGGCGAATCGACCATTTCGATAATTGACGCAGATGAAATGAAGGTGCTGGCGACGATTCCGGTCGGAAACGGTCCGCACGAGGTTGTGGTAACCGCTGATGGGAAGACCGCGATCGTTTCAAACTATGGAGACCAGACGCCGAATAGTTCGTTTTCGATCATCGACATCGCCACCCGAAAAGAGACGAAACGAGTTGATATTTTGCCTTTGATGCGGCCGCACGGAATGGTCGAAATAGCCGGCAAGGTCTATTTTTCCGCAGAGGTAAATCGGGCGATCGGCCGGTTTGACCCGGCCATACAAAAAGTTGATTGGCTGATGGGAACCGGACAAAATCACTCGCATATGCTGGTCGTAACGCCAGACCAGAAGAGGTTCTACACCGCAAATATCAGTTCAGATACTGTAACGTCGTTTGAATTTGCCGGTACTCCGCCGGCGGGGTCCAAAATCGCTCAAATTGCCGTTGGCAAACAGCCCGAGGCACTTGATATCTCGCCCGACGGCAAACAAGTATGGGCCGGGCTAAACGCAGAGGGAGCGATCGACGTTATCGATACATTGACGAATAAAGTGATCGACAAAATAAAACTCGGCGAACGGCCATACCGCGTTCGCTTTGCTCCGGATGGAAAGCTGGCCGTTGCCACCATGCCGAATACAAAAGAACTGATTCTTATCGACGTCGCCACGCGAAAAGAAATAAAGCGGATCAAACTTCAGAGTTCGCCGCTCGGGCTTATCTTCTCAAAATACGGTACGACCGCATTTATTACGGCTGCCGAGCCCGACGTCGTATTCAAGGTGGACATTTTGAAGGCCGAAGTGGTCAGCAGCGTAACCGTAGGAAAAACACCCGACGGAATAGCCCTTGTCGAAATGTAGCCCTGACAGATAATTGCTCACTGCACTATGTAAATTTTTGTAATCCGAGAGATTACTCTTGTTTGCGAGATTGATAATCGTTTGCAACTACCTTACATTGGTCTAAATTCAAGACAGATTTGTTTTTGTAAGATCCGGGTCACACCTATCAATTCGAGGTTTTGTTGAAGATGAAGAAATCATACGTGCTCTTTTCTATTGTTCTCACGTGGCTGACAGTTACGGTTGTTTCTGGTCAGCCAAAGTTGAAGCCGACACCAAAACCTCCGAAGGACTCTAAAACTTCAACTACCGCACCGGTGCCGACGCCGACACCGGCGATGACGATTGTGGACGCGATCTCGGCGTTGAAATTTCGCGAGATCGGGCCGGCTGTGATGGGCGGTCGCGTGAACGATATCGAAGCTTCCCCGAATGACGCCCGTATCGTTTACGCTGCGACCGCATCCGGCGGCATCGTCAAATCGGTTAACGGCGGCACTTCTTGGAAAACGATTTTTGATAAAGAAACGGTATCGAGCATCGGCGATGTTGCGATCTCGCCGTCTAATCCGTCGATCGTGTGGGCCGGTACCGGCGAAGCGAATAATCGTCAAAGTTCGTCGTGGGGCAACGGCGTTTATAAGTCGATGGATGATGGCAAGACCTGGAAGAACATGGGCTTGCCAAATTCGTTTGCAATACCGCGTATTGTGATCCATCCGCAAAATCCCGACGTCGTTTACGTCGCCGCGCTCGGCAACCTGTGGGCGCCGGGCGGCGAACGCGGCGTTTTTAAAACCACAGACGGCGGTAAAACCTGGCAACACGTTTTGAAAGTAAACGACGACACGGGTGCGACGGAACTCGCTATTGATAATGAGAGCCCAAACATCCTTTATGCCGCAATGTACCAGCGCCGACGAGCCGTGTTCGGCTTTAACGGCAGCGGAGAGCACAGTGCGCTTTATAGATCGAATGACGGCGGCGAAACTTGGACCAAGGTCACAAAAGGAATGCCGTATGACACCCAGAACGCTCCAACACCGCGTCCTGAGACCTTGCTGGAAACGGGTCGAATCTCGATCTCAGTTTATCCTCGCGACACCAACATCGTCTACGTCACTATCGAACATGCAAACGGTGGCGTATTCCGCTCAAACGACAAGGGTGAAACTTGGACGCGTGTCGCCGAGATCGGCTCGGTTCCTCGTCCGATGTACTTTTCGAAGTTGCGCGTCGATCCGAATAACGACCAGCGTTTGTGGCTCGCAGGCGTAACAATGCAGTATTCCGAGGACGGCGGACGAACATGGTCGGGCAATTTCGCACGCGCACCGCACTCCGACATTCACGGAATTTGGATCGATCCAAAAGATTCGAATCACTTGATCATCGGTGGCGACGGCGGCATCAACGTTACGTACGACCGCGGCCGTACGTGGGACTATTCCAACACGGTTCCGCTCGGGCAGTTTTACGAAGTCGGCGCGGACAATAGTTGGCCGTATAAGATCTGCGGCGGCCTTCAGGACAATAACACCTGGTGCGGGCCGTCGTTTTCGATGAATCCGCGCGGCATTTCAAACGACGACTGGTACACGATCGGCGGCGGCGACGGCTTTTACGCACAGCCGGACCCTGTCGATCCGAACATAGTTTACGCGGAGTCGCAGGACGGCAACTTATTGCGTCGCAACACATTGAGCGGTGAAAGCAAGGGTATTAGGCCGCGTGAAGAAGAAGGCGAAAAGTTTTATCGCTTTCAGTGGAACTCGCCGATCTTGATCTCCGCCTTTGATTCGAAGACGATCTACTACGCCGGTAATTTTGTTTTCAAATCAACTGATCGCGGTGACAGCTGGGCAAAGATCAGCCCCGATCTGACGACAAACGTCGATCGAAACACTCTTGCGATCATGGGCAAGGTACCTGATAAAAACACCCGCTCGCGACACGACGGCGTGCAACAATATCCGACGATAACGACGATTTCTGAGTCGCCGGTTAACCGCAATGTGCTATGGGGCGGCACCGACGACGGTAATCTGCAGGTTACACGCGACGGTCAGACGTGGAAGAACGTCATCGACAAGGTGCCGGGCGTGCCAAAAGGGACTTACGTCAGCCGGGTCGTTGCATCGCGCGAAAACGAGGCCACGGCTTACGTGACATTTGACGGTCACAGAATGGGCGACTTTAAGATCTACGTCTATATGACGACGGATTTCGGCGAAACGTGGAAGTCGATCGCATCAAATCTGCCCCAGAACAACGGCGTCGTAAGCGTTATCCGCGAACATCCTCGCAATCCGAATCTGTTGTTTGTCGGCACCGAATTCGGTTTGTTTGCGTCGGTCGACCGCGGCGCAAATTGGACCCAATTAAGACTCAATCTGCCGACTGTTCCAATTGACGACATCTTGATTCATCCGCGCGAAAACGACTTGATACTCGGAACCCATGGGCGGTCGGTCTGGGTAATGGACGACATCACGCCATTACAGCAGTTGAACGATGCGGTTATGAGCAGCAGCATTCACCTTTTCGATCTACGGACGGCGGTGATGTACCGCACCTGGAACAACAAAGCGCTCACTTCTGACAAGGCGTTCTATGGTCAAAATCCGCCGAATGGGGCTCTGATCAACTTTTATCTCAAAGAGCCGCTCGGGGAAAAAGAGACCGTCGTGATCACGATTCAAGATGCGGCCGGACAGGCAGTGACAACCGTGAACTGTTCGCGAGCACAGCCCACGCCAACCCCGCAGGCCCAAACTGCGGGCGGCGGCGGATTTGGATCTGGAGGCGGAGAGCCTCAGCCTTGTGTCGTGAACAAAGGCGTAAATCGATACGTTTGGGATCTGCGTTCGCGTCCGTCCGGCCCTCAATTTCCGCCGAGTGGTGGTGGCGCGGCCGGCGGCGGCGGTTTTTTTGGGGGGCTTAGTCGGCTCGGGTTTAGGGTCGATCCCGGTGATTACACCGTCAAGGTCAAACTTGGCAACAAAGAGATGTCGAAGACGGTTAAGGTCGTCGATGATCCGCGCATCGTGTTCACTGCCGAGGATCGTGCCAAAAAGCGAGCGGCCATCAACAAACTCCAGCCGCTTGTAATTCAGTCTGGCCTGGCCCAGGCCTCAATCGTCGCCCTTCGTACAAACGTCAACAATGCGATCGAAGCATGGAAACGGCCTGGAACTCCGCAGCCGCCTGAAAACGTAAAGAAAGCTGCCGAAGAACTGCTCAAAAAGATCGACACGGCTTATGTGAATTGGGGGACGCCGCCGTCGCTGGTGAGTAACATTAGCCAGGCCGGTCCGCCGCTGATCGAGTTGCCGACTCCGTTGAATCAACGCGTCGCTCAGCTTATTTTTGCGATCGAGGGTGCTTCAGCTGCCCCGACATCCTGGGAGATCAGTCAAATCGAAATATTGTCGAATAAGGTCCGTCCGGCTGTCGAGGAAGTCCGCAGACTTGTATCGGTGGATCTGGCGGCACTAAATGCGTTGATGTTGGAGGCGAAGATCCCATACATTCAACCACCCTCCTTCGGCGGCGGCAGCCAGCGACCGCCGACTCCGGAGAATGATGATCGGCCTTGAAAATCGTGGTAGACCCGATCAGGAAAGTGACTCGGAGTGGCCCGGCTGATTCGAGTCTTTTCTGTTGTGTATTTTCGCGAGATCGCGGACTATCTGTAAAATGAAGCAGATGCTCAAGATCGACGTTCACACACATATCCTGCCCCGGGACATTCCGTCCTGGAAAGATCGTTTTGGTTATGGCGGATTTATCACGCTTGATCACTATCAGCCGTGCTGCGCCCATATGGTGCGGGACGACGGCAAGAAGTTTAGGGATATCGAGGCAAACTGTTGGGATGCCGATACACGGATCGCCGAGATGGACGCGGCCGGTGTCGGCGTGCAGGTACTGTCAACGGTACCGGTGATGTTCTCATACTGGGCCGAACCGAAGGATGCGGCCGAGATCGCCGTATTCCTTAACGACCACATCGCCGCGGCCGTCGCGGCACATCCCGACCGGTTCGTCGGCCTCGGGACGGTGCCGATGCAGGATACCGAACTCGCGATACGTGAACTCGAACGATGCCGTCAGATCGGGCTTGCCGGCGTTCAGATCGGCAGCAATGTCAATCAACTCAACCTCGGCGAGCCGCGTTTTTTTGACTTTTTTGCTGCGTGCGAACGCCTCGGTATGGCTGTTTTTGTTCATCCGTGGGAAATGGCGGGCGAGGCCGATATGCAGAAATACTGGCTGCCGTGGCTCGTCGGAATGCCGGCGGAGGTCTCACGGGCGGTCTGTTCGTTGATCTTCTCAGGAACGCTCGAACGGCTTCCGAAATTGCGGGTTTGTTTTGCCCACGGCGGCGGGGCATTTCCTTCAACGATCGGCCGTATCGAACACGGATTTAACGTTCGGCCCGACCTGTGCGCGATCGACAACCCGTATAGCCCGCGAAAATACCTGGACAGGATCTATTTTGATTCACTTGTGCACGACCCGGCGACGCTTCAATTCCTGGTCGAACTGGCTGGCAGCGGCCGCATCGCTCTCGGCTCCGATTATCCTTTCCCGCTTGGCGAACTTGAGCCGGGCAGACTGATCGACTCGATGCCGTTCGACACTACCGCAAAGGAAAGAATGTTTCACGGCACCGCACTCGAATGGCTCGGGCTCACGCTGAGCAACTTTCAATAAGAGTTATTTCATCGAATCAAGAATATCGGCGATGTCCTGCTCCGTCGTGTCCGGATTGATAAAGCAGAAACGCGAGACTGTTTCGACGCCTTTCGGATTTCTCCATTTTGTCGGAGCGACTAGTGCAAACCCGTCCTTGTGGTTACGAAACGTCCAGTTACGGTAATCCTCAGGCGACCAGCCCTTTCTTCGATACAGAACGCACGACAGATTTGGTTCGCGGACCAGTTCCGTATGTTCTGCCTCCTCGATCATCCGGCCGGCGATCCGGGCGAGTTCGATGCCGCGGCTGATAGCCTTTTCATAGCGGTCGGTGCCATGCATCGCTAGCGAAAACCAGAGCGGCAGCCCGCGAACGCGGCGGGTCAACTGTATCTGGTAGTCCGAAGGGTTAAAGCCCTGATAGCCCTCGTCGCTGAATATATCCAGATACGAGCCTTCCTGTGAATGGGCACGCTTGGCGAGTGCAGGGTCGCGATATAGCACCGCCCCGCAATCGTAAGGTGAAAAAAGCCATTTATGCGGGTCGATCGTGACGCTGTCGGCTCGCTCGATGCCGTTGAACAGCGGCCGGACAGACTTTACGGCCATCGCGGCACCGCCGTACGCCGCGTCGACGTGAAACCACAGTTTGTGCTTGCCGCAAATGTCCGCGATGCTCTGCAGGTCGTCGATGATCCCCGAATTGGTCGTGCCGGCAGTCGCGATGACGGCAAAAATTCGCTCACGGTCCGCCGGGGTCATGTTGCTGATGGCATTTTCGAGACGATCGCCGTCGAGGCGGTCGTCCGTTTCTATCATCAGAACGTCGGCGTCGATGACCTTTGCCATCGCCTTGATCGAAGAATGCGCTCCGTTAGACGTAATGACGATGCCGCGAGAGGTCGCCTTTCCCGGATCGACGCTTCGCCAATATTCGCGGGCAGCAACCATCGCCGAGAGATTTGCCTCGGTTCCGCCGCTCGTGAATACGCCGAAAGCCGGAGGCGGCATTCCGGTAAGCGAGACGAGCCACTCCATCGCCTGGTTTTCGGCAAAAATACAGCCGGCCCCTTCGAGCCAGAACGCACCATGCACGCTCGCGGCCGAGGTCACCAGGTCGAACAACACGGCTGAACGGGTCGGTGACGCGGGAACAAAAGCCAAATGCCGCGGATGGTCGATGGGGATGCTCGCCTTGATCAGGACCTCGCGAAAAACTTCGAACGCCTTCTCGCCGCCGATGCCGGCAGGTGTGATCGTTTCGCCGACGAGCGATCTCAATTCGGCAGCGGTCTTTGGAAACCCGAGCTGCGGATCGGTATCGGAAATGCGGCCGATCGCAAACTTGATGACGTCGAGAGACATCTCGACGAGGTCAATATCAACGTTATGCATAACTTGAAAACTAAGAACGCCGGCCGATGAAACCGCCTAACGGTTCAGATCCCGGCATAGTATCCGGCAATTATCGCGGCAACGGTCAACGTGCCGTAAACCACTTCGAGGATCCCTATCTTCATCGCCTTCAGCTTTCTGCGGTTCGGCGACACTCCGACCACGGCCCGAACCAGCAGCAAGATCATCATCGCCAGAACCAGAACTGACGCGAGACCATTATACGCTAAAACACCGGCGGCGATGACCGCTGCGGCATTGGTCACGATGATAGCCGTAAGTGAAAAGCTCTTACCTTTTTCCAATTTGAGCCGGTTTCTGACGTATATGATCGATGGGATCAATCTCGAGATCATCACCAGCCACAGTGCAACGGCCGGCGGCCAGCCGAACCCCGCGGCCAACAATATCGCGGCGGCTGAGGACGAGATCGTGACCGCCCCAAATATCTCGGGCAGCAGTCCGCGGCTATTTCGCGAACCGTCGAAGTATATCTGAACGCACGCCATCGGCAGCACGATGAAAAACGGAACAAATGGCAGGAGACCGCCCGTTAGGGCCGCTCCCGCGAAGCCGATCAGAGCGATCGCCGCAAATACCGTGATAAAGCCGACAGCGACACGGGCCCGCTCAGCGTTTCGCTGACCGGTGCGGTCAATGATCAGGACCTTTAAGGGCTGGCGGGCAAGAAAGCCGCCTATCGTCATGATGGCGATCATCGCTCCGGGCAATGAAAAGCCGATCGCCAGCGACGCGACGATCGGCTCGAATAAGAAGCCCCATGATCCATGTTCCGACGGCAACGCGATCTGTTTGCGATTGATCCTTATATGTGGGCGGAACGCCGAACTGTCGGGCATCTGTCAAGAATAATCGAATCTCAGTGAGATCGAAAGGCGGTCGCCTCCATCTCGGCCGCACGCGGGAACAAGACGTTATTTTCCAGATGGATGTGTTGATGCAGGTCGCGTTCGAGTTCTTCAAGCCGCGTGAGGAGCCCCTGATAACTCGGGCATGCACCTTCAGGCACGGCAAAGTCACCTGATAATGACCGCATCTCTTTTAACATGTCGCCGACCGCGTCATGCTCGCCCATCATCATCCTGATCGGATGCTGAACGGTCCCGAACGGCGGGTAGCGCGGCGTCATGCCGTTGAGTTTCGCGGACTCCAGATCCTTGATGTAAGGGAACAGGACCTGTTCCTCCTTGAACATATGCGGCAAAAGGTCGTTTCGCATGGCATCGAGTAGGTCGGACATCTGAGCAAGCTCGGGATGTGTGTCGCCGTGAACCCGGTTGACCTTGTCCATCAGCGGCTGCAAACGGTCAAGCTCGTTATAGGTAAATCGATGATGCGTGTCTAAAATATCGTCGATCAGCCCGGAAAGCGTCCTGGCCGCGTGGTCCGTTTCGCCGCGAGTGTCGGCATCGAGCAGTGCCTCAAGGTCACGCTGGACGATGTTCGGGTCGACCCCGGCTTTTTGACAGGCATCTATGAAATTTACTCGGCCGCCGCAGCAATAGTCGATGTGATGCGACTCAAAGATCCTTGTTGCTGCCGGTGATTCGATAGCGATCTCGCGAATAGTTCGGGTCGTGATATTTTGCATGGTCCCTCCAAAAAAGATCTTGTGACGAAACTATGTTTGTTTATTCTCCGGCGAAAAAATATGATTTAGATCATAAGGACGAAAATAGTCTCCCGGACGCGGCATTTTGCTCGATAAAATGAACAGGTCTTTCGATGCATTCATCCTAGCGGGCGGCAACTCCAGCCGAATGGGCTTTGATAAGGCCGCTTTGACACTTGGGGGCGTGGCCGTGATCGAGCGTATCGCCGATGCACTTTCGGGGGTAGCCGGCGAGATCTTTGTTGCGGGCGGGAGCGGTGAGATCGCCGGCCTGAAACGTGTTCCTGATCTTGCCCGTCCGGGAAGCCCGCGCAGTTCGTTGTCGGGCCTGTATTCGGCACTGGCCCACGCAAGCAGCGACTGGATAGCGGTCGCCGCGTGCGATATGCCGTTTTTGACCCGCGGCCTGTTTGAGGCACTGTCCTCGCGGCGAAACCTCGACGATGACGCGGTGATCACTCGCGATCGTTCAGGATCGGCTCAGCCGCTTTGCGGGCTTTACCGGGTCAGGCCATGTGTAGAAGCCTGCCGGCGCGCTCTGGAAAGCGACGACCTCAGTTTGCGAGGTATGCTGCTGGCGGTTGAAACACGATGGGTGGATTTTGACGAGTACGCTCATCTGCCAAATGCGGAAAATTTCTTTTTCAATCTGAATACGCCCGAGGACATTGCATCCGCGGAAATGATCATGGCCGGGATCAGCGGCCATTAGTGACCAATATGTTCAAAAAAGTACTGAAGATCTGCTTTGTCGTGATCCTGGCGGCCGTCGCTGCCTTGGCGGTATTTTGGTTCTCGCGGCCGGCCGATGTTGTTTTCGACGATCTGAAGTCATCGGTGCCGCACTCGCAATTCAGCAAGTTCGCTGACCTCGACGGCCTGCGCATCCATTATTTGGAAAAGGGTGAGGGCACGCCGCTGGTGTTGATCCACGGTTATACGTCGTCAACATACACGTGGAGAGACCAGTTTGCCGAACTCGCGAAACAATACCGTGTGATCGCCGTGGATCTCAAGGGATTCGGGTTTTCCGACAAACCTGACGGCGACTATTCGCGGCGTGCTCAGGGCGAGGTCGTAGCCCGTCTATTGGATAAATTGAACATCGAGCGAGCCTGGCTGGTCGGTAATTCGATGGGCGGCGAGACGGCCCTGAATGTTGCCGCGGATCATCCCGAGAAGGTCCTGGGACTCGTCCTGATCGACAGTGCCGGCGTCAAAGTGCAAGGGCGGACCAGCCTTGCGCCGTGGTATCTGCAATTGCCGGTCGTCGGCCGACTGCTCACGGCTTTGGCGTTGACGTCGGACAGATTGGTCCGTGCCGGCCTGGAAAAGAGCTTTTATGATGACTCAAAGATCACCGACGAACGGGTCAGTGCCTATTATCAGCCACTCAGAACACTGGGCGGGCAACTGTCCGCCACGCGTGCCCGTGCCCAGTTCGAGCTTTTCCCGGTGGAAGACAAGATACCGTTGATCAAGGCCCCGACGCTGATAATCTGGGGTGCCGAGGACGAACTGATACCGCTCGAGGCGGGCCGAAAGCTGAATGAACTGATTACCGGTTCGAAGCTGGTCGTATTCGATAAATGCGGGCACGTGCCGCAGGAGGAGATGCCTGAGCGGGTTTTGAACGAGATCACAGGATTCGTAAAATAGCCCGGGATAAGGCCGGATCAGCCGAGCACTTTTCAATCTTCGGCGATTCGATTAAATTCGACAGAGTTGTAAATATGACAGAAATGACAAACCCCGCAGACGCCGCCGCACTTGACGCCGCCGACCCGCTGACAAGATTCAGGGATCAATTTCACATTCCCAGACGAGAATCGGGCGAGGAAGTTGTTTACTTTACCGGAAATTCGCTGGGACTGCAGCCGCGTCGGGTTCGCGGGTACATCGAACAGGAATTGCGGGACTGGGAAACGCTCGGGGTCGAAGGGCATGCCCGGGCCAAGCATCCATGGATGCCGTACCACGAATTCCTGACCGGCCAGATGGCCGATGTGGTCGGAGCCAAACCGATCGAAACGGTCGTCATGAACTCGTTGACCGTTAATCTCCATTTGCTCCTGATATCGTTTTATCGGCCGTCCGGCGAACGCCGAAAGGTAATGATCGAAAAAGGGGCATTCCCCTCTGACCGGTACGCGATCGAGGCACAGATCAAGCTTCACGGGCTCGATCCGGCGTCGGATCTTATCGAACTTGAACCGCGCGATGGTGAGGCGACGCTTCGGACCGAAGACATAATCGCGGCGATCGAGCGCGAGGGGCCGTCGTTGGCCATGGTCCTTTTCGGCGGTGTGAATTATTACACAGGACAGGCATTTGAAATGCGGGAAATTACCGCGGCGGGACACGCTGTCGGGGCGGTCGTCGGCTTTGACCTTGCCCACGCGGCGGGCAATCTCGAACTGAAACTCCATGATTGGGGCGTAGATCTTGCCGTCTGGTGTTCGTACAAATATCTTAACGGCGGCCCGGGTGCGGTCGGAGGGGCGTTTGTGCACGAACGGCACGCAGATTGCCCTGATATACCTCGATTGGCCGGTTGGTGGGGGCATGATAAGGCGACGCGGTTCCTGATGGGGCCGAAGTTCATCCCAATCGCCGGTGCCGAGGGTTGGCAGATATCAAATCCGCCGATCCTACAGATGGCGTCATTGCGTGCGTCACTTGAAATTTTTGCCGAGGCGGGAATGTCAGCATTGCGTGAGCGGTCAGTCAGGCTGACGGCATATCTCGAACAGATGCTTGCCGCGATCGACGACGACCGGATATCGGTGATCACGCCGACCGATCCGAGACAGCGGGGCTGTCAGTTGTCAATTCGCGTCAAGAACGCCGATAAGAGCCTGTTTGCGGCGATCTCAGAACGGGGTGTAGTGGCGGATTGGCGTGAACCGGATGTGATCAGGGTCGCTCCGGTCCCGCTTTACAACAGCTTCGGCGATATTCAAAAGTTCGTCCAGATCCTGGGCTCGGTGCTGAAATGACCGGCCGTTCGCGGATCTGAGGCGGTTAAAAAGGAATAGTTTATGATCCGTGCAACGATCAACGGGATAGAAGCGGCTTTTGACGAAGGCATCACGATCCTCGCGGCGGCCAGGTCGCTTGGGTTTGAGATACCGACACTCTGCAACGACGACCGGCTCAAGCCCGTGGGTGCCTGCCGGATGTGCCTGGTCGAGATCAAGGGCCGTGCCCATGAGACCGTGTCGTGCACGACCGCTCTTGCCGATGGAATGCAGGTCGAGACCCACAGCGCCCCGATCGAGGATGCCCGTAAGTGGAATTTGCGGATGTTGGCAGGCAATTACCCGGCGGACGCGTTCACAGCCTTTCCCGACAAACCTTTTCACTCGTTGGCCGGGCAATACGGTTTGACCGCAGATGATTTTCATGGCGATCACTCGATCGTTGCCGACGCCTCGCACACATACATCAGCGTTGATATGTCGCGGTGCATCAACTGTTACGCGTGCGTCCGCATTTGTGCTGACGTTCAGGGGCAGTTTGTCTGGCACGTGCTTGGCCGCGGCGAAGAATCAAAGGTGATGCCGGATTCATTCGGAGCATTTGGCGACAGCACGTGCGTGTCGTGCGGAGCATGCGCGGACGCTTGCCCGACCGGTGCCCTTGAGGACAAATCGGTGATCGAACGCGGCTATCCGACCGATTGGACCCGGACGACGTGCCCGTACTGCGGCACCGGCTGCGAGATGAGCGTCGGCACCCGTGACGACAAGGTCGTGCAGGTCAGGCCGGTGATGGACGCTCCGGTAAACTCCGGCCACCTTTGCGTCAAGGGGCGTTACGCTTTCGATTTCATTGATGCCGACGACCGCGTTACCGAACCGATGATACGCGAGAATGACGGCTGGCTGGTCGTTTCGTGGGAAGAGGCGATAGCATTCGCCGCCGCCAAATTAAAGGCGATCGACAGCGAATACGGCAAAGAGAGCATCGCTGTACTTGGCTCGGCGAGGGCCACCAACGAGGAGAATTATCTCGCGCAAAAATTTACACGGGTCGTTCTCGGAACGAACAACGTCGATTGTTGTGCCCGCGTTTGCCATACGCCGTCCGCTGCCGCGATGAAGATGATGATCGGCACGGGTGCAATGACAAACTCGTTCGATGATATCGAAAAAGCGAAGACGATCATTCTCTGCGGTGCAAACCCGACCGAAAATCACCCGATCCCGGGTGCCCGCATAAAGCAGGCGGTGTTGAAGAACGGCACGAAGCTGATCGTTATCGATCCGCGAAAGACCGAACTGACAAAGTACGCCGACGTGCACCTGCAGCTCCGGCCGGGCACGAATATCCTGATGTTCAACGCGCTGGCACACGCGATCATCGACGAAGGGCTGGTGAATGTCGAGTTTATCGAAAAACGGGTCGAAGAGTACGACCAGTTTAAGGCGTTCGTCGCCGAATATTCGCCCGAGGCCGTCGCCGAGCGGTGCGGCGTGGACGCCGAACTGATCCGCAAGGCCGCCCGCATTTACGCCACCAATACGCCGTCGATGGCAATGCACGGTCTCGGAATGACCGAACATTACCAGGGAACCGAAGGCGTGATGTCGATAGTTAATCTGGCCCTGCTGACCGGCAATATCGGTAAACCCGGGTCGGGCGTCAACCCGCTGCGGGGGCAGAATAACGTGCAGGGTTCGGCCCACATGGGCTGTGACCCCGGCATTTTGACCGGATCGGTGACGATCGACGCGGGCAGGGAACTGTTTGAGAGCGTCTGGAAAGCACCGGTACCGACCGCCGCCGGGCTCAATCAACTGCAAATGATCGACGCCGCCCGCGACGGCAAACTCAAAGCGCTTTGGACCATCGGCTATGACGTTTTCCTGTCCAACGCCAACGCTCACGAAACGGAAAAGGCATTTGCGAACATGGATCTGGTCATCATTCAGGATTTCTTTATGAATGAGACGGCGAAGAAGTTCGGCCATGTCTTTTTCCCGGCCGCGACGTCCTTTGAAAAAGACGGAACATTTATGAACGGCGAACGCCGAATTCAGCGGATCAGGACCGCGGTCACTCCTCGCGGCAATTCACGCTCGGATCTGGAAATAATCTGCGACCTGGCGGCGGCGATGGGACACGCTGACGATTTCGCATTCACTACCGCCGAGGAAGTTTGGAACGAGGTACGCGCCGTCTGGCCTCCGGGATACGGCATTACCTATGACCGCATAGAAAAGGCCGGCATCCAGTGGCCGTGCCCGGACATCGATCACCCGGGAACCGAAATACTCCACGGCGAGTCGTTTTCAAACGGCGTTTCCGCTGCACTTCGGCGGATCAAATTCCGGCCGACGAAAGAGGTCGTTTCGGACGAATACCCCTTCATGCTGACGACCGGCCGCGTGCTCGAGCAGTTTAACGCCGGAACGATGACGATGAGAACGCCGAACCGCGAACTGCGTCCGACCGACCTGCTGCAGATGTCGAAGGCCGATTCGGAGAGGCTGTCGATAGCGAACGGCGAAGAGGTCCGGCTGCGCAGCAATTACGGCGAGGCAGTGTTGCCGGTCGAGATCACTAACAAGGTAAAAACGGGCGAGCTTTTCGCGTCATTTCACGACCCGGCAGTCTTTCTGAACTACGCCACCGGGCCGACCCGCGACCGCTTTACACAGGCACCCGAATTTAAGGTCACGGCGGTACGGATCGAGAAACTTTCTTAATAACCGCTGCATTCCCGGCGTTTTCGATCGCGTGAGTGTTTTGCGCTCATTTCAAGTGATGCTATAGATAAAGGGAACGGCCGAGATCGGTGAGCGGCGAAAGGATCCCGTGGCGTATTTGACGCGCCACACTAAGTAATTGCCCATAAATGAGTAACGAAAAAGTTGTAATTATCGGAGCCGGCCTTGCCGGTTCGCTTTTGGCGATCAATCTAGCAAAACGCGGGATGGCCGTCGATGTGTATGAGGCCCGCGGCGATATGCGCCTTGAGCCTGTCGAGGCCGGACGATCGATAAATCTCGCACTCTCGGACCGCGGGATCGCGGCGCTTCGTGAGGTGGGCATGGACGAATATATGCTGGCCGAGGCCGTGCCGATGTACGGGCGTATGATCCATACCGTGTCCGGAGAAACGAAATTACTGCCATACAGCGGCCGCGAGGGCGAATACATCAACTCGGTCTCGCGTGCCGGGCTCAACATAGCCCTGATGAACGAAGCCGACAGGTACGGCGAGGTTACATTTCACTTCAACGAACGCTGTGTTGATCTCGACTGTGAAAGCGGTGCGGCAAGATTTTCGAGCGGAAAGACGGTGTCCGCCGACACTGTGATCGCGACCGATGGTGCGGGCTCGGCGGTCCGCCTCGCGATGGAGTCGCAGATCGACGGATTTCGCTCGAACACCGTATTTCTCGATCACGGCTATAAGGAACTGCACATTCCGCCCGGGCCGGGCGGCACGTTTCAGCTTGAAAAGAACGCCCTTCATATCTGGCCGCGGCATCAGTTTATGATGATCGCCTTGCCAAACTTTGACGGCAGTTTTACGTGTACGTTGTTTCTTGCTCACAAGGGGGCGATCGCGTTTGAACAACTGACCGACGTCAGCACCGTCAACGAGTTCTTTGACCGTGAATTCGCCGACGCGGTTCCGCTGATGCCGACGCTCGTCGAAGATTTTTTCGCCAATCCGGTCGGGAATCTCGGCACGCTCAAATGCTGGCCCTGGAACGCGGGCGGCAACGCACTGCTTCTCGGCGATTCGGCCCACGCGGTCGTTCCGTTCTATGGCCAGGGGATGAATTGTTCGTTTGAGGATGTCCGCGTGCTCGACGGTCTCCTGTCAGAACCGCCTGCGTCAGCGGGCGGACGGATCGACTGGAATTGGATCTACGAGGAGTACGGCCGGCTTCGCAAGGTAAACACCGACGCCATCGCCGACATGGCCGAAGAGAACTTTTACGAAATGCGTGATGCCGTCGCCGACCCTGTCTTTGTACGAAAGCGCGAACTGGAGACAAAACTCGAGCAGACGTATCCCGATTATTTCTCAAAATACTCGATGGTCACATTTCGCGAGGACCTGCCGTATTCTGTCGCCAAGGCTAAGGGCAACGCGCAGGACCGACTTCTGATGCAGATGTGCTCCGAGGTCGACAGTGTCGCTGATATCGACCTCGCTTCCGCTGTCGAGCAGGTTAGGAGGCTCTCTTAATGAAGCACATATCGATCGCTTTCTTTTTAGTGATCGTCTCGGCATTGTCGGCATTTACGGCTGCTGTCCCGGCACAATCAGTAAAGTTCACCGTTGCTCCTGCACCATGGAACGCCGATATGTTCGGCAACATTCGGGCGGTCATAAATGTGGAGAACGCCGACAAGACCGCCTTTGCCCGTATCGACTGGCGCCGACGCGACGTCAGTCCTGCCGATAAGTCGATAATTGTCACTACCGCGGGCGGTCGACGCGTGACGACCGTTTCATTCGGGACGATAAATCGCGAATACGGCGAAGTTTACTTCGAGCCGATGGCCGGACCGGGGATCTATTACGTTTATTATCTGCCGTACGCAAAATCGGGCAGTGCCAATTATCCCAAGGATTTTTACCCAAAACCGGCGGACGGTTCCGGCGAACATTCAGTATTGGTCGGCACCGAGGTCGCGTTTGCCAAGGTCATTGAGATCCAGTCGATCGACGCATTTAATTCGTTCTATCCGATGGAGGTCATAGCGACGGCCGCGGAAACGGACGCTTTGGTAAAGGCGAACGGGACAAAGGACTTTTTGGTCTTTCCCGAAGACCGAATGTTCCCGATCCGGATGACGAACGACCTGCCGCAGCGATGGATCGAAAGCGGCCCACAAGCGAAATTTTCGGGCAATGCCCGCCGCGGTGAGTTTTACGCGTTTCAGTTCGGCGTTTACGCGATAAAGGCCGCAGAGAACGTCGCGGTCAAATTTACGGACATGAAGGCACCGAACGGCGCGGTACTGCCGGCCGCTGCCGCCACCTGCATAAACACCGACGGTGTCGGTTACGACGCGAAACCTTTCACCAAGACGGTCTCGGTGCCCAAGGGCAAGGTCCAGGCGATCTGGTGCGGCGTTGACGTTCCGGTCGCTGCCCGACCCGGCACTTATAAGGGCACGGCAAGGATCTCGGCCGGCGGTGCGGCGGAGCAAACGGTCGAATTGACATTCAACGTCAGCAATGAGATCGCGGCCGCCGGCGGGGCGAACGAACCGGAGAAAATGACCCGGCTGAAATGGCTCAACTCGACGTTGGCCCAGGCGAACACGGTGATCCCGCCGTACACGCCGATCGAGGTCAAGGGTAACGTCATCAGTATTCTCGGCCGCAGCATGAGTCTCAGCAACGACGGTCTGCCCGGTTCGATCGCCACCCGATTCAGCCCCGAAATGACCTCGATGTCCGGCTACAATCAGGTGCTCGTGCGGCCGATGTCGCTGTCGGTCACCGGTGCGGACGGAGCGGCGTTTGTCCCGATGCCGAAGGGCGTCGTCTTTACGCAAAAGTCGCCCGGAACGGTCAAATGGCGAGCCTCGACCAAATACGCTAATGTGCAGGCGGACATCGAAGGGGCGATGGAGTTTGACGGCTTTGTGGAGTACACCGTCAAGGTCACGGCACTCGAGGACGTGAGCATCAAAGACATCAGCCTCGATATCCCGTATTCGAAAAACGCCGCCAAGTATATGATGGGCCTTGGCGAAAAGGGCCGTGCGACGCCGCCTTTTCTGAAATGGAAATGGGACGTCGCGACCAGGAATCAGGACGGTGCGTGGCTCGGCGGGGTCAACGCGGGAATGCAGTTCTCGCTGCGTGATGAAAAATACGTCAGGCCGCTGAACACGAACTTTTATCTGCAAAAACCGCTATTGCTGCCATCGTCGTGGGGCAACGGCGGAAACGGCGGCATTAATATTGACGGCAGTTCGGAAACGGCGACGGCCGTCACGGCCTACAGCGGGCCGCGGACTATGCAAAAGGGCGACGTGCTGTATTACAACTTCAACCTTTTGATCACGCCGTTTCACGTCATCGACACTGACTGGCAATGGGCAAACCGCTTCTATCACAAATACACGCCGGTCGATGAGATCAAAAAGACGGGTGCGACGGTCGTCAATATCCATCACGCCAACGCGATAAATCCCTATATCAATTATCCGTTTATCGCACACAAGGAGATGAAGGCGTACATCGACGAGGCCCATCAGAAGGGGCTCAGGGTCAAGATCTATAACACGGTCCGTGAGCTGTCGAACCGGGCGTACGAGTTGCCGGCACTGCGGAGCCTGGGTCACGAAATATTCTCTGGCGGCAAGGGCGGCGGATTTTCGTGGCTGCAGGAGCACGTCGGCGACGATTATATCGCGGCGTGGTTCGTTCCTGAGCTGAAGGACGCGGCGATCGTCAACAGCGGTGTCAGCCGCTGGCACAACTACTATGTCGAGGGCATGAACTGGCTGACGCAAAATGTCGGAATCGACGGCATATATCTCGACGACGTCGCATTTGACCGCGTCACTATGAAACGCGTCAAACGCGTGCTGACCGCGGGCGGGCATCCCGGTATCGTCGACCTGCATTCGGCGAATCAGTTTAACAAGAACGATGGTTTCAACAACTCGGCGATGCTCTACATGGAGCATTTCCCGTATCTGAACCGGCTTTGGTTTGGCGAGTATTTCGACTACGAGAATAATTCGCCCGACTTTTTCCTGACCGAGGTCTCAGGAATTCCTTTCGGCCTGATGGGCGAAATGCTCGAAAAGGGCGGCAACCCGTGGCGCGGGATGATATACGGCATGACCAACCGCATGCCGTGGTCGGACAACGCCGATCCGCGGCCGATATGGAAGGTCTGGGACGATTTCGGAATGAAAGGAACGCAAATGTACGGTTACTGGTCACCGAACTGTATGGTTCGTACCAACGACCCAAAGGTGCTCACCACCGTATATTGGAAAAAGGGTGCGGCATTGGTCTCGATCGCAAGCTGGGCTGAGAATGACGCCGATGTCCAACTTGAGATCGATTGGCGTGCCCTCGGTATAGACCCGGCAATGGCGACGATCACCGCTCCTGAGGTCGCCGGATTTCAATCTGCGGCCGTTCTCAAGGCGGATGATAAGATCCGCATTGCGAAGAATAAGGGGCTGTTGCTGGTCATCAGGCAGGATGAAAAATGATAATTACGTTCGGCATCGACGGGCAGCCGCTGGAATATGACGCATCGGCCCCGATCGACATCTCAATACCGCTGCGCTTCAACGGCCCGCAGCCGAATGCGTTCGGCGTTGACGCGGCGACGGCAGCGGTCCTCGGTGACACCCGAGACGGTTCGAGCGTAAATTTCGAACGGTACACCTTTGTCCCTCACTGCAGCGGGACGCATACCGAGTGCGTCGGGCATATCACGGATGAGCGGATCTCGGTGCGGGATCATTTGTTCGATGTGTTGATGCCGGCGGTGCTGGTGACGGTGGAGCCGCAGGCTTTGTCAGAACCGCCTGCATCAGCGGGCGGCCAGCCGGTGAACGACACGGTCGTCACATCCGCACTGTTGCGGGCGACGCTATCAAGATCGGTGAAAGAAGGGGCAATGGCACTGATCATCCGAACCCTTCCGAACGATGATAGTAAATTGACGCGAATATACGACACTGACAACATTCCGCCGTATTTTACCGCTGAAGCGATCGAGTACATCGTCGATTGCGGATACAAACATCTGCTTGTCGATCTGCCGTCGCTCGATAGGCTCGATGATCCGACGCTGCCCGCTCATCGGGCTTTTTGGAATGTCGAGAAGGGAAGCCGTGAAACAAATGCCGGGACCAGAGTAGATTCGACCATCACTGAGCTGATCTACGCTCCGGCGGAGGTTCCGGATGGCGCATATTTGCTGAACCTGCAGATCGCCCCTTTTGACACCGACGCGTCACCGAGCCGCCCGCTACTCTTGTCCGTACCGCCTGCGTAAACGGGCGGCCGGTTTGTCACGATCCTGGCCCGTCCATTACGCATCGGGCTCATTTCACTGCGTGCTCAATAGCCTCTTTCAGGTTCGGATACTTAAACTCAAATCCGGCGTCCTCGAGACGTTTTGGCAGCACCTTGGTGCTTGCGAGCAGCAGGGCGTCGCCCATTTCGCCAAAGATCATACTCACCGCAAATTCAGGCAGCGGCAAAAATGTCGGCCGGTAGAGCACTTCGCCAAGCGTTTTGGTAAATTCGGCGTTGGTCACCGGATTAGGCGCGACGGCGTTAACGGCACCGCGAATACTCTCGTTCTCAATGCAATAATTGATGATCGCGACCTCGTCGACGAGCGATATCCAGCTCATCCACTGCCTGCCGCTTCCGACCACGCCGCCGACACCCATCTTAAAAGGCAGGAGCATTGTCGAAAGCGCACCGCCGTCCTTTGAGAGCACGATCCCGGTCCTGAGCAGAACCGTCCGGATGCCGGCGTCCTCGGCACGCCGCGATTCGGTCTCCCATTCCTTGCAGACGCCGGCGAGAAAATTGTCGCCGGGAGGTGACGTTTCGGTCATCTCTTCGTCGCCACGCTCGCCATAAAATCCGATCGCCGATGAGGCGATAAACGCCTTGGGCTTGTTCTTGAGTTTCGAGATCGCGTCGACGACGTTTCGTGTCCCGAGAATGCGGCTGTCGCGGATCGCCTTTTTCTTTTCGTCGGTCCAGCGGAGCCCGCTGACATTTTCGCCGGCGAGATGGACGACGACATCGATCCCCTCGAGTTTGTCGGGATCTGCAAAGCCGTCCTCGACGCTCCACTTTACGTGAGCGTCGTCGATCGGATCTTTACGTGAGGCCTTCAGGATCTCGTGACCCTTTTCCACGAACGACTCGGTCAGGGCCTGGCCGAGCAGGCCGGTCGCACCCGTTATCAGAATTCTCATATTGAATATTCTACTCGCAGATCGGGCCGGATGACACCGGAATTTGAAAAAAAATCTAAGGTAAGTACGGTTGCTCGGGTGAACTCAGTCTTTTTTTGCCCTGAGCCGATTATGGATCAGGTCAGCCAGCAATTTGATCTCGCGGTCGGTAAGCAGGTCGCGAAAGGGCGTCATTCCGTTGCCGCCATTGGCGATCTGGTTGTAGACCTCGGCTTCGGTCTTGAACTTAAAATCGCCCACACGCAAACTCGGGACGACCTTGCCGTCCACCGTCTTGCCGTTGCCCTCGGGGCCGTGGCAGACGGCACATTGTTGACGGAACAGCGACGCCTCGTACGACTTGCTGTCGGCGATGACGTAGCCGTCCTGTTTTGTGCCGGAACAGGCCGCAATTAATGACGCGAGGGCAATGACCACCAGAAGGGCCTTATATCGAACCATAAACAACAAGTCTTACCTATAGGGGCCGGGAAAGCAATCGGCGGATCAAGAGGCTTCCTCTTTCAGGGCACGTTTGAATATCTTGCCGGTCCCGCCGATCGGCAATGATTCGCGAAACTCGACGTGACGCGGGTATTTGTTGGCTGCAAACTGCGTCTTGCACCAATCTGTAAACTCGGCTTCTGTCATCGAGCAACCGGGTTTGAGCACGACAAAGGCCTTGACCTCCTCGCCGAGACGCTCGTCCGGCACGCCGATCACCGCGCACAGCGACACGAGCGGATGCGTGATTATCACCTCTTCCAATTCGCGCGGATATATATTGTAGCCGCCGCGAAGGATCATATCTTTCTTGCGGTCGACGATGGCGAGATAATCTTCGTCATCAATGATCCCGATGTCGCCGGTGTGAAACCAACCATTGCGAAACGCCTCGGCGGTCGCTTCGGGACGTTTGTAATAGCCCTTCATCACGTTGGTGCCGCGAATGACGACCTCACCCCGCTGACCGCGCGGTACCTCGTTGTCATCGTCGTCAACGCACCTGACCTCGACGCCGAAGATCTGCTGGCCGACCTTGCCGGGTTTCGACGGCCTTTCAAAATGGTTGAAACATGCAAGCGGCGACGTCTCAGACAAGCCGTAGCCCTCCATCACCCGCACCCCGAACCGCTCCTGAAACTCCTTCATGACCTCGACCGGCATCGGGGCACCGCCGGACGAACATACCTTCATAGTCTCGCGTACGCGGCTGATGTCATATCCTGTCTCGTCGACGTGACGGAGCAGGGCCCAGTACATCGTCGGAACGCCGACCCAGAAATTCACACCCTCGGCGACCATGGCGTCGAGTGTCGCCTGCGGATCAAATCTCGGCAGAAGAACGATCCGGTGGCCGGCGTAGATCTGCGTATTCATCTGAACCGTTTGCCCGGTCGTATGAAATAGCGGCAGCGTGATGAGACAGGTTTTCTGGATGCCGTCGGTAAAATCGAGCATCGGTAGATGGATCAGAAACGTCGTCGTGACATTTGAGTAGAGGTTAAGATGGGTAAGTTCGGCCCCTTTGGGCTGCCCGGTGGTCCCTGAGGTGTAGAGGATCGCGCACGTGTCATCGGGCCGCGTCGGGTAAATGTCGAATCGCTCCGATTTGTCGAATGTGATCTGGGTCAGCGTTTCGTGGCCGTCGACCGGACTTTTTCCCATCAGGTCCCGCGTCATCACGATCAGCTTTTCGCATGTCGGGACCTGGTCGAAGCCCTCCTTTACCGTCGCGGCCAGCGGCAACTCGTCGGTGCCCTCAAAAACGAAGACCGCCTTGGCATCCGAGTCCGTCAGATGATAGGCGATCTCGCGCGGCTTAAACAGCACATTGAGCGGCACGACCGCGGCCCCTGCCTTCATAATGCCGTAATACACTATCGGAAAGAACGGCAGATTCGGGCAGCAGAGTGCGACCTTGTCGCCGTGGCCGATACCCATTTCGACCAAAGCGTTCGCCACGCGGTTAGACAGGCCGTCGATCTCACCGTAAGTGAGGCGGACATCGCCCCAAACGATCGCCTCTTTTCGCGGAGCAAGCCGTGCGTGGTGCGATACTATCGACGCCAGATTAAGGGTGGTAGCCGTATTTTGCATTTTGTGACCGATGCCGGAGAAATTTAGATTTGCTCGATTTTAATTACACTCTCGATGATATGTCAAAGTCCATTTTTTCGGCCGCGGCGATCGGGCGGCCGATCGTCTGGATCGAATGGTGTCGCCATTTGTCATGCTGTTCCGGAAAATCAGTCCGGAAATGGCCGCCGCGCGACTCTTCGCGCCAGAGTGCCGCGGTCGCCACGAGTGTCGCCAGCGTAACGAAGTTGCGCGATGACGTGCTCAGATTACCGGCGGATATCTGCGAAAATTCCTTGAGGGCCCGCTCGAGCGACGAACGATCACGCAGAATGCCGACGCGTTCCCACATCACTCGTTTGATGCGCTTTCTGACCGCTGTCGAGAGCGCCGTGTTTTGTTCATCGGCGGCATCGACCGCCGAAAAGTCGCGGGTGACGCCGAGGCTCGAGAGCGAGGCAGTATCTTCAACCGCCGCCTGTCCGGCACGGGCACCGAAGACAAGCCCTTCGAGCAGTGAGTTTGACGCCAACCGGTTGGCACCGTGAACGCCGGTGCAGGTGACCTCGCCGGCGGCGTAGAGCCCGGGAACCGTGCTGCGGCCCCACAGGTCGGTACGGATCCCGCCCATACAATAGTGCGAGGCCGGCGAGACCGGAAGCGGATCCCTCGAGATGTCCAGCCCGTATTGCCGGCAAGTGTCGTATATCTTTGGAAAGCGGTGCCGCAGAAAGTCACCGTCGAGAGATGTCATATCCAACAGGACGTTGCGGGTGCCGGTGCGCCGCATCTCGGCGACGATCGAACGCGAAACGATATCGCGTGGGGCTAGTTCGGCCCGCTCGTCATAATTAGGCATAAACCGCTCGCCAAACTTGTTTCGGAGAATGCCGCCTTCGCCGCGCATCGCTTCGCTGAGCAAAAATCGGGGTGCGTCCGGGATGTTGAGTGCGGTCGGATGAAATTGGACAAATTCCATGTCGGCCATCTCAGCGCCCGCAAAATACGCCATCGCCATACCGTCGCCCGTCGCGACGGACGGATTGGTGGTGTGCTGGTATAACTGGCCGGCGCCGCCCGTGCAGAGTATCACGGCCCTGCCGAATACTTCACGAGGGGTCCGCAGGATCGGGTCCAGAAAACGAACGCCGATACACCTGCCGTCGCGTACGATCAGGCTCTCGGTATTGGCAAAAGGCGTGAGGTCGATCGACCTTTCCTGACCGGCACGGGCGATGAGGGCCCGTACAAATTCAGCCCCGGTCGAATCACCGTTGGCGTGAATTATACGGCGGCGTGAGTGTGCCGCCTCCTGTGTAAAGATCAATTTGCCGCCGTCACGGTCAAACCTTGTCCCCCATTCGATCAGTTGTTTGATGAGGATCGTACCTTCGGTAACAAGGGTCGCTACCGCCGACGGATCGCAAAGTCCGGCTCCCGCGACCAGCGTGTCGCCCTCGTGAAGTTCGGCATTATCGTCGTCCGAAAGCACGACGGCCACTCCGCCCTGAGCATATTCCGTATTTGATTCGCTGGCTTTGTCCTTGGTCAAAACGGTGACACGGGCGCCGCTTTTTGCCAGTTCGATCGACGAACGCAGGCCGGCCACACCGCTGCCAATTACGATAAAATCCGTTTCGAATGACATTGTGAAAATTGTATTAAATTACCGTTCACGTTGCGAGTAAAGAAAAAGCCTGCTCACCGAAATGAGCAGGCTTCGATCGCGGTCTTTGACCCGCAGCCTATGGAATTCTCAATTCCTGGCCCGGATAGATCTTGTCCGGGTGATGGAGGATGTCGCGATTGGCATCCCAGATCGCCTTCCAGGCGATACCGTATTTCGAGCCGATCTTGCTCAGGCTGTCGCCTGAAACGACGGTGTACGTGTTCATTCCGCCGCCGGCGTCGCCGGCTCCGGTCGAAACATTGAGGATGAGGTCGCTTGACTGAAAATCAGGGTCGATCCTTTCGTACTCTGCCCAGAGCTGTGCCTTGGCCTCATCGCTAGGGGCGGTTCCCGTGATGTGAAGCACGCCGTCGCCTTCGGCCAACTCATACGAAGTACCGTTAGCATTGGCGAGTTCCAGAAGTGTTTGATATTTCTCTTGTAATGACATAATTCCTCCGATATTCGCCTATTTGTTGAGGTTGTTGACAACCTTTTTCGGTTTCGCTTCGTTTGCGGCCATCATGATCTCGGCGACCTTCGCCTTATCGACGGTTCCGCTGAGCGTGACCTCGCCATCCTTGACGGCAACTGTGACGCCGGTGATGCCTTTCTTCTTGAGGGCTTCATTGACGGTGCCTTCGATCATCTTGTCGGGTGACGGCGGCTCGGGGGTCGGCATCGGCTTGAGCGTCAATTTGTTGTCAACCGATTTGATGCCTTCGACCTTGGCTGAGGCTTCGGCTTTCGTCTTGACCGTAATGTCCGCAACTTCGCCGGTCAACGTCGCGACACCGTCCTTGACGGCAACCGTGACGCCGGTGACCTTGTCGGCAGCGAGTTTGTCCTGAACTGCTTTCTGCAGATCAGCGTCGCTCTTGCCGCAGGCGCTCATAAAGAGGGCAAGGGCCAAAGTGAGAAGTGTTAAAGCTTTGATTTTCATTTTTCCTCCGGAAAATTGTTTAATATTCGCGTACCAAAAAATCGCAAATGCACAGGGCATCTGTTCGATCTAATAAGGATCTCCGCACCCATTAAGATGTGGATAACTAGTTTTCTAGTAAGATAATTCTGATTGATAACGATCAAATTATCAATAGCAAAGTTAAGCTATTCAAGAAAAAACTTGCTCGATGATCTGCTTGGCGACATCAAACGACGTGCTGTCCGCCCGGACGACAAAGTGCCAGTCGGCAAGTGCGTAATACCGCTGCCGTTGTTGAAACAGCTCAAAAGCCCGCTGTTTGTCACGTGCGAGCGGCCGGTCCTTTCGCGAGAAAGCGATGTTCAGCCAACAGTGTTCGAACGTCGATTCCAACCATACGCTTGTCAGGCCCGAAGCCTTGATCATCTCGCGGTTCCGCTCAAGGGTCCAGGTCCCGCCGCCGAGCGACAGGATCCTCAGGTCGGGCCGGTCAAGAGCTCGCCGCAGATAGCGCGATTCGATGTCGCGAAACGCTGCTTCACCCTCGGCATCGATTATCTCGGCGACCGTTCGCCTTTCACCGTGTTCGAGTTCCTGGTCGAGGTCGACGCGCTTTGCTCTGAGCAGATGGGCGACATGGCGGGCGACACTTGATTTGCCGACCCCCATAAATCCCGTTAATACGATCCGACGTTCTGTTTCCATTGCCGCTTAAGAGATTACGACACTCGCGAGTGTTTCGAAGAATCCCGGAAACGAAACATCGACACAATCGGCTCCGACGATCTCGGTCTCATCCTCGGCGATCAGTCCGGCGACCGCAAACGCCATCGCGATCCGATGATCGCCGTGCGAGTCGATCCGGCCGCCGCTGAGACGTGTTGGCATGACCCTCATTCCGTCCTCAAATTCCTCAACATCCGCGCCCATTCGTCGGAGCCCTTCGACGACGGTCCGGATGCGGTCCGATTCCTTGACGCGCAGTTCGGCGGCCCCGCGGATCTCGATCCCTTGTCCCAACTGAGTTCCGAGGACGGCGAGGACCGGTATTTCGTCAATTATGTTGGCGATCGCGGGACCGTCGAGCCGCAGCATTTTTGCCGCCGACAGGTTGGCGGCCGATCCGCGAACGGCAATGTCGCCTACCGGTTCACCGCATTCGGTGCGTTCGGCGGTTAACGAAAGGTCAACACCGGCTTGCCTCAAGACCTCGATGATTCCGGTCCGGGTCGGATTCAGGCCGACGCCCTCGAGCATCATTTCCGATCCGTCGAGACAGGCCGCCGCGACCATAAAGAACGCAGCGGACGAAATGTCGCCCGGCACGCTGAATGATCCGGCAGAGAGCGTTTGGCCGCCTCGAACCGAGATCGCTCCTTCAGCCGTCGTACCGATCTCGGCACCAAACCAACGGAGCATACGTTCGGTATGGTCGCGGGTCGGGGCGGGCTCGTGCACCGTCGTCGTGCCGGTGGCCGAGAGTCCCGCCAATAGCAGACATGATTTGATCTGAGCAGACGCGATACGCAAATGATGTTCAATGCCGGTCAGCGGCCTTTCGGGGGCAATGACGAGCGGTGCTCGCCCGTTGGTCGACTCGATCTTCGCACCCATTTCCTGCAGCGGGTCGATGACCCGGCCCATCGGACGCGACGAAAGCGAGTCGTCGCCGGTAAGCGTGGCCCCGACCTGACGGCCGGCCAGAATGCCGATCAAAAGCCGCATCGTCGTCCCGCTGTTTCCGCAATCGAGCGGCGTCCGCGGCGGCGTAAATGGCCCGCCGGCAATGGCGACGTCCGAACCCGACCGCCTGATGTCGATCCCGAGCGAACTCAGGCACGCCAGTGTCGAACCGCAGTCAGCACTTGCCGCAAAATTGCTTATTTCCGAAGTTCCGTTTGCCATCGCCGCGAGCATTGCGGCCCGGTGCGAAATTGACTTGTCACCGGGAAGGCGCAGTGTACCCGACAGTTTTTTGGCAGGATGAACGATCATTGCTATCATTTTAAGCGGAAACGAGAGCGTTTGTCTTGACACGCGGCGGTTTCAGCCTTTAACGTACTGAACATATATTGATTGTGACTGAGAACGTGCAGATTACATTGCCCAGCCGGATCGAATCGGTAGATGAAGCCGCCGCGGCTGCCGAGCTCTTTGCTAAAGATGCCGGTCTTGCCGACGATATGATCTTTGCGATCGATCTCGCGGTTCGCGAATCGGTGGCAAATGCCGTCAAACACGGCAACAAGTTTGACGAATCAAAGGCTGTCGAGGTGTCCCTCGCGGAAACCGCCGAAGGGATCGAGATAAAGGTTCGGGATTATGGTTCGGGTTTTCGGCCGGAGGACATTCCGGACCCGACCGACCGCGAAAATCTGCTCAAAGCAAATGGCCGCGGGATCCTATTCATGCGGTCGTTCATGGACGAGGTCGAGTGGACCAACGCCGATGGCGGCGGATTGGTCGTGACGATGGCGAAAAAGCGATAAAAACCGGGCGGTACGTGGACTTTTGGTCGAATGTTGGTCTAAAATCAGCTTTCATACAATTTGGAGTTAAAAACAGGAGATAAAAATGGCAGATATTACTATAACTGAACGGCAAGCGGGTGATGTGACGATCCTCGATCTCGACGGCAAGGTCACGATCGGTGAGGGCAGCGTTGCACTTCGCGGAGCGATTCGCCGTGTTCTCGGCGAAGGTAAGACCAAATTGCTCTTGAATCTGGGCCATGTCGGCTACATCGATTCGAGCGGCATTGGCGAGCTGGTATCGAGCTTTACTGCGGTGAACAAAGAGGGCGGCACGCTCAAGCTCTTGAATCTGACCGAAAAGATCCAGGATCTGCTGGCCATCACCAAGTTGTTGACCGTTTTCGACGTTTATGAGAACGAAGCTGACGCTCTCGCCAGTTTCTAGTCTAAGGCGGCTCCGTTTTTAACGGCACAATGGGATAAAGGATGAACGTTGTTTCTCCTTTATCCTTTGTTTTATTATGTTGCCGTGCATCCCGGGGCGGAATAAATTCATCTTTTTTTATTAGGCCGCAGACAGTCTGACCGAACGGTGCCAATTCGAGCCGGGCCTTGAAGTAAATGCGAAAGATCATACTACTCATATTAGTTGCCGTTTTTGCGGCGGTTGGTTTTGGACAAAATCCCCCAGCCGTGATGGACGTCTCGAATTATGGCGTCAAGATCGACCCGGATAAGCGCTTGCTGGTCGTGCTGGCGGCTCTTGAGATGGCCCGGGCCAAGAACGACGCCGGCCAGGACGTAAAACTGATCAACACCGCTCTGTCAGAAAAAGGTTCTCTTTTCAGGGAAAGGCTGCTGCAGGATATGGCCGGGATGAACGAAGATCTGCGTCAGCGCATCTCGGTCTTTGTGACCCAGTACAAGAAGCGGCGCCCGAATGCAACCGACGCCGAGATCGTCTCGCCGTTCATCTCGATGGCTTACACGCTTTCGCCGGCTCCGGAAATGGCCGACCCGGCCTACACGGCCGATCTGCCCGGAGCATTGCTCGACGTTCTTGATTTTGCCCCTCTTGCACGCGAATTCTACCGTCGCTCGGGCATTAGCGGGAAACTCGACGAGTACGTCAAAGATTATCAGGCTGAGGCCGACCGCACCCTCAGATCATCGACGCGAGAGATGGTCAGCGACCTGTTGGACTATATGCATACGCGGCCTGAGATCTATTATTCAGAAAAGGTAAAGATCGAGACACAGAAGGCCAAAAGCAAATCGACCGTACTGCAAAAGGTCGAGACCCGTGACTATGAGAGGCGCTTTCTGGTGGTGCCGGAAATGCTCGCCCCGGCCGGCAATATCATCTTTTTGAACGTCAAAGACGACTATTATCTCGTCCTGCCGCCGGACAAGGACCTCAGCAATACCGATGCCCGCCGGGCATTTCTCCAGTTTGTTATCGATCCGCTCGTGCTGAAGCAGTCTAAAGACATCGCTCTGATCCGCGATCAGGTCAAACTGCTGCTCGATGAGCGACGTAAGTCAGACCCATCCATTTCGCCGGATGTCTTCCTGACCGTCTCGCGCTCGTTGGTTTCGGCGATCGACGCCCGTCAGATCGAATTTACGCGTTCGCAGATCGCCACGGCACAGGCCCGTGAGAAGATCGGGACCATGAAGACCGACCCCGAAAAGCGGGCCGTATCGGCCGAACTCGAGCGGCAAAAGTCGATTTTGGCGGACGAAACGGCACTGATGCTCTCTGAGGCGTACGAGCATGGAGCGGTAATGGCGTTTTATTTTGCCGATCAGCTAAAGGGGACTGAGGACTCGGGGTTTGACATCGCTTCGTCGCTGCGTGAAATGATCGCGACCTTTGACGCGTCAAAGGAGGTCGACCGTCTCGCCCGCAATGCCGAGGCGAAAAAGCGCGCCCTGGCCGCTCGCGAATTGCGCCGAAAGAGTCCGGTCGCCGTCGAGACCGCTCCCGACAACCCCGTTACCCGGCGTTTGCTTGAGATCCAGAAGATGATCACCGCCCGCGACCTCATCGGAGCGGGAGCCGAACTCAAGAAACTGGCCGCTGAAAACCCGTCCGAGCCGCGTATCTATTATTCGATCGGCCGTGTGGCCAGCCTGTCGGCGGAGGGCGTCACCGATCCCGACGTACAGGCCCAGAAGCTGCTCGATGCCAAGGTCGCTTACAGCAACGTTCTCAGGACGGCCAAACCGACCACTGACAAGGCGCTTTTGTCGTTGACGTATGTCGCACTTGCCCGGATATATGAATTTGCCGGCGAGAACGCCTACGCCGTCCAACTTTACGACAAGGCGATCGAACTCGACGATATACCGGGCGGCGCTTTTCGCGACGCTCTGGCCGGCAAGCAGAACTTGCTCAAAAAGCAGTAGATCAGACGATTCCTTGAATCTTACGTCAAATCTGTTACCGTCTAATCGATGCAGGAAGATAATTTTCGCAGCGGCTACGCCGCCTTTGTCGGCCGGCCCAACGCGGGCAAATCTACGCTCTTGAACCGCCTCGTCGGTGAAAAGATCGCCGCCGTTTCCAACAAACCGCAAACCACCAGGCACCGTATCCAGGGCATCGTCAACATCGATGGCGGCCAGATAGTCTTTGTCGACACGCCGGGCGTCCACAAGCCCGGCCATTTGCTCAATCGCCGAATGATGTCGGCGGTTCACGACGCCATTCTCTCGGTTGACGTCCTCGTACTGATGCGCGACGCGAGCGTTTCGACCGGGAACGGCGACCGGTTTGTGCTCGAACTCGTGAAACAGGCCGCAAAGCCGACCGTTCTGGTCCTCAACAAGATCGATAAGATCCGTGACAAGGCAACGCTGCTGCCGCTGATCGAAATGTACTCCAAGGAGTACGATTTTGCCGAGATAATCCCGGTATCGGCGCTAAAGGGCGACGCGGTGGACAATTTGCTCAAACAGATCGTCAAGCACCTGCCCGAGGGCGAACCGATCTTTGGCGAAGACGAGATGACCGACCAGCCGGTGCGGAGCATCGTCGCCGAGATGGTCCGCGAAAAAATACTGCTTTCGACCGGCGAAGAGATCCCTTATGTGACCGCGGTCGTGACCGAACTTTATGACGATACTGACCCTAACGTGCTTCGCGTCTTTTGCGCGATCTACGTCGAAAAGCCGTCGCAAAAGAAGATCATCATAGGCAAGCAAGGTGCCCGCATAAAAGACATCGGGACCCGTGCCCGAGTCGATATCGAAAATTTGGTCGGCCGCCAGGTGTTTCTGAAACTCTTTGTCAAGGTCGTCGAGGACTGGCGCAACCGCGAAGCGTCGCTGGATGAGATCGGACTCGAAAAAAGCCGATAGTGTCCGCCGTCAGGGCTGAGGGCTTCGGCCTCATATCGAAATGAATAACAACAAAAAGCTCTGGTTCGCCGTCGACGTCGAGGCCGATGCGGCCGCAACCGAGGCGATCGAATTTGCGTTGAACGAGCTCGGTGCCCTCGGAACTGAGATCGACAGCTTTCTCAAACCGACCGACAAACCGATGCGTGTGTCGGGCTATTTTGAAACGCTGCCTGCTGACGGCGAGATCCGTGATGCGGTATTTGGCGCGTTGACGATATACGGATTCGGACCGGCGGCGGCAGCGAGTATCGGAACGCGCAGCGTCGAACAGACCGACTGGCTCGCCGAATGGAAAAAGTACTGGCGGCCGACCGTGATCGGAAAATTTATCATTGCTCCGCCTTGGGAACCGATCGACGACGATCAGCGGATCGTTATCCGGATCGAGCCTAATATGGCATTCGGCACCGGAACGCATGAAACGACACAACTGTGTCTCGACGTGATCGGAGCCGAACTTGCACCCGGCGAGAGCTTTCTCGATGTTGGGACCGGAACCGGCATTTTGGCTATAGCCGCCGCAAAGATCGGCGAACGGCGCACCACGGCCTGCGACATCGACGAAGATTCGGTCAAAATCGCCAATGAAAATGCCGCCGCGAATGGCGCCGCCGGGATCGGGTTTTTTACCGGCGAGATCGACGAAACGACCGACCGGTATGGCTTTGTCTGCGCCAATCTGACCGTCGACGTCATTTTGCCGATTCTCGACCTGCTGTTGTCAAAGGCCGACCGTATCCTGCTTCTCTCGGGCATTCTTGCCGCCCAGTCGGATATGATCATTGATGCTCTGGAACATCGCAGAATTTCCGATTATTCGATCGCGTCGGCGGGCGAATGGATATCGGTCACCGTCAGACGTCACTAGGGCTTTTTGGCGGGAACGGCGGCCGGGATATCGCCGTCATCGGTGATCGTGACCAGCGGTTGACGGATCTTTGGCTGCAGACGCGGGGCCGCCCCGGCCAGAACTGGCGGCGTTTTCGGCCCGCTTAGCGGTTTGGGCGACAGCGGATCGGTCCGTTTGAGTATCGTGCCGCCGCGTCCGGCCGTCCAGACATTTTTGTCGCCGCGGTAAACGATCGCCTGCAGCACCTTTCCGGTAATGTTTGGCTGGATCTGCCACGAACGGCCGCCGTCCTCGGTCACAAGAACTGTTCCGAGTTCGCCCACCGCGACCGCGCCATCCTTACCGAATGCCTGTACCGCAAACAGGTTTGACCGCGTCGGCGATTCCTGGTCCTTCCAGGTCTGTCCGCCGTCGACGGTGCCGAGTATGACGCCGCCCGCACCGACGGCGAAACCGATCTTAGCGTCAAAAAAGCTGACGGCGTAAAGGTTTTCGCGAAGGTTGGTCTTGATCTTTGACCACGTCAGGCCGCCGTCGTTGGTCGTCAGGACCGTGCCGACGTCACCGACCGCAACGCCGTTCTTTTCGTCAAAAAAGCGAACGTCCTCGAGCCATAGCCGGGTGCCGGATTCGAACTGTTCCCAGTACGCACCGGCCGAATCGGTCCTCAGCACCATTCCGTTGGCACCGACCGCAAAACCGATCTTGTCGGTCACAAAGTTGACGGCGAGCAAGTCTTCGGTCACGTTTGAAACGCCTTTGCCCCAACTCGCTCCGCCGTTGATCGTTCGGAGGATCGTGCCCTTGTCGCCGACGGCCCAGCCCTTCTGCCCGTCGTAAAAGTGAATGGCGTTGAGGTTTTCGCCCGTGCCCGAAAATACGGGCAGCCAATACCGCCCGGCATCGTTGGTCAGCCAGATCCGGCCCTTTGAGCCGACGGCAACGCCGAGTTCATCGTCAAGAAACGCGAGGTCATTGACGTCCTCGCGGCCGCCCTCGCTCAGACGCTGCCAGCTTGATCCGCCGTCGTCGGTGCGCAGGATGAGGCCGCTCTCGCCGACCGCCCAACCCGTAAAACTATTGGCAAAGTAGGTCGAAACGAGCTTCGGGTTGGTCCGAATGTTAAATGGCAGCCACGTTGTGCCGCCGTCTCCGGTCAGCCATACGAGGCCGTTTGCGTCAGTGATCGAGCCGGTCTTTTCACTTGAGAAATTGATCGACAACAGGTCGGCACGGCTGTAAATATTGACGAGGTTCCAGGTCGCTCCCGAATCGTTTGACCGCGCGATGCAGCCGCCGTAACCGGCAACGATCAGCGAATTTACCGACGTGTAGGCGACGCCCGACACCACAGCACCGCTGCATGGGCCGGTGACGGTCCAGTTTGTTCCGCCGTCGTTTGTGAAAAGTACCGTTCCGCCGAGGCCGACCGCGGCGGCATGATCGGCGTCAAATGCCGCGACCTTGAGAATATGCTCCTTGGTATCGACGGCCTGCGTCCGCCAAGTCAGGCCGCCGTCGACGGATCTAAGTATCCGTCCGTATGTGCCGGTGATCCATCCGGTCTTTGCGTCCGCACCGGCAAACGCGATGCTGTAAAGGTGGTCGCGGGCGTCGACAGCCACGCGGTTCCAGTCCTTGCCGCCATTTGTCGTCATCACGATCGTGCCGCGTGACCCGACGGCGATCGCCGTCTCGGCGTCACGGGTCCAAACACCTGAAAATGTAACGTCGGTCGGAGCATCTTGCCGCTCCCAGCGAAAGCCGCCGTCGCGCGTCCGGAGGATCGTGTTGTCAGACCCGACGGCAAATCCGTGAAGTTTGTCCTTGGCAAAGTGGATCGAATACAGCGGGTTGCCCTGCGGCAGAGGGTTTTGCCAGACCCAGCCGAGCCCGGACCGCTGCCCCTGAACGAACGACACAATAAGAAGTATCAGTACCGCGGAAACGCAAAGACGCAGAGACAGGAATTCCACCCTCGGATGAGCTCGGAAAAGCCTGGTCAAGGCAAAGGACGGCGCATCTTTGCTCTCCTCCGATCTGTGTTTATCCGTGTACATCTGTGGTTAATACTTCTCTTAGATCTCCAGGATACCGAGTTCGACGACAGCGTCTTCCAACAATGCCTGGTCAACATAACCGAGCTCGGCCATCTTGCGAGCCATCGAATCGGCGACCTCCTGAACGTCGTGGCCGTTGTGGCCCTTGACCCATTTCCACGTGATCTGATGCCGTTTTGCGGCAGCGTCGAGGCGTTTCCACCAGTCGTGGTTGGTCTTTCGCTTCCAGGTGCCGCCCATCGTCTCGACCACGTAACGCGAATCGGACATCAGTGTCACCTTGCACGGCTCTTTAAGCCTTTCGAGTCCGATGGCGGCGGCCGCGATCTCGGCCTGCTGATTGGTCGCATTGCCGAGAAATTCGCCAACCGCCTTCCAAAAGCCGTGAAACCCGAGCACGGCGACAGCCGCGGCACGAGGATTTCCCTTGCCGTTGCCGAGGCTTGAGCCGTCGCAGACTATGGTGACGTGTTTCATGATCTGATCATCCAAGGGCAATTAGATTGTCCACATAACTGTCAAACGTCTCATCGTGCGAGATGACAAAAAGCTGGTCAAAGTTGGTTATCCGGCTGATCTGCATCGCGAGGTTTTCGCGGCGTTCGGCGTCCATGTTGGTCGTCGGCTCATCAAAAAAGGCGATCCTGATGTCCGTCAGTTGCTTCAACAGTGCCAACCTGACCGACAATGCCGCGGCCATCTGCTCGCCGCCCGATAAACTCTGGAACGGCCGCTCGTAACCGTCTTCCTCCAGCATTATGGCGTAATCTTCGCCCCATTTCAGCGTGCGTTCGGCATTTCCCGTGATCTCGCGAAACAGCAGGTTTGCCTCAAGCGAAACGTGGTAACCGTAATTGCGGGCGACGCGCGGTGCCGCTTCTTTGAGTGTGTCGCGGATGAAAGCGGTTGCCTCGGCGACCTTTTCAAGCCGCTCTTTTTCTTTGAATTCGCCGGCCAGCGACCGGCGTAATTCAGTAAATCGCTTTAACTCGGCGTCGAGCGCGGCTTCGCGTTGGCGGGCGGCCGCGAGCGTTGCGGCGGCCTGAGCATGACCGCGTTCGGCCTGCAGGAGTTCGGCCCGCCGCCGTGACTGAAGTTCGCTGTCAAAGCCGGCTGACGCCTCGGACAGATCGTTTTCCGCAGCGGAGCGTCGCCTGTCGGCGTCACTCAGGTCCGCGGCTGCGGCCTCAAGGTTCTGCGAACGTTCCCCGAGTGCCTCGGCCTCGGCTTCGTTCGCCACGAATGTGCGGTGAGCGTCGGCCGTCGCATCGCGTTCAGCCGCGGCCGCCTCCAATTGCTGATCTAGGTCAGCGTAAGATTCGAGCTTTTCGACCGTGATGTTGCGGTCATTTTCCAGGCGTTCGAGGTTGCTCTCGATCGCCGAAAGCTGATCCCGCAGTTCCTGTTCACGTGCGGCCGCCGATTCGAGAAATTTGATCCTTGACCGCGGATCGTCCAGTGCCGCAAGTTTTGATTCGGCCTCGGCAAGATCCTTTTCCGCCGTTTCGAGCATCTCCGAGCGGCTGACGAGCTCGGCCTTTTCCGCGTTTAACCGTGTCCCTTCATCGGTGAGCTCAGCGAGCCGCCGCTGCAAGGTTTCGACAGTTGTCAGTTGCCCGGCGGCCTCGCGGGCCGACCTCAGCGACCCGACGACCGAGCGATGTTCGGTCTCGAGCGCATCGATCTGCGAACGCAGTTCGGTAAACTGGCTCGACACAAAACTCTCAAGTGTCTGGCCCGGCTGCAGGTTCAGGCACTTTTGCGACAAGATCGGACACAGGCCGCTTTTGATCTCCTGCTGAAATTGCTCATCGCGTTTGAGCGAGGCCCGAAGTTCGGCGATCTCGTGTAGTAGTTTGACGTCACGCGACTCCAATTCGGCAAGCTGTGACGCCTCGGCGGCGCTTGCTTCGGCGGCCTTTAGGCGTTCGTTCGCCTCTTTGTAACCGTCACGCATCCGGCGGAGTTTGTCATCCAGGCTGTCGATCTGCGAGCGGGCCGAGCGGGCCGCCGCAGCGGATTCGCGAAGCCGGCGGACATCGGCCTCGATCCGATCCTGTTCGGCAGCTAAAGGCCGGAGGGTTGCGATCTCGTGATGTGCCTTTTCGACCGCCTCAAGGTTTTCGGTGAGACGTTTGCTGTCCGCCCCCACGTTTGCGATCGCGGTTTCGGTAGCCGCAAGTTCAGCACGGAGTTTCTCGCGTTCGCCGCGTTCGCGTTCCAGCTCGCGAAGGCGGCCCAACATCTCAATGTGCTTGTCGGAGAGCGGTTTAGCGGCGGCCGCCTTTTCGGCAGCGGCGGCTGAGCTTCTGACCGAGCTTTCCAGCTGGCTGAATACAAGACGGGCGCGTTCGCTCTCGGCTGCGGCCTTTTCAAATGCCGATCTGAGTTCGGCGATGCCGCGTTCGCGGGCGTCCAAGGCCTCAACGGCCGACCGCAGCGTGTTCAGGCCTTCGACAGCGTCTTCGATCTCCTTCGCGAGGTTCCCGATCTGCCCAACAAGTGCCTGATGTTCGGTTTCGACCGCCTCGGAACGCGAAAGTTCGCCCTCGGCCCTGGCGATGCCTTCGCGAGCGGCCGCCACCTGTGTATCGATAAGGCGCGAGGTCTCACGCAGCTTCTCGGCGGCCTGGCGATACTCCTCGACCTTTAACAACCGGTCGAATGCCGTCTTGCGTTCGGGGCCGCCGTCGAGAAAGATGGCGGTAAAGGTCCCCTGCGGAACGCCGATCGCCTGCTTGTAGAGCGACCGCAGATCCGTGCCGGGTTCGAGCCGCAGATGCTGCCACAGAAATCTGAAGACCTCTTCCTTTTTTTCCGCAATCCTGGTCTGCAGGCGCGGGTCGGTCACGTAGTATCCCGAGCCGGTGTCGCGATAGACGATGTACTCGCGCTCGTCAAGGCCGCTCTCGAACGTGACCTTGACGGAGCCTTTTTTGGCACCGCGGCGTACAAACTCCTCTTTTTTGTAGTCGAGAAAATCGAACAGTGCCCAGGCGATCGCCTCGATTATCGTCGTCTTGCCGGCGCCGTTCTCGCCCGTGATGGCGGTCGTGCCTTTGGCAAAATCGAATGTCGATGACGCGTGAGATTTGATATTCTCAAGCTCGAGCCTGGAGATCTGCATAGCGAAAGGGATTTCGTTTTCCAGATAGATTCTAATTGAAACGGCGCCAAAGAAAAAGATTCGGGCGCAAATACCGATCAGTCGTTTATCATGGTATTTATCTCATTGGCCTATTTAAGAATATGAAGATCGAAAACGGCGAAACAGCGTTGATCGTACTCCACAGCCCGCGGGAAAAACTGATCGGTATCGTGAACGAGATCGGTGCGGCCGGCATCCACATCCGGGCGATCGACCTGGGCTATTTTGACGATTGGGTGCGGTCGATAGCGGCCGGCGAAGAGCATTTGCCGATGACCGACTATTTCTTCCCGATGTGGCGTGTCGAGCGTCTGACCCGCGACGAGTCCGGACACGGAGTGGCGTCGATGACCGAGCAATTTAATCAGCGGACGGGCAGGGAATTGGGCGAGTTTTGAGCTGATCAGGGTTTTCTGATCGTGATACTGCCGTTGTTGGTGGTGATCCTGAGCGTGGCGTCGCCGCCGCCGATGCGGCCGACGGTACTCTTGACCGGGCCTTCGCTGATATTCTCGGTAAGCGGCGTGATCGGCAGTTCCGACTTGAACGCTCCGAATCCGTAGCTCACCGAAACGGTGCTCGACGTATCGGTCGGCAGCGTCAGCCGGATCGAGCCGTTTGACGTGCCAAAACTGTACGAGCCGCCATTGAGCAGCGAACCGCTGTAACTGACCGAACCCGAGATCGAGTTGACCTCCAACTGACGGTGACCTATCTTTTCGAGCGATATCGCTCCGCCGTAGGTCTTGGCGCGAAAGATATCGCCTATATCGCTGGGACCCGCCTCAAACACGACGATGTTGCCCGTCGTACTGTCGAGCGACATTGCCCCGGACGAATTTTCGACCGCGATGCCGCCTTGCCCGCCTGAGACGGTCACGCCCTCGGTCACGTTTCTGATAAACGTATTGCCGCCGATTATTTTGACGCTCGCCTTGCGCACGCCGTCGATGGTGGACGTGACTTCCTGGCCCTTGACGTTGACCGATGCGTTGACGGGGATGTCGATCTCGATATCGCCGCCGCGGATGCACTCCGAACGCGGGGCGGCTTTATTGCGGCCGCTGAACGCGCTGATCATAACCCAGACCGGGTCACCGGATCGCGGGCTGGTCTGCTGGGTCTTGAATTCAAAATTGCTGCCGTCCTGGACGTACACCCTTAGTTCATTGCGGTTCCAGCCGTTCACTTTCAATGTGCCTTCGGTTACGCACAGTGAAAGGTTGATCGACGGATCGACCTTGATCGACCGTTCGAAAGACTCACCGGGCATCGGCGGCATATCGGCCTTTGCGATCGAACGCGGGGCTGGAGCGGCGGGCGGGGCAACGACCGTCTGGCCGGCGGCGGCCTGCGAAAACGCAAGTGCCAACGCGGCGAGGACAAACCCGTATCTCAATTTACTGCCTGATCCAGTCATTCACGTTCAGTGCTGCCGGCCTAACGGAGGCTTGCAACCAACTCCTCTTTCTGCGATACCGAATTAAGCAGATCTATCTTGTTCTGGTACGACGAGTAAAGCACCTGTTTGGCGGTCTCGTTCTTTGGATTCCTTTTAACCTCGTTACGCATTTTCGCGATGGCGTCGTTGACGACCGCCATATCCCGCTCGTAGGCGATGCGTTCGCCGGGACGCATTACCGTGTCCTTGGCTGATTCGACTGAACGCGAAAGGCTGGCGATGGTCTTTACATAACTCTCTTCGCCGGGAAAATAACCGTTCGAGACGTCCGGTGCGGCTGACGCCGGTGGTGCAGCGGTGACCGCCGGTTGCTGCCGACGCCCGGCCGATCTGTACGAGATCTGCTCAGCCGTTGCCGGCCTTACCTGGCGAATATCCGAAACGACGGTGTCAGCCGTCCTTGGAGCCGTGACGGTCGGTGCCGCCTGCTGCGGTGCCGAAACCGACACGGGCCGGTTGCCCGCGACTTGCGGCGTATTTGAGCCCCGGTCAAGGACCAGTGCGGCCGCGATGCCGAAAACGATAAGCATTCCGGCGACAGCGGCGAAAGACGGCGTCGCGAAATTCACCACGATAAAGGCCCATGCTTTCTGCCAGAACGGGGCACTGTGTTTTTCGGTTTCGATCGATTCGTTGATCTTGTTCCAAAGCCGCTGGGTCGGGACGAGCGTCGAAAACTCGCGATCCAGGGCCGAAAAGACCACTGCCGACTCATCCTCAGCGTCGGCGAGCATCAACGAGCACGCATCGCAAACGGCGATGTGGCCGGAGACTCGAGCCGATTCCGGGTGCGTGAGTTCGCCGTCCAGAAACGCCTGAATGATCCCAATGTCTAAACAGTCCTGCTTCATATCGCGTCCTTGCCGATCTTTCCGTAAAACCGGCTGAATTCCTGTCTGGCACGTGCAACGAAAGTGCCGATGCTCGACTCATTGAGTTCGAGGCTTCGGGCGATCTCTTTGTACGAGAGCCCCTGCTGCTTTAATATCAGGCAGCTCCTGAGCGGCTCCTTGATCTTGTTCAGAGCCCGGTAAATGTCGTTCACACCGGCGGCCTCCTCATAGTCGGTTTCGACCGACGCCGCTTCGAATGTGCCTGTTTCTTTGACGTAATTTTCGTCCCGCGTGTTCGCCCTAATATTGCCGCGGACGGTGTTTCGGGCAACGTTTATAGCGACCCGTATCAACCACGGCCGGAGCATTTCCTGATCGGTGATCGCATCGATATTGTGATACAGCCGCAGAAACGTCTCCTGGGTAACATCTTCGGCCAGGGCGGGATCCTGCACTACCGATCGTGCCGCGCGAAAGACGGTCCGGTGATGAAGCGAAAACGCCTCCTCGAACTCGATCCTACCTGTCGCTGCCGCCGTAGCTGAATGTTCGGACATTATGTCCACAAAAATGTTCGTACTCTCGCTCATTTTCAGCATCAAAAATGCTCTTCAAATTAAAGACACCGCGGGCAGCTGAATTATGACAAGAATTTAACCTTAAAACCCAATTATTTTCAATCGTTGCATGGTTTCGGGCGAAAGGTCACCGTCACCTGCCGCGGTGACCAGGAACCAGTGGCTCTCGTCCGAACTATTGAGGATACGTCCGAGATCTGCCGCAGGTTCGATCGGGCGGCTATTATCTTGAAAATTGGGTTCGGTGACCGCCAGGCGCCGGAGCATTTCGTGAAGGTGAACGCGGCCGACGCCGAACTCACCCTCGTCGCCGTCGATGACGAGTTTCAACTCGGCCTGCTGCTCGGCAAAATGCAGCAGGATCGAAGCGGCCAGGCTCGCACCGGCCTCAAAACGGTCCGACGCGACGACCGGTTTGCCGCTCTGCTCAGCGCCTATCCGCTCACGCAGCGAGAGCGTGCCATCAGTTTCGGCCGGGACCCGCGTGTCAAACGCGACGGCCACCCGCTTTTCATCTTCGGCGGCAAATTCACGAACGGTCAAGCGGTTCGACCTCGCGGTGGCCTTCCAGTCGATCCGGCGAAGGTCGTCGTTGGTCCGGTAATCACGCAGGGCGAGCAGGTCCTGTCCCATACCGCGCTTGTTTGCCACCAGTTTGCCGGCGTCGAGCGGAATGTCGTCGATGTTTTCGTCAAACGGCACGGGCGGCGGGAATACGATGAGTTCTGTTTCGCGGGCCGGCAGCCTGCGGCGGTGCCTGAAAAATCCGAACGGAAATCGCGTCGACAGTTCGAAATCCTTGATCAAAAAGCGGCCGCGGTGCGGGAATATGTGCTCGGACTTGCTCTCGACGGACGAACGACGCGGAATATAGACGATGTGATCGAGCGTTTTACGGACCATCGGCGGTCGGCTGAGGCGCTCGGCCAAAAAACGGGGAAGCACCGCTTTCAGATCATCAGCGGCGATCGACCGCTCGCGTTCCTTGCCGCGAACCTCGGCGACGACCGAAATGCTCGGAAAGATGCGCTTGCGGTTGGTGACACTGACCAGGATCGGCGTGGGTTCACCGGCAAATATCGTCTCGGGAAAACGCATCTTGACGTCGAGCCGCTTGAGGCAAACGCTGCCGGCAAAAAAACCGACGATCATGCCCGCGATCAGAAACGACAGCACCAGGAACAGCAGATTGTTGCCGGTATTCCAGGCCGAAAACCCGACGACCGTCAACAGTACCAACATCACCGCTCCGCCGGTGGTAAATTCGAACGGCAGATTCATCTGTGACGCTTCGCGGCTGGCGTTTCGGGCGAGCGGCGGCACGACAAAGATCAAGATCAGGAGGACGAATATCAGCGAAATGCCGGCCGAAATGCCCGCCAGCCGGACATTGCCCGCCCGATGAGCGTAGAGCGTAAACAGCGACAGTCCGATCCCGCCGAACACCACGGCGAAACCGACCAGTGCGTTGCGAAGATCGCGAAAGCTGAAAAGTTGACGGAGTGTTGAAAGTCTCACTTGATGAAGCCGCCGCAGGCCCGACGGGCTGCCGCACGGCCTAGATCGGCACGCTGACCTTGGACAACAGGTCCAGCAGCACCTGTTCCGACTCGCGTGTCCGCTGCCGCATCGAGGTCGCACGCGAATTGACAATAACGCGGTGGCCGAAACACGGTACGACGAGGCGTTTAATGTCGTCGGCGATGCAGTAATCGCGGCCCTCGATGAACGCCGACGCCTGAGCACACCTGAATAGAGCGAGAGCCCCTCGGGGGCTGATGCCGAGCTCAAGCGAATCGTTGTTGCGGGTGGCTTCGACGATCTTTAGCAGGTAATCGAGCAGGGCGTCGTCGACCCGTACCTCGGCGACCATTCGCTGCAGTTCGATCACGTCCGATCGCGACATCACCGGGCGAACCGCGGCGAGCGGGTCGATCCGGGCACGGTCCCGAAGTATGCTGCGTTCATCTTCCTTGCTCGGATATCCCATATGCAGCCGCAGCATGAACCGGTCAAGCTGCGATTCGGGCAGCGGGTAAGTGCCGTGATGTTCGGACGGGTTTTGGGTCGCGATGACGATAAAGGGCAGCGGCAATTGGCGCGACACGCCCTCGACCGTGACCTGTTCCTCGGCCATTGCCTCGAGCAAGGCGGACTGCGTCTTCGGCGTGGCCCGGTTGATCTCGTCAGCCAATACGATATTTGAGAATATCGGGCCCGCTTTCCACTCAAACTCACTGTTCTTTTGGTTGTAAACAGACAGCCCGATGACGTCGGAGGGAAGCAGGTCCGAGGTGAACTGTACGCGTTGAAACGACAGTTCCAGCGCCCGCGAAAGCGCGTTGGCGAGCGTTGTTTTACCGATGCCGGGTACGTCCTCAATGAGTATATGCCCTCGGGCCAGGATCGCGATCATCGCGAGCCGGACGGTATCGGTCTTGCCGCGGATGACACGCTCGATCGAGTTTTGAAGTTCGGCGATCTTGCCGGCGGCATCAAAACCCGTCGCGGGTGCCGACGGCGCGGATGCCGGCTCAGTTGTGATCCAATCTCTCATCTTTGTTGTAGAAATGCCCAAAACCTTATCCACATCTATATCTTACAAGATAACCGCGGGCGATTGCGACACTAAACTTGCGATGCCCGGCGGCTATTTCAACGATCCGAACCACGGCGGAGTTGCATTATTTCGCCGAGCGGTCGGGCCGGCAACGTCCGTTAGCTTGCAAATGATAAGCGAAAACGTCTAAACTTTTGGAACAAATCCGCTGTCGCATCGTGTTAGACCGACAACAGGGGAAACTGGTTATATGAACAAATTTCGACTCAAATTGCGGGATCAACGCGGATTTAACCTGATCGAGTTAATGATCGTTATCGCGATCATCGGCCTTTTGATCGGCGTCGGCAGTATCGCCTGGTCGGCCGTCATTCGTGCGGGTAATGAAACGACCGCTGCCCAGTCGATCGACAACATCCGTAAATTTCAGGCGCAGTACGCCTCACGCAATAAGGGCAACTTTGCGACATTTGACGAACTGATCGCCAAGGTCAGCCTCGACGAAAAGTTCAAGGGCGAGAGTCCGGTAGTGAACGGTTATATCTTCAAACTCACGGTCGAGCCGGCGTCGGCCACCAAACCGGCGTTTTACTCGATAACCGCCGATCCGCAGGTCGCCGAGGGCGTCACGGCAACCGGCACGCGGCATTTTTATACCGACTCGTCGCTCAGCGGCATCAAGGGCACCGACGAGAATCGCCCTGCCAAGGCGGACGATCCGTCGATCTAAATTTAGGCCGTCTTAGCTCAGTGGTAGAGCACTCGCTTCACACGCGATAGGTCACAAGTTCAAATCTTGTAGACGGCACCATTTTGAAGGGCCGGGCACATTGCCCGGCCTTTTCTATTTCGGGGCCATCATATCTCTGATCTCTTTCCACAACGCATTGGCATTGGCCAGCGCCGCCCGGAGATCACTTGAGGCCGCTGAGGCCTGTGTGCTCGGGGCTACGTCGGCGTCCTGCAGCAGATCGAGCAGCTGGGTAAACGCACCGCCGAGCCGGCTGAGCGGCAGTTCGGCTACCGTGACAGATTCGCCGGGCTTTCGTTTTGGGCCGTCGGTCAGCAATTTGATCTTCTGCTCGATCAGATCGAGTCGGGCCTTTTGCGTTTCGGTCACCCCGGCGACGCTGCGCAGCCTGGCAATATCGGCCGAGAATTTCGCCACAGCCGATGTCATTTGAGATACCTCGGCAATGCCTGCATAGGCCAGCATTGACAGGTCAAATTGCTGTTTCAACCCGATCGCCGATGTCTTGACCCGTGGATCGATCCGCACGGTGAGTTTTTGTGCAAACGTTCTGCCGTCCACCGTCAATTTGACCGTGTAAACGCCCGGAAGCACCGCCGGGCCCTGCGGCACCCACGGCGTGTCCTTGTAGATCGCCGAGATCGGCAGATCGTAGCTGTCAGAAGGCGGATTGGGATACAGAAGGTCCCAGGTGAATCGCTGCATTCCGGCCTCGTTCCTGAGCGGCTGAAACGGCCTGATCCAATACGAAGGCGGATTTATCCGTGATCTGCTGACATCAAGCGGCTTGTCGTCGCTCGCAAACCTGCGTACCAGCTTTCCCGCCGCGTCCGTGATCTCGAGAACGACCGGGTCTTTCGCCGGCTGTTTAAGGTAATAATTGATGACCGCTCCGTCCGGCGGATTTTGTCCGGCCGGCTCCTCCGGCGGAAACGGCGTATCGGTATGCAGGCTGCGTTTTACACGCGTCGCTTGCTGCGGGGCAAACAGAACCGCGTTCTCGCCCCTTGTTGCCGGCGTGATCTGGCGAAGCGGCGTAATGTCGTCGAGTATCCAAAACGACCGCCCGTGTGTGCCGACGACGATGTCATCATCTTTCACAACGAGGTCACGAATTGAGGTCGCAGGCATATTCAGCCGCAGAGGCTGCCAATTTTCGCCGTCGTCGATCGAAAAATAGACCGCCTGCTCGGTGCCGCAGTAAAGTAGGCCCTTACGGACCGGATCTTCGCGAACCGCGTTGACGATACCGCCGGCGGGAATGCCGTTGACGATCTCTTTCCACGTTTTGCCGCCGTCATGGGTGCGGAAAATATGCGGCCGCAGGTCATCGAGCCTGAATGTGTTGATCGCCGCATACGCCGTATTCGCGTCGAAACGGCCGGCGTCGATGAGCGACACTTTGGCCCACGATCTGAGTTCCGGCGGCGTGATATTGGCCCAGTTCCGGCCGCCGTCGCGTGTTACGTGAATGAGGCCGTCGTCGGTCCCGGCCCAGATCGTGTTGATGTCCTTGTAGGACGGTGCGACCGTGTAAACAACGCCTCTTCGCGGCATCGTTTCCATTTCCTTGGTGGCGTAAATGCCGACGTTCGCAGGAACGTCCCACTTTTCACGCGACAGGTCGGGGCTGATCACACTCCAGCTTTGGCCGCCGTTCATCGTCTTGAAAATGACATTTCCCGCGTAGAAAAGGCTTTTTTTGTCGACCGGCGAGAAAATTACCGGAGCCGTTCGCAGGAATCGGTATTTGCCGGTCCGGACCGCCTCGGGGGCGATGTTCTGAACGTGACGGGTGCGCCGGTCAAATCGCGTGATCTTGCCGCCGTAAACTATATCGGGATCGAGCGGGTCGGGGGCGACATAGCCATATTCCTCGACGCCGACCGTTTCCCAGTCCCACGCTCCGATCGCGCCGGTTCGGCCGCGTGACGATACGCACGCTGAGCCGCTCTCCTGCTGGCCGCCGCAGACGCGGTACGGGTAGGCGTTGTCCGTGTTCACGTGATAAAACTGCGCCGTCGGCTGATTGTACCAACTGGACCACGTCTGGCCGCCGTTGACCGTGATCGTCGCACCCTGGTCCGTCGCAAAGAGCATTACGTCGGGGTGTTCGGGGTTGATCCAGATGCGGTGGTAGTCATCGCCGCCCGGAGCACCCTTAAAGCTGGTAAATGTCTTGCCGCCGTCGGTCGATTTGTGCGACGAGACGTTTGCAACAAATATCGTGTTCGGGTCGGTCGGATGCACACGCAATTCGGCAAAATCACTGCCGCGGCCCCATAATCTTGGGTCGCCGTTTACCAGCGTCCAACTGGCTCCGGCGTCATTCGACACGTAGATGCCCGCAAATTTAGGATTGGCGTCAACCGTCGCGTACAGCTTTCGCGGGTCAGAACGCGAGATCGTAAAACCGATGCGGCCCAATCCCTGTTCGACCGTCGGGAGGCCCTTTGTTAATTTTGTCCAGGTGGTTCCGCCGTCCGTCGATTTGAACAGGCCGCTCTCCTTACCCTGCCACGCGCCGTTTTCCCAGGGGCCCTGGCGTCCGGCCCAAAGATCGGCATACACGACCTGCGAGTTTGAAGGGTCAAATTCGACCTGCATCGCGCCCGTGTTCTCGTCCTTGTAGAGAACCCGCTCGAATGTGTCGCCGCCGTTGGTCGAGCGATAGATGCCGCGTTCCTCATTCGGGCCGTAAGGATGGCCGAGGACGGCGACGAACAATCGTTCGGCATTATTCGGGTCGACGGTGATCGACGCGATCTGCTGACCTTCGCGAAGGCCAAGATGTGTCCAGGTCTTGCCGCCGTCACGCGAACGGTACATACCGTCGCCGGTCGCGAGATCGGGCCGCTGCAGTCCCTCGCCGCAGCCGACATAGATGACGTTCGGGTTCGACGGCGCGACGGCGATGTCGCCGATCGAGCCGGTCGGCTGGTCGTCAAAGATCGGCTGCCACGTGCGTCCCGCATCGGTCGTTTTCCAAACGCCGCCGTTATTGACGCCGATGAAGAAAACGTTCGGCTGTGATGGTATGCCGACCGCGCCGACCGTGCGGCCGCCGCGAAACGGCCCGATCATTCGCCATTTCATACTCTGATAAAGCGAAGGGTCAACCTTTTGGGCCGCGACCGGGGCACCGTCGGCAAAGATGATCAGAAACAGCGAAACCGCAAAAAACAGGACGCGTCCCATTTTGGAATGAGTGTTCGGCATTGGTTTTCTCCTTGGGGGTCTATAATCAACGAGATTATCAGAAATAGCGGTTTTCGGATATCGCCGCGGCGTCGGGTACGGGGTAATTTGCATCGGCGAACATAGCGGCGAACCTAACTTTGTTCGAAAATCGTGCCCGAATAGACATATACTCTCTAAAGGCCGTCTTCCGATTTTCCAAATCAGGGCTGTGACGTGCTAAAATCTCAAACGATGAAGCCCGATGTTTTGATCATCAGACTAGGATTTGTTCTGCTGCTCGCCCTTGGCGGGTACTTTCTAAATCCGCTGTCAAAGAGCAGTCACCTGACCGATCTGGTCGGTGACAGCGTTCGGACAAAGCAGGCGTTTTCCGCGTTGTTCGGGGCGCTGATCGCGCTGATGATCATCGGTTTTGAGGTTCGTGCCAGACGAGCGTCTTTGAAGACGCTGATAGGTGCGGCCGTCGGGTCGATCCTCGGCATAATCGGTGCCTATCTGATCGGGATGCTGATCAGTACTCAGGACATCAATACCGTCCCCGGCGAACTAAAGACATTTCTGACCATCGCCCTCGCGTTCTTTATGGGCTATATCGGCCTGATGGTCGGTGCGGCGAAGGGCGATTACATCGATCTCTCGGCTCTCGGCGGTATTTTCAGCGACAAGAACGTCAAACGCGACTACAAGATCCTCGATACGTCGGTCATCATCGACGGCCGCATAGCCGATGTTTCCGAGACCGGATTTCTCGGCGGTACGCTCATAATCCCGAATTTTATCCTCGCCGAGCTTCAACAGGTCGCGGATTCGGCTGACTCGTCGAAACGCCAGCGAGGACGCCGCGGACTGGATATGCTGCAGCGGCTCCGCAATAACAGCAGCCTCGATATCCAGATCGTCGAGACCGATTTTCCGGCTATCAAGGAGGTCGATCTCAAGCTGATCGAACTCGGCAAACAGCTTGACGCGGTGATCGTCACCAACGACTTTAACCTCAACAAGGTCTCGCAGCTTCGGGGCGTATCGGTGCTGAACATCAACGAACTTGCAAACGCCCTCAAGCCGGTCGTTTTGCCGGGCGAGGCGATGCGGGTCTTTATTCTCAAAGAGGGCAAGGAATACAATCAGGGCGTCGCCTATCTCGATGACGGCACGATGGTCGTGGTTGATAACGCCCGCCGATTGATCGGCAAGACCGCGGACATTGCCGTGACCAGCGTGCTGCAGACGACCGCCGGCAAGATGATCTTCGGCCGTATGTGGGAAGAGAAGGATGACGCTCCCGACAGCCACGTCGCGATCCACGATTCGCGGTCGATGGGATTTCGCAAAGCTACACGCGAACTCAGACAGACCACCATTATTGAAGAAGTCGATTGATCGGCCCAAACTCGCCGGACGATGAATACAGCCATCATTGTTGCAGCAGGCAGCGGTACCCGATTTGACTCGGCCACGCCGAAGCAGTTTCTCGACCTCGCGGGCAAGCCCGTGCTGCTGCATTCCCTGCAGGCATTCCAATCATGCAGTTCGATCGACGAGATAGTCGTTGTTGTCAGCCGAGAGCACATCGAGAAACTGAACGATCTCCTCGCCGCCGCATCGATCTCCAAGTTAAAGGCGGTCGTCGCGGGCGGTAAGACCCGCAGCGAGTCTGTCAAAAATGGGTTTGAAGCCGTCGAACCGGCGTCGGTCATCGTCTGTGTTCACGACGGCGTGCGGCCGCTCGTCACGGTTGACGAGATCGATCGGACCGTAAAGTGTGCCGAGGAATTTGGGGCCGCGTGCCTCGCCGCACCGGTCGTCGATACGATCAAGTCGGTCGATTACGGCATGATCGTCGGCACTGTCGACCGTTCAACGCTGCGCCGGGCACTGACGCCGCAGGCATTTCGGCATTATGTGCTGAAACGAGCCCTCGAGCAGGACGACGCCGCCGACGCGACCGACGAATGCGTTCTTGTCGAACGTTCGGGCGTAATGGTGGCGACCGTCGACGGGAGCCCGCGAAATATCAAGATCACCCATCGCGACGACCTTCTAATGGCCGAGGCGATAATGCGAGGAACTGCCGAATGAGCGATCTGAGAATAGGATTTGGGACGGATATCCACCGGCTTGCGGCCGGGCGTCCGCTCATTATCGGCGGCGTCGCGATCGAGTCCGATCTGGGCGCCGACGGCCATTCGGACGCCGACGTCCTGCTTCACGCGATCACTGACGCGTTGCTCGGGTCGCTTGCTCTTGGCGATATCGGCACCCATTTCCCGAACAGCGACCCGCGTTGGAGCGGTGCCGACAGTATGGTATTCCTGCGTCACGCGTCGGGCCTGTTGGCCGAAAAGGGTTACGGCGTCGTAAATATCGACAGCGTCGTGGATCTCGAAACGCCTAAACTGAAACCATTTATTCTTCAGATCCGGAGTAATATTGCGTCGGCACTCGGCATCGAGCCGGAGCGGGTCAGCGTCAAGGCAAAGACGGGCGAGTCGGTAGGTCCGGTCGGCAAGCGGCAGGCCCTGACCGCCGAGGCGGTGGTATTGGTCGAGAGGTTACGATAAAACGGTCTTCGCCTCTGTAATATCGCTTATTAAATCGGTTAGACTGTTCTCGTAAAACGTTACGAAAGCGGTCTTTTTTTATATATGCGTCCACAGGAAATAATCGCAAAAAAGCGCGATGGTAAAGCCCTCTCCGATGCCGATATCAGCGTCTTCGTCGAGGGTGTCTCGACCGGCGAATGGGCCGACTATCAGATATCAGCACTCGTCATGGCAATGTTCATCAACGGGCTCGATCAACGCGAGCAGGATGAACTGACCCGGGCGATGATCTATTCGGGCAAGGTCCTGGACCTGTCATCGGTCGACCGTCCGGTGGTGGACAAACACTCGACCGGCGGCGTCGGTGACAAAACTTCGTTGATAATCGCCCCGGCCGCAGCCGCATGCGGCCTGGCGGTGCCCATGATCTCGGGCCGCGGCCTCGGCCACACGGGCGGCACGCTCGACAAACTCGAATCGATCACGGGTTTTGACGTCGGGCTCTCGATGGCCAGATTTACCGAACTGCTCGGGACCAATGGTTACGCGATGGCCGGCCAGACCGGCGAGATCGCCCCGGCCGACAAAAAGCTCTATGCGCTGCGCGATGCGACCGCGACGGTGCCGTACATACCGCTGATCGTCGCGTCGATAATGTCCAAAAAACTCGCCGAGGACCTCGACGCGCTCGTGCTGGACGTCAAGACCGGTTCCGGCGCCTTTATGCAGAAGTACGACGATTCGGTCAGGTTGGCCGAGGCGTTGGTGCAGACGGGAAAGGCGTTCGGTGTCAACACTCAGGCTGTCGTTTCGGATATGAGCCAGCCTCTCGGCAAATTCGTCGGCAACGCCCTCGAGGTATATGAGTGCATCAAACTGCTTCGCGGCGAGGGTGACGACGCGATGTCGGCGACGATGGAACTATCGATCGAACTGACGGCAAGGATGCTGCTGCTGGGCGGTGTCGCCGATTCGATGGAGTCGGCCGTGGCGATGGTCGGCGAAGTTCTCAATTCAGGACAGGCATTGGCAAAATTTCGCCAAAATGTTGAGGTTCAGGGTGGCAATGCCGCGGTCTGTGACGACCCGGAACTGCTCGTCGATCCCTCGCTGCTGCGTGTACCCGTCGGAGCTGCCGCGAGCGGCTATGTGTCCGCGGTCAATACATTTGCCGTCGGCCGGGCGATCTGTGACATCGGCGGCGGCCGCATCAAGGCTGAGGACGGTGTCGATCATGCCGTCGGGCTCGAGTGTACGGTCAAGATCGGCGACAGGGTCGAAACAGGCGATCCGCTCGGCATTATCTACTGCCGAACTCAGGCACAGGCCGATTCGATTAGCGAAATATTGCAGAATGCGTATAAAATAACCGAGGAAATCCCCGATATACCTAAATTGATCAGAGCGACGGTTTAAGAATCAATGAAGCTTCGAACTCTTTTAGCGGCAGCGTTGGCAATTTCGTTTTGTCTGTTTGCGACATCTTGCACTAAGCAGGCCGAGGCTCGCCGCGAAGGCTGCAAAATAAAGGTCGGCATCGTTTTTGACATCGGCGGCAAGAATGACCGTTCGTTCAACGCGGCCGCCTGGGAGGGCGTCAAGCGGGCCGAAAACGACCTCGACATCTGTCTCTATGACGTCGAGCCCGGCAATCCGACCTCGATCGAGCCGGCGATGAGGGCATTTGCCGAAAAGAATTTTGATCTCATTATCGGCGTCGGCTTTGCCCAGGGGCCGATCATGCAAAAGGTCGCCGCCGATTATCCGAATATCAAATTTGCGATCGTGGACGGCGTCATCTTTGAGGACGACGGCAAGACGCCGATGAAAAATGTGGCGTCGCTCGTATTTCGCGAGCATGAAGGCTCGTTTTTGGTCGGGATGATCGCCGCGTCAAAATCAAAGACCGGCGTACTCGGCTTTGTCGGCGGAATGGACATTCCGCTGATCCACAAATTTGAGACCGGTTTCGAGGAAGGAGCAAAGTCCGTCAACCCTAACATCAAGGTCATCGACAATTATGTCGGCGTCACCGACGGTGCCTGGAATAATCCCGGCAAGGGCAAAGAACTCTCGCTCGCCCAGATCGAAAAGGGGGCCGATGTCATATTCACCGCGGCCGGCAACTCCGGCCTGGGAGCCTTTGACGCCGTCGAGCAATACGGCAAGGATGAAAAGGGCCAGGCCCGCAAATTTGTGATCGGCGTCGACTCAAACCAGAACATGGTCAAGCCCGGATTTGTACTGACCTCGATGGTCAAACGGGTCGACAACGCCGTTTATGATGTCGTTAAAGAAGTGCTCGAGGGCAAATTTCAGGGCGGATTTCACTCGTTTGGGCTCGAAAAGGACGGCGTCGCTTATGCCATGGATGAGAATAACAAGGGCATCATCCCTGATGACGTGATCCTGAAGGTCGAAGAGGCTAAAAAGAAAATTGTCGCCGGTGAGATCAAGGTAACCGACGCGATGGCAAATTAATATCGATGCTAGAACTCCGAAATATCAAAAAAGCCTTTGGCGATTGTGTCGCGAATGAGGACGTCTCGATCACCGTAAAAAGCGGGACGATCCATGCCATCGTCGGCGAGAACGGGGCCGGAAAATCGACGATCATGAAGATCGCTTACGGATTTTACAAGGCCGACGCGGGCGAGATACTCGTCAACGGCCAACCGGTGACGATCCGAAATCCGCACGACGCGATCGCACTCGGTATCGGGATGGTCCATCAGCATTTTATGCTCGTCGATACTATGACCGTCGCTGAGAACATCATTCTCGGTGCCGAGACCGGTACGACCGCGAGCCTCGACCTCGAGCAGGCAAATCGCGAGATCCTCGCCCTTTCAAACGAGCTTAAGCTCGACGTCGATCCGCGTGCGTATATCGAGGACCTTTCGGTCGGTGCCCAGCAGCGTGTCGAGTTGCTTAAAGCACTGTACCGCGACGCCAAACTGCTGATCCTCGACGAACCGACCGCGGTGCTCTCGCCGCAGGAGGTCGAAGAACTGTTCGGCATCCTTCGGCGGATGAAAGCGCAGGGCAAGACCATCATCATCATTACCCACAAACTCGATGAGGTGCTGGCAGTGTCGGATGAGGTGACGGTAATGCGCGACGGCCGATCGGTCGGGAACGTAAAGACCTCGGAAACGAACGCTAAGGATCTGGCCCGCCTGATCGTCGGACGCGACGTTCTGCTCCGCGTCGAAAAAACGGACGCCAAACCGAACGGGACCGTACTAGAGGTCACTAACCTGCACGTTTCGGGCAAGATCGGCCCGGCGGTCAAGGATGTATCGTTTCGCGTGCGGTCGGGCGAGATCGTCGGTATTGCCGGCATTGAGGGAAATGGCCAGACCGAGTTGATCGAGGCGCTTTCCGGTCTGATACGGTCTTCCGGCGGCCGCGTGGAGTTTGACGGCAAGGACATCACTAATCGAACCGCCCGCGAACTCAAAGAACTCGGGATCGCGCACATCCCGGAAGACCGCCATAAACGCGGCCTGCTGCTTAATTCGGACCTGGCTGAAAACTCGGTCCTCGGCGTTCATTACCGGCCGCCCATCACATCGTCCGGCGGTATGATGAACAACGCCGAGATCGGCAAACGCGTCGGCGAGATCATCGAAAATTTTGACGTGCGTCCAGGTGATCCGACACTGTCGGCCAAATCGCTCTCGGGCGGAAATCAGCAAAAGCTGATCATCGGCCGCGAGTTCGAACTTGACCCGAAACTGCTCCTCGTCTCACAGCCGACCCGCGGCGTGGATATCGGGGCCATTGAGTTCATTCACCGCAAACTTATCGGATTGCGTGACGCCGGTTCGGCGATACTGCTCGTTTCGGCCGAGCTTGAAGAGGTAACGGCGCTTGCAGACCGTTTGTTGGTGATCCGTGAAGGCGAGATCGTCGGCGAGGTCGACCCGAGAACGACCTCGATCGAGGAGATCGGGCTGATGATGACCGGCGG
>CALDGX010000064.1 GCA_937941715.1 uncultured Chloracidobacterium sp. | reverse complement strand
GAGGACCAGCCGAACGAACCGAAGATCGTCCAAACGGTCCGCGGCATCGGTTACAAATTTGTCAACGCGCGACCTTAGCGGACATAAGCGTTCGGTATAGGCAGATCCGAACTTAGTCCCCACTGGAATCCGATAGTGCCGCCATCGGAACTTTTTCGGATATTCCAGACACGGTCGCTGGGCCGCCAGACGGCAAAATCGAACTTTCCGTCGCCTTCATAGTCGCCGACCACGGGTATGTCGGTCGGAAATCCCCATGCAACCGCCGTAAAATTTCCGTCAGAAGATCGCAGGACGTACCAAACACCGGTCGAAGGCCGCCAAACCGCAATATCAGCCTTGCCGTCGCCGTCGTAATCGGCGGGAACGGTCTTATCTTCGCTGATCCCAAATTGACGGATCACGACCTGCGAGTCGGAACTTCGGATGGAGTACCATGTTCCGGTCGATGGCCTAAAAACGGTAACATCGTCGATGCCGTCACCGTCGAAATCGGCCGCTGCCGGTTTGTCGCCGCTCGCACCGAAATGCGTCACCTGAAGCGAGTTGTTCGTGCTGCGGCGAATATACCAGTTGCCGTCCGAGGGCCGGAAAACTGCGAGGTCGGCCCTACCGTCGCCGTCGTAATCGGCGGGCATCGGTATATCACCCGGCGAACCAAACTGAATGAAATACATCGGCCGGCCATTAATATCCAAAATGAACCACAGGCCGCTCTCAGGGCGAAAATAGGCAATATCGGTACGCCGGTCGCCGTCATAATCTGCGGGCACGAGCGTGTCGTTCGGCCTGCCGAAAATCCGGTATGTCCCGGATGGGTTTACCGATTGAATAAAGTACGACGTACTTGACGGCCGAAATACTGAAAAGTCCGACTTTCGGTCGCCATTGTAGTCGTACAGCAGTCCTTTGGCGGCCACACAACTGTTGATCAGGACGGAAATGTCATTAGAACCGGAATTTGCCGTGACCATATCGGGTTTGCCGTCGCCGTTGAAATCAGCGGTTTCGATCGCATTTGGAAAAAGGCCGACGGCAATCGTGTTCGCAAATCCGCCGACCGCATTGGAACCGCTCAACGCCGTCGCGATCGTGCGGACGCCCGTGTTGGTGTAATCGCCCGATGTCAGAGCGATCGGGTTAGTGCCGCCGGACGAGCCATTGATCTGGCAGCTTCCAAACGTGCCGCCGCTGTTGCCGGAACAATACGTGACCGAATCGGAGTTGTAATTCGCGACAGCCAGGTCGGGGAAAGCGTCTCCGTTGAGGTTTGTTACTTCGATGGCGACGGGTCCTGCACCTGTGGCTATGTTCTGTATCAACTGGAACGAGCCTGTGCCGGTTCCGGCAAACGTCGAGACGCTGTCAGCGCCAAAACTTGCAACTACCAGATCCTGATTGCCGTCGCCGTTGAAATTGGTCACGGCGACAAATGACGGCTGTGTCCTGGTCCGTACCGGTGTACCAAGCGTGAAGCCTCCCGAGCCGTTGCCGAGTAGTATCGAAACTGTCCCATAAAAGAAGCCGCCATAGTTTGCAATCGCAAGATCTGCTTTGCCGTCACCGTTGAGATCGGCAGAGTCGATCGAGATCGGATTTACGCCAGCGGCAAAATTAACCGGTGCTGCGAAGGTGCCGTTCCCGTTGCCGATAAGGATAGATACATTGCCGGACCCCGAATTAGCAACGGCAAGGTCGAAGTTGTTATCCGCGTTGAACTTGCCGGCGACGATCGCGTAAGCACCTGATCCGGCAGCGAAAGTCGTTTGTGAGCCAAACGTTCCGTTGCCGTTGCCCAGCAGGATCGAAACATCGTTTGACGCTTGATTGACCACAGCCACATCAGCCTTGCCGTCATTGTTATAGTCCGCAACCGCGAGGTTGGTCGGATTTGTCCCCGCAGCAAAGCTCGACGGACTGAAACTTGGCCCCGAACAGCTGAGCGGCGGCGGCGGCGGCGTAGGAATGGTCGTGATGTCGATGCTCCAGCCTCCTGAGATCGCGCCGGAGTTATTCTGCTGGTCGTCGACGACAAAGAGGCGCCATTCGCCGTTCGGGCTAAATCCGTTGAGACTGCTCAGGGCTGCCGAATTGAAATACGGCGGCAGTGGCGCCGGCGAAGGGAAAAAGTCGGTTTCGCCAAAATTGTCCGTCGGCCGGTAGGTGCCCGTAATTATCGTACCCGCAATGGTTGATGCGGCGGCATCGTCAAATGTCAGATCCACATTGCTTACGCTCGAGGCCTGGACATCGGACATTAGCGAAAAGCTCGTTCCGTTAGGGCTGACAAGCAAAATGTCCACGTCACCCGGAGCGGTATGCGAAAATCCGTTAAGCGTGACCTTGAGGTTTAAGAGAATACCCGTTTGGCCGGTCACGTTGATGACCGAACCGTAAGGTGCCGCAAGAGCTGTAAAGTCATGAAAGCCGATATATCCCGGATTGACAAATGTCTGAGGCGCACCGTCGGTCGTGATGTTGAGCGACCATCCGGAAACGATATAACCAGTTGTGGTCAACGTGTCGTCGACCGCATAGAGTTCCCAATTTCCATTCGGTGCCGCTCCGTTGAAGACAGATGCAAATGTCGCGGCGGGCGGAAGGTTGTACGGTGCGGCCGGTGCGGGAGCGGGAAATGTGTCGGTACCCGTATTGAGGTCTGACGGGAGATAAGTGCCGCCGGAGACGACCGGATTGGGCTGCATCAACGTGGTCGCACCCGTGTCGGAAAACGTGAAAAACGAATCGGGGCCGATAGCCGCGTTGCTGTCCGAAAGGAAAATGAATTTTGCCCCGGTCGGGCTCACGAGCAGCAGATCGATCTGCCCAATGGTGTGCGTCACACCCTTGATCGACACCTCGACCTTCGTGATGTTCCCGGTCATCCCGGTAACATTGATCGTCGATGGGTAAACCGACGCGGCCGTCGGCGCTGTCAGCCCGGTGTTCGTGTTGATCGTGATCGGCTGCGTATTGCTAAAGACGGCCGACGGTGAATCGATAGTTCGACCCGACGGAGCCTGAGCCGGCACAGTCGCGGCGATCGAAAAAACAAGTACCCACATCTGAAATGCCGCCACTACGTTGCGAACGCCGTCAAATTTCATAATAGACCTCCGAGCTTATTGCCGATTCAAGGTCGATACTAGCACCCGAACGCCGCCAACTCAATCGATTGCCGAGTGTGACCTGCGGCCGACGACCTTGACGGCGCCGCGCCATTTTTCGTGCAGTTCAAACCGCCATA
>CALDGX010000063.1 GCA_937941715.1 uncultured Chloracidobacterium sp. | reverse complement strand
TCGGGCGATAGCTTGTGCGGAAGGCGCTCAAAGCCGTTTTCGATCGCGAATTGAAGAGCACCGTCGCCGGCAAGTATCACGTGTTCGGTCTTCTCCATGATCCGTCGTGCGACCGAGACCGGATTCCTGATATGTTCCAGAAAGACCACGCTTCCGCAATTGGCTTTGTCGTCCATTATTGACGCATCGAGGGTAACGTAACCGTCCCGGTCCGGGAATCCGTCCAGGCCGACGCAGCAACTAACTTCATCCTCGGCCGAACGTGCGGCTTGCTCAACTGCGTCAAGCGCGGTGCCTTTCTTGGAAAGTACTTTCCAAGCGGCCGCATTGGCCCGTATCCCGCTGTCCCAGGTTGAAACCACCACCGGCCGGCGAAACGCCTTTTCTTTCCGTCCTTGGGCCGAAATGTCGATGGATGCCAGCAGCGGCAGTCCAAGCGCTGCTGACTTTATGAATTTGCGTCTATCAGTTGAGCTCATTCTGAAATAGTATTCGTTTTGAGCTGCGAACAAAAGTTCGTGCTAAATGTATAATTGTCAGGTAACAATTATCTAAAATCGTTGAATCGCCGGCTGCGGTCGGTTTTTCGGGTAACAAGAGTATGATCAGAGCATTCGGAATCGTCTCGGCGTTGGCTGTTTGCATTGCGATGGGTAATTTAACCGCTCGCTCTCAAGACGCCTGTAACAATAAAAGCCTTTTTACCGAACCCCGATGTGCCGGTGATACTGTTACCGCTGATGAAAGGGCCCTTTTTGACCTCGTTTCACGATACCGGGCGGCAAACGGCTTGCCGCAGGCGAGGCTCTCTGAGCAGCTCAGTATTTTGGCAAATCGCCGAATGCTCGACCTGAAACTGAATCAAAAGGTTCTTACCCACAGCTGGAGCAATTGTCCGTACGATATTCGGGACGAAAAGACCTGGCCGTGTGTAATGGATGCCCCCAAACGACTTAATACGTCCTATGTGGGCAGTGGATACGAAACGCTCTATCGGACGACCGCAAATGCCGTTCAACCCGCATCGGCCCTTGAGACCTGGCGAAAAAGCACACTTCACAATTCGATCATTCTAAATTTGCCGCCATTCAAGGATTACCCGTGGGATGAGATCGGGGTCGCGATTGACGGCCAGTTTGCCGCATTGTGGTTCGGAACCAAATCCGGTGCCCGTTCTATGGGAAATGAAGGAGACGGCCTCTGCGTCGGGTTCGAAAAGGCAGTTTCCAATCTTGGAAAGCTCTTGCCGCTTGGTTCGGTTTCATCGAGTATCGCCGGCGGAAAATGGCAGGGATCGACCGCTGACAGATCGCTGAAGATAGAGATCTTCGGGGTTCCCAAAGAGATCGCCGAGGTGAATGTCAGGCTTGCGATCAAACTTGACACGAACGGCAAATTGAGTCCCGCCAATCGAAAAATAATGCTGACATTGCTTGGGAACATCTTCCCGTTATGGTCCGAACGTGAGGCCTGGCTTGACCGGACACTGTCTGCGATCGCGGCGGACCGTCGAGCGTCACGTACACAGATCATCGAGAAAAACACTATCGAGGTGACCGGTACCGCAGGGAACACGCTTAACGTGTCGATCCGGCCGGCCGGAAAGATAGTCCCCGTTGAAGTTTTCTGACCTTGTATGGGCGGCTTATATGATCCGGCCCTTGATCTTCGACAGGATTGCCTTTGCCTCGTCAGGGGACAGGCCGTCAATGCTCAGGCCCCTAAGTTCGTCGATCACGGTCTCGTTAGTGACCGCAAAAAGGGAAACCTGCGCCGCCGCACGCCCGCCGGCAGCTTTTGCGAGACCTGATCTTGTTTCATCGGCAAAAACCGCCAATTCATACTTTTCGAGTTTCGCCAGGACGTCCTTGGCCCGTTCGATCACTACTCGCGGCAATCCGGCAAGCCGGGCGACGGCGATGCCGTAGGATTTCGAGGCCTTGCCGGGCTGTAATTTATGAAAAAAGACGACTTCGCCATCCTTTTCCGACGCGGTGATCTGATAGTTTTTGGCGCCGGGAAGATTTTCCGCAAGTTCGGTCAACTCATGATAATGAGTAGCGAAGAGCGTTTTTGCCGAGTGATCGGGTGAATTATGCAGATACTCGGCGACTGCCCAGGCGATCGAGAGTCCATCGAAAGTGGACGTTCCCCGGCCGATCTCGTCGAGCAATATCAGGCTCCGGGATGTCGCATTGTGGAGGATCGCGGCCGTCTCCGTCATTTCAACCATAAAGGTCGATCGACCCGATGCGAGATCGTCAGAAGCGCCCACACGCGTCCACACTCTATCGACTATCGGAAGCTTTGCCGAAGTTGCCGGAACATAAGAACCGATCTGAGCCAGGATCTGTATCAGAGCAATCTGACGCAGGATCGTCGATTTTCCGCCCATATTGGCGCCCGTAATGATCAACAGGCGGTCGGTCGAATTGTTGATGACAATATCGTTGGGAATGAACGATTCCTTCAAAAATGCCTCAACGACAGGGTGGCGGCCATTTTTGATCTCGATCGCATCGCCGTCATGGATCACCGGAGCAGTGTAATTTCCCCGCGTGGCCGCCTCGGCCAGTGCCGCCAACGCATCAAGCGTGGCCAACGCCCGGGCGGTGGACTGCAGCTTCCGTGTTTCTGAACATACCTGCGCACGGACCCCCAGAAACAACTCTGCCTCCAGTTTCACGATCCTTTCATCGGCGCCCAGCACCTTTTGTTCCCATTCCTTCAATTGGGGCGTGGTGTACCGTTCGGCGTTTGCCAGCGTTTGCCGACGCTCGTAGTCGTCCGGAACTCGGTCAAGATTAGCTTTTGAGATCTCGATGTAATATCCAAATACATTGTTGAAACGCACCTTTAGCGTCGAGATACCGCTCCGAACGCGCTCCCGCTCCTCAAATCCGGCGATGGTCTGCTTGGCGGACGTCGACAACAGGCGAAGATCGTCAAGCTCGGAATTATACCCGGCCCTGATAACGCCGCCGTCGCTCAGATTCAACGGAGGTTCGTCACTGATGGAATTGCTGATAAGGTCACGGATCTCGGGTAATTCGAAAATATTCTCAGCTAAAACCTGAAGCAGTAGTGAACGCGCGTCCGAAAGCGTTTCGTTGATCTTCGGAGCCTGGGCGATCGAACGGTTCAGAGCGATCAGATCGCGCGGCGTCGCAGTACCAAGGTTGAGTCTCCCGATGAGCCGCTCGAGGTCACTGACGTCTTTGAGTAAAAATCGGATCTTGTCCCGAAAGATCGCGTCGCAAAGTTCGCCAACCGCAGCCAGGCGGGTTTGAATCTCGCTGCGCTTGAGCGACGGGCGAAGAAGCCACTGACGCAGCAAACGGGAGCCCATTCCGGTGACGTTTTGATCGATAACATCAAAAAGTGTCCGTTTCTCATTTTCACCGCGGGTATCGACTATCTCGAGATTCCTGAGTGTTACGGCATCCAGGATCATCGAGTCCGCCGCCTCAAAATAACTGATGTCCGTAATATGTCCGGCGGTAGCTCGCTGCGTGTCGTGAGCGTATTTAAGGCAAGCTCCTGCAGCCCGAATTGCCGCATTACGTTCGCTTAGCCCGTATGCTGTCAGTTCTTTTACACCGAACTGCACTTTCAGAAGCCGTTCGCATTCAGAAAGGTCAAAATCACGGTCGTCGACCGGCGTTAGTGCAAATTGTGAGCCACCCGTCGACCTCGAACGCTCATCTGAGAACAAGGAATTATCGGATTCCGCTCCGAACGACGCCGTAACGTCGCCTGCCATCGATGTCGGAAATATGATCTCGCGTGGCGCGAAAGATGTGACTTCGTCGCAGATCTTCTGCCAGGCGTCCGAGGATACGGACTGCGTGACCGAAAATTGTCCGGCCGATAGCTCGAGGAACGCTGCGGCATAAGTGTCGCCGCGGCCGCAGACAGCGGCGAGGTAAACTGCCTCTTTTGACTCGACAAGCTGCGGGTCAATTGCCGTTCCGGGCGTAATTATGCGGACCACCTCGCGTTTTACGAGTTTAACGCCCTTGCCGGCCTCTTCGGTCTGGTCACAGATCGCGACACGATATCCGCGTCGGACCAGGCGGGCAATGTAGTTTGAAGCCGCGTGATGAGGCACGCCGCACATCGGGATAGGGTTCGGCGAGTCCTTTTGACGTGCCGTTAATGTGATCTCGAGTTCACGGGAAGCGAGTATCGCATCCTCATTGAACATTTCATAGAAATCGCCGAGCCGAAAGAACAGGATCGTTCCCGGATAGAGTTTTTTGATATCCAGATATTGCCGGAGCATCGGCGTCGCATTTTCCATGGTGAATAAGAGTCAAAGTTTATCGAAAAGCCCCTGAAAATCAAAACGATTGTTTCCAAGCGTCCTGTTTTTTGGTACTATTTGCGTTTGCATTATGGCGTGGTATCCGCAAAAATATTAGGTACTTGTGCGGTTTGCTCAACGCTTTAGCCTGTAACGCCTTTCTACAGCAGTATTTTGGAAGGCAGACATCATGTTGCATAAATATTTGTTCATTTCGATCCTCTTGATATCGGTCGTCGCGACCGGTGCGTTCGCTCAAACGACGGCGACCCAGACAACGGTTGCGGCGGCGGCGGCCGAGGCCCGTGACGACCGGTACCGAATCGGATATCAGGACGTGCTCAATATCCAGGTTTTTCGTCATCCCGAGCTCGGCATCGAGGCCACGGTCAATCCGAACGGGATGATCTACCTTTTCCGGCTTGATGATCCGATCGTTGCCGTCTGTAAGACGGAGCGAGAATTGGCTCGGGATATCGAAAATGCATACAAGGTCAAATACCTGAAGAATCCCCAGGTAAATGTTATCGTTCGTGAACAAAAATCACAGGCGATGTCGGTTATTGGGGCGGTTGAGAAGCCCGGGAAGTACTTTGTCAGCAAACGCGTCCACCTTCTCGAATTGATAGCTCTCGCAGGCGGCCCGAACAAAGAGTCAGGCACCCGCGTGATGGTCGCCCGAACGGGCAGCACATCCAATTGCCGATTGCCGGATTCGGCCGTAAGCGACGATGTGACAGTGCTCGGCTTTAAGATGCGCGAGATACAAGAGGGCAAACGAATGCTCTGGATGCAGCCCGGCGATGTCGTTTCTGTGCTTGACGCGGATATGGTCTATGTTTACGGAAACGTGATAAAGCCCGGCGAGGTCAAGTTCCGCGAACCTATTACATTGCGCCAAGCGATCTCCTCGTCGCAGGGCTTGAAACCTGCAACTGACAAGAACGTCGTGCGCGTACTGCGTCAGATCCCGGACAGTATTGAACGAAAGGAACTTATCTTCAATTTGTCTGAGATCGATAAGGGACGGGCGTCGGACCCATATCTCGAGCCAAACGATATTGTTGCAGTCTCGAAAGACAGTACCAAAGCGATCCTTAACGGAGTTGTGACCACGTTTACAAACGGTCTGCCGACCATCTTGTCGAGGGGAATTCCGGTCCCCTAATAAATATATGAAAGAACCACGCGGGATAATGAAGACACCGACAGGCGAAGCTACCGACCTCGAACGGCCGTTCGAAGCACCGATCGCGCCTGCGGGCCGTTATCCGGCTTATCGTGATAGCGGCGGATCAGAGGGTTTCCAGTTGATGGACTATTGGCGCGCGATCCGAAAGCGATTGTGGCTGATCATCGGCATTACCGTTCTTATCACCACCCTGACGGCCATTTATATGGCTCGAAAGCCCAATATTTACCAGGCGCGTGCAGTGGTTCAGGTGGATATGGAGCAGACCAATCCCGATCTTGTGACGGCGGACAGGGCTCGTCCGATGACTACAAGCGACCCCTCCTACTTTAATACGCAGCTACAGTTGCTTGGCAGTGAGGGTCTGTTGCGGCGTGTTATCAAGGAGCATAATCTCGACGCCAACAAAGAATTTCAGCAAGCAAAAAATGACGGTTCCGTATCACCATGGCGGTCATTGCTTCGTTCGGTTGGGTTGGCAAGTGATGATACGAAAAAGGATTCGGGAACTCCGGAACTAGCCGCAAACTCAACTTTGGCAACCTCCGACGAAATAGCCGAGGCTGTCCGGTTGACGCCCTACGTCGAGTTAGTCCGGAAGAATCTCGGTGTCGAACCAGTGCGTGAGGCCCGTGCGACGGTCAAAGATACTCGTTTGATCGAGATCTCGTTTCGCGGCACCAACCCGGAACTCGCAGCGTTCGTGGTAAATGCTATTGCGGAGACCTTCACTAATCAAAATCAGGAAAAGCGTTCCGGAACAAGCCGAAAGACAAACGATTTTCTACAGGAAAGGATCGCCAACCTTCAATCTGACATTAAAGCTGACGAGGAAAAGCTCGTCCAGATGACGCAGCAAGAGGGCATTCTCAAAACCGATGGCGAAACCACTCTTGTACTCGATCGGCTGTCAGGCCTCAATAAACAACTTCTAGACGCTGAGAACGAGCGAAAGAACGCTGAGGCGAACTACGTTACGGTCAGCAACAATCCCGAGCGCATCAAGGCGTTGGCCGAGCAGGAAATGGCCCGGTTCATTACCGAGCAGGAAAATACTATTCGGCTCCAGCAATCTGATCTTCAGAAAAAGATCGCTGATCTCAGGCAGACACGTGAATTGCGTTTGCAGGAATATCAAGAAGGCGCAGCGGAGATCAAGGAGATCGACGTCCAGATCAAAAGCTATGAGGACTCGATAGATAAACTGCTTGGCCGTTTCCGTAACGACCTCGACGCTTTCCGTCAGCGGACCACTAAAACGATACTCGAAAATCTCAAGACCACGTACCTTCGTGCTCAGGATCGGGAAAACAAGATCCGGACTGATTTTAACAAGCAGTATAACGAAGCTCAGGGACAAAATCAGGGCGCCGTCAGCATAAAGATACTGCAGCAGACGATCGATACGAATAAAGGATTTCTCGAAAATCTGCGAAAACAGATGAGCGGCAACGACGTGGCCGCACAGGGTACCGACAACAACATCAGCGTGACCGAGATAGCCATCCCGCCGGACATTCCGGTTTCGCCCCGCCGTTTAACGACGGTCGCGGCCGCGCTCTTTCTTTCCACTTTGTTTGGGATGGGGCTTGCGTTATTCCTCGAGTATCTGGATGACACCATTCGAAGTACCGAAGAGATCGAAAATTATCTCCAGTTGCCCGCGCTTGCGGCGATACCGACCTTCGAAGCGATGCCGAAGCGGCGTCTGGCTCTGGTAGGGGCCGAAGAGGCGGAACAGGAAAGGGCAAACTCCGAACTACTCATTTATGCGGACTCACGCTCGGCATTGGCCGAGGCGTACCGACAGTTGAGAACATCGATCTTGCTGTCAACGGCCGGCCACGCTCCTAAATCGCTGCTTATTACGTCCAGTCTGCCTTCGGAGGGCAAGACCACGACGGCGACCAATACGGCGATCAGCCTTGCCCAAACCGGTGCCAAGGTGCTGATCATCGACGCCGATATGCGTCGGCCGCGATTGCACGCGGTTTTCAATATAGGGAACGGGGAAGGCTTAAGTACCTTGCTTTCGAGCGAGCTTAGCGACGCCGAGACACTGGCGGTTATCAAACAAGATCCAAACACCAAGCTCCATCTTCTGACCTCGGGGCCGATCCCGCCGAATCCGGCCGAATTGATCGGTTCTGATCAGATGTCTGACCTTTTGAAATTCCTTTCGAAGGAATTCACTCACGTTGTTATCGATTCGCCGCCGATCGCCTCATTCACAGACGGCGTGCTGATCGCCTCAATGGTGGATGGCGTGATTCTCGTCGTACATGCCGGCAAGAGTTCAAGACAGGTGATCCGCCGTTCGAGGCAATTGCTGAACGATATCGGGGCAAAGATATTTGGCGTCGTGCTTAATAACGCAAATTTAAGGTCGCAGGATAACTATTACTATTACCAGAGCTACTACCGTTCGAATACGGAAGGTACGGGCGACGACGCGTAAAGGCGGTCTTACGTCTGATTCAACTAATGAGCGACAAAACGAGAGTATTGGTCACCGGCGCCGGCGGGTTCATTGGCAGCCATTTGGTGAAATATCTTAGAGGTAAGGGTTACTGGGTCAGGGGGGTCGACATCAAGCGTCCCGAGTTTGCCGATACCGACGCTGACGAATTTCTTGACCTCGATCTGCGGCGTTGGGAAAACTGCCTCGCGGCTACCGAGGGGATAGACGAGGTTTACGCCCTCGCGGCCGACATGGGTGGTATGGGCTTCATTTCAGCCCATCATGCTCAGATCCTCTACAACAATTCGCTGATCAATCTGCACACGCTTGAGGCCGCGCGCGAAAACGGAGCCTCGAGATATCTTTACACAAGTTCTGCATGCGTCTATCCTGAACACCTGCAAGTAGACGCCAATGTTGTGCCGCTGAAAGAGTCAGATGTGTACCCGGCGTATCCACAGGATGCCTACGGCTGGGAAAAGTTGATCTCCGAACGGCTCTGTATGCACTATCGCGAAGATTACGGGATCGAGACCAGGACCGTCCGATTTCATAATATTTTTGGCGAAGAAGGCACATGGGACGGTGGCCGTGAAAAGGTTCCGGCGGCAATTTGCCGCAAGATAGCACGGGCCAAACTGCTCGGCGATCACACGATCGAAATTTGGGGCGACGGTGAACAAACGCGTTCGTTCTGTTACATTGCCGACTGTGTCGAGGGTATTTACCGGCTGATGCGCTCGGATCATCATGAACCACTGAATCTTGGCCAGGACCGGATGGTGTCGATCAACGAACTTGCCGATATCGTTGCCCGTATAGCAGGCATTCAGATATCGAAGAAGCACGTCGATGGCCCGCAGGGCGTGCGAGGCCGCAATTCGGACAACACCTTGCTCCGCGAGGTACTCGGATGGGAACCACAGCTTTCGCTTGAGGACGGACTGACGATCACATATCAGTGGATCGAAGACCAAGTACGAGCAGATCTTATCGCTAAGGGCGAGTTGACGTCGGTGATGGCGAATTGATCTGATATCGATCAGCACAATTTAGTAAATTGAAGTGGCCCGCCCTACGGGTCGGGAGATCGGTGACTAGGAACGGTCGGGACAGTGTTCTGCATTGGCCCGGCTTTTGATATAGATGAGCATCTTGGAAAAAAAGATCTATGTCGCGGGATCGACCGGGATGGTCGGAAGTGCGGTCTGCCGCGAGCTTAGCCGCCGCGGATATGAACGTATCCTCAAGACACGGTCATCTGAACTTGACCTTGTGGATCAGTCCGCCGTCGATCAGTATTTTTTTCGCGAGAGGCCCCAGATCGTGGTCCTCGCAGCGGCTAAAGTCGGCGGCATACTCGCGAATAATACGTTTCGCGGCGAGTTTATCTACAACAACCTGATGATCGAGGCAAACGTCATCAACTCGGCGTTTCGTCACGGTGCCGAGAAGTTGATCTTTCTCGGGAGTTCCTGTATTTACCCGAAAATGGCCGCACAGCCGATGCCCGAAGAGGCATTGTTGACGGGCCCGCTGGAATTTACCAATGAACCATACGCGATCGCGAAGATCGCCGGCATCAAATTGTGTGAGAGCTATTATCGTCAGTATGGCTGTAATTTTATTTCCGCAATGCCGACCAATCTATATGGGGAACGAGACAACTTCGACCTGAATACGTCACACGTGATCCCGGCTTTGATAAGAAAGTTTCACGAGGCCAAGACGTTGAATGCAAATGCCGTAACTGTGTGGGGTACTGGCGGCCCGCGACGTGAGTTCCTGTACGTTGATGACCTCGCTGAAGCCGTCGTTTTCATGATGGAGAACGTGGACGCTGTCGGGCTTTATGAAAAGGGGATCTCGCACTTAAATGTCGGGTCGGGCGAAGATATTACGATAGGTGAGTTGGCAGAAAAGATCCGGGCCGTGATCGGATTTCAAGGTTCGATCAAATTCGACACCTCTAAGCCCGACGGGACCCCGCGAAAGCTAATGGACGTCAGCCGTATCGAAGGCCTGGGTTGGAAGCGCAAGACTGAGATCGACGCAGGTCTGAAACTCGCCTATTCGTGGTTTCTGGACAATATCGCGAAACCGGCGGCTTCGCAAGGCTAAAATCAAATGAAGAAAGCACTTATCACAGGTATTACCGGTCAGGACGGCAGCTATCTAACAGAGATTCTGCTTGAGAAGGGCTATGAGGTTCACGGTATCATCCGAAAATCCAGTTCGTTCAATACGGCCCGGATCGATCACTTATATCGGAATCCGGAGATACTGAATAAGACTCTATTTCTGCATTATGGCGACCTTATTGATCCGAGCAGCTTGAATCGGCTGCTTGAAAAGATAGAACCTGACGAGATATACAATCTCGCTGCTCAAAGTCACGTTAAGGTTTCATTCGACGTTCCGGACTACACCGCCCAGGTGGACGCACTCGGGACACTTAGATTCCTCGATGCCATTCGGGAAACCGGGCTCCGGCGGGTCAAGTTCTATCAAGCGTCGACCTCGGAGTTGTTTGGAAAGGTCCAGGAAGTACCGCAGCGCGAAACCACGCCGTTCTATCCCAGGTCGCCATACGGCGTCGCCAAGCTTTTCGCATACTGGACGATCGTCAATTATCGTGAGGCGTACGACATCTATGCAAGCAACGGGATCCTGTTCAATCACGAATCTCCACGACGCGGCAACACATTTGTTACCAAGAAGATAACCCGTGAGATCTCACGTATCATCTCAGGTCAGAGTGAGCGGCTGGTGCTTGGAAATCTGGAAGCAAAACGTGACTGGGGATTTGCCCCGGAGTATTGCATGGGAATGTGGCAGATACTCCAACAGGATGTTGCCGATGATTTCGTTCTTGCGACCGGTGAAACCCATTCCGTTCGCGAATTTGTAGAAGTTGCGTTTTCGTGCGTTGGGGTCGAGATCGGTTGGACCGGAACCGGAGCAAATGAAAAGGGAGTAGTTCTCAGTTTGGACGCGGAAAAAATGGCCCGGCAGATCGGCTCAGACAAATTTAATATCAATGTCGGCGACGTTTTGGTGGGACTAAGCGAATCGTATCTTCGACCGACCGAAGTGGATCTCCTGATCGGCGATGCGTCAAAGGCCAGGCAAACCTTTGGATGGACACCGCAAACCGGCTTTGAGCAGCTTGTTAAGATCATGGCCGATGCCGACTGTGCCGAAATGCGGGGGCCCGGGTCGCATTTTTAGTTGAATGATGGGCAACGTAAGGGTCGAGATCATCTCACCGGTATTCAATCGCTGCGAGGACACCTTGAGGTGCCTTCGCAGTATCGCGAATTCTGACCTTTCAGGGATAGACGCTCACATTATCATTGTTGACGACGGGTCGACGGACGGGACGGCTGAAAGAGTGACCGAGGCGTTTCCGGACGTTGAGATAGTCAGGGGCGATGGCACGCTCTGGTACACAGGCGGAACTAATCTCGGGCTCGAATCGGCCCTTCGCCACGAGCCGGACTATATCCTAGCGATCAATAACGATCAGGTTTTCGATGAAAAGTGCATCCGCCTGATGGTCGAATGCGCCGAACGTCATCCTGGCTCGGTCGTCGGTTCGCTCCTTTGCACATGGGATGTCCCGCACCGCATTTTTCAGGTTTCGCCGCGATGGCAGCTTAAATTCGGCGGATATCGTCACTGGTTCAAGCAAACGGTCTGGACCGTCCCCGAAAAACCGTGGGAGGTCGAGATCGTGGTCGGTAATTGCGTACTCTATCCGGCCCGTGCGGTCCGCGAAGCTGGACTGATGAACGTAGCGAAATTTCCGCAGTACGGGGATGCCGAGTATACCCCGCGAATGCGCCGGATGGGATGGAAATTACTCATCGAACCGAGGGCGAGGGTGTTCTGTAAACCGAATGATGAGGTCAGCGGCTTTCGGGGAATGACCCTATCGGCAAAATTGAATCATTTGTTTTTTAAGTCGACCGGCCCGTACAGCCTTAAGCGGCGATTCAATATGACGATGGCCGGTGCTCCAAACGCTCTTTTTGGGCTTTTGGCGTTGCCCATTTTCTTTTTTCGGCTCTTTATCGGTAAGAACGCCGAAGGTTCGTGGGCAATGGCTCAGGACGAACCGCCCCTTGCCGAGACCTTTGCGGCCGCCGTTTTAGATGACTAAGCCCAGAACTCAGCTCATATTTCTGTGGAACTACGTCGAATGGGGCGGAGCTCAGATTTTTCTGCTTGCGATCATGAAGGCAGCCAGGGCGGACTGGGACATTCTCGTCGTTCTGCCCCGAGGATCGATGCCGACGATACTCTATTTCCTGGACGATCTCGGTATCCGGTATGAGTTTTTGGACGTGGCAATTCAGGTTTCGGAGGCTCCCGGCTTGATCGACAAGATCCGTCGCCAGTGGCGGCGGATCTACGCCGAGGCAGTCAGCTTAAAGTACTTGATGCGGTTCGATCTCAAAAACTCGATCCTGCACATCGAAACCGCTCCCTGGCAATCGTGGCTGCTGCTGACCGCCCTCGCCATGCGGCGAGCTCATGTCTTTGTAACGATGCATAATTTTATGCCTCGCTCGTCGAAACTGCGGGAAATGCTCTGGCGGCTTCGGCTCAAGTTTGTCTCCGGCTTGCCCGGGTTTCACATCATCCCGTCAAATCAAGATACCAAGGACAAATTGAGCGGATGGGTCCGAGATGATTTTTGGGAAAAGATGATCGTTGCTCACACAGCGATCGATCCGACTGAGATCGACGCGGCACTGGAAAGCGAGTTTGTTCGATCCGAAACCAGAATGCGGCACGGTATTGATCCTGACAACTTCATCGTACTGTGCGTCGGCCAGTTTATCGACCGAAAGGGCCGCTGGGTGTTCCTCGATGCCGCAAAACAGGTCATCGACAAAGACCCCGATGTGGCGTTTGTTTGGCTGACGCCAAAGCTTCCCGACGAAGCTGAAAACGCACGGATAGTTGAATACGGGCTGGGAAATAGCCTGAACATCGTGCTGTCAGACAGTGTCGGCAAGGCCCGTGAGGATGTACTTCGGTTCTTCCGCGTGGCCGACGTATTTACGCTGCCCAGTTACGTCGAGGGACTGCCGATCGCCTTGTTGGAGGCGATGGCCCTGAACATTCCAAGTATTTCGACGCGTGTTTACGCCATCCCCGAAGCGATAAAGGATATGGAAACGGGCATCCTGATCAACGCGGGCGATAGCGAAGGACTTGCGGATTCGATCCTGCGATTGAAGCGTGATCCCGAGCTTCGTGAAAAATTGGCCAGAAACGGCCGTAAATTCGTACTGGAGAACTTTGACGAACGCGTCGTTGCCGGAAAGGTGATCGATAGCTACAAACGGTCGTTGGAAGGGAAATGAGCACTGAGATCAAGCGACAGAACGCAGGCAGTGTCATCCGAAACGTGATCTACGGTTCGATGACCTGGCTTTTGCCGCTCGGGCTCAGTTTTGTCGCGACCCCGATCATCGTTCGCTCGCTTGGTAACAACGACTACGGGATCTATGCTCTCGTTCTTGGGTTTATCGGCTACTCGTTCACATTCAGCCTCGGGCGGCCTATCACCAAATACATTGCCGAATACCGTGCCACCGGCGAAAGTGAAAAGATAAGGGATGTCATATCGGCCAGCTTTTTTCTGAATATCGTCTTTGGCGTATTTGCGATGGTCGTCATCTGCGGCCTCGCAAACTGGTTGGTACATTCAGTTTTTCGCATCGAAGCCGATGCCCGCGATCGAAGCGTACTGGCGTTTTACGTCGCGTCGGCGATCATCTTTATGTCGATGCTCAATCAGGTATTGAGTTCGGTCATTCAGGGTGTACAGCGTTTTGATATTTATTCGAAGGTCACCACCGCAAGCAGTTTCTCTCTGATCGTCGGAAATTTGATACTTGCGTATCTTGGATTTGGATTGACCTCTCTCCTGTACTGGAATCTTGGCGTCCTGATCGTGTTTTGCGGGGTCCTCACCTTCATTGCCAAGAGGGTATTGCCTGAATTCAGCGTCGGGTTTCGTTTTTCACGTTCAACGTTGAAAATGGTCGTCGGGTACAGTACATGGACGATCTTATATCAGCTGTTTGCGAACATATTGCTTTTGTTCGAACGTGGTTGGATCACTCAGCGCCTCGGGGCTGACGAACTGACCCACTACGTCGTCCCAATGGCACTCGCGATGCAGCTGCAGGCTTTTATTTCGAGCCTTGCGCTGGTGATATTTCCGCTGGCCAGCGAATTGAAGGACGAAAAGGAAAAGCTTTTGGGGCTTTACCTCAAGGCGACCAAAGCGATCAGCTTCATCGTCGTATTTATGGTCGCAAGCGCCGCCGTTCAGAGCAGTCATTTTCTTGGGCTTTGGATGGGAAGGGATTTTGCGGAGCGTTCTTCGACGATCCTGATCCTGCAGATGGGGTGCTTTGGCCTGATTTCGATCCTATCGATCGCTTGGCAGATCACTGAAGGCTTGGGCCACCCCAAGTTTAATGCAATGACGATAGCGGTCAGCACGACGATCGGCGTATCGTTGATGATGATATTTATCGGGACGTACGGCGCAGTCGGAGTCGCGGCTGCCCGTTTGATTGGGTTCGGCCTGGTCTTTCTTTCGGTCTTTTATGTCGAAAGGTGGTTTTTCGCGGAGGTTCAGGCACGTTTTTGGATGCGGCTGGCGTCGTCACTCTTGCTTGCTGCGGCGATAGCGGGGTCAATCGAATACGGTGCCGCGTTACTGCTTCCATCGAATTGGCCTTCACTATTCCTTTCGGTCGGGCTGGGCGGGATTGCTTATTGTATGGTGCTCTGGTTTTTGGATTTTGTCACCGTGGATGAGAAACTGCTAGTCAAGCGATTGATCGGACGATAGTATTTGCAGACACTTATGGATCTGGTACAGCGAGTAGAATTCATAAAAAGGGCGTGCGCCGGGAAAATGGTGCTCCATTTGGGTTGTACCAACTGGCCGTACACACAGGATGCGATCGATAAGAAGATGCTGCTTCATTTTGAGCTCGCAGGGTCAGCAAGTTCACTTTACGGCTTTGATTTCGATCAGGAAGGCCTTGATGTATTGGCCGCCGCCGGCACTACCGGCCTTTATCGTGCCGATCTCGAGAATTTGGACGCCGTCGAAATCGACGAAAAGTTCGAGGTGATCGTGGCAGGTGAGATGATCGAGCATTTGAATAATCCCGGATTGTTCCTCAGGGGGATCCAGCGGTTTATGAACGCCGATACCCAGCTCGTTATCACGACGATAAATGCCTATTCGGCACTGCGGTTTGCCATTTACGGCCTTCGCGGCAAAGGCGGGTTGAATGAGCCGGTTCACCCTGACCACGTCGCGTATTATTCGTACAAAACACTTAAATTGCTAGTCGAACGAGCCGGAATGACAGTCTCAGAGTTTTGCTTTTATGATATCGGAACCGATCACCGACCGTTCCAGCCTTGGTATTACAATATGGTAAACGACCTGGCGGTAAAGATATCGCCGCAGCTTAGTGATGGGGTTATAGCCGTCTGCCGGCTTGGCGGTGAGGAGAGTTCTAGTTAAATATGAGATCGGCCGCTGCAAATTTAACAGCCGAAACGCTGCCGTTGCCGGCCTCTATGGCCGCCCCCGGCACGCACGAGGCCGTCTATTCCCTGATCGAGCAGTATTTGCCCGCCACGGCACACATCGCCGATCTGGCCGCAGGCGAGGGAGCGTTTTCGGTCAAATTGCGCGACCTCGGACACGAGGTTATTGCCGTTGATGCCTCGGCTGACCACTGGAAAGTCCCGTCCATCGACCACAGGGTTATCGACCTCGACAGTGAGTTTGCCGAGGCTGTCCGTTCCGGTAGTGGGGCGATTGACGCGGTTGTCGCGATCGAGATCATCGAACATCTGGAGAATCCATTCAGATTTGTTCGCGAATGTGCCAAACTGGTCAAGCCGGGTGGTCTCTTGTTCGTTACTACGCCCAATGTTGAGGCGGTCCACTCGCGTCTGATATTTCTTTACACCGGACGGCTTAACGCCTTTGGTGCTTATGAGACCGTCAGGCCGGCCCATATCACTCCCATCTTTAAGTGGAAGCTTGATATGATACTTGACGAAGCCGGTTTCGAAACGGTCGAGGAGATATTTACGCCGCAGGCTATCGCGGAAGGGACCAACCTCAAAATGAAATTAACGGTTTTTGTCTCAAAGTTTCTCGGGATCTTCCTCAAGGGAGACAAGGGTGATTCGGGCCGGATAGTTGTGGCCCGCAAAAGGTCAGAATAATGTCATCGCAGAGATTAGACAACATTAGGCTTCAGCCGTCCGGCAGGGGCAACAAGCTTATCCCGATCTTGTTGATCTGGGGCGTTGCTTTATCTTTGCTTGTCACCTTTGTTTGGTACGAGAATGGACTTGGCGATGCGATCAAGGGGTTTTACCTCGTTCCCTGGATCATATTCGCCGGAATCGCCGTACTGGCTCCTACCGCCTGGCTGACCTATAAGGGCAAATTTGACCCTTTTCATCCGTTGATCTTCGCGGCTTGGTCCTACGTTTTTCCGGCCTTCGTGATCGGAGGCGTGATCATTGCGTTCGACTGGGTCAATCCCTTCTTTATGTCGTTTATCGACGACCCCAAGAGCCAGCTTCCGCTTAGTTTGGTATATGTTGGCGTTGGATTCATTGGGTTGACGATTGGCTTTGCCTTGCCGATCGGTCGATATATTGCCGAAAAATGTGAACCTCGTTTGCCAAAGTGGGATTGGGAACCAAATCAGGTTTGGATCCCCGGTATATTGCTCCTCTTTGCGGGCATCGGTGTCAACCTTGTTGGATTTGTTCAGGGGATCATGGGATTCCAGCGACTGACCGAAGTCGGTATTTTCGACGCATCGCTGTATTTCCTGCTGACCTTGCTTTCAGAAGGAACGATGCTTCTCTGGCTTGCAGTTTTCACCACGAAAGAAAAACGCGGCATCTATTACATCGTTTTTGCCCTATTGCTCCTCATGCTGCCGCTTCGAATGGCACTTCTCGGTAGCCGCAGCAGTCTTCTGATCAGTATCTTTCCGATCGCGATGGCATTTCAATATTCCGGAAGGAAATTGAAATGGCAGTACACCGCCGCACTCGGCGTCATTCTGCTGCTTGCGGTGGCGATCGGCGTAACCTACGGTACGTCGTTTAGAAATATCAAGGGCTCAGAAGCTCGAATGGACGCCGGCGATTACGTTGGGCAGATCGGTGCGACCATAGACTACCTCTCTAACGAGGACCCTGAGACTCTCGTCAAAAACAGTGCCCAGGCACTTGCCGACCGCGTCGAGAACCTCAGTTCGCTTGCTGTCGTGGTGGCAAATTACGAGCGTCTTGCCCCATATGAGGAAAGCTACGGTCTCGAAAACAACATCATCAACGACACATTGACGTCGTTCATTCCGCGATTCATCTGGAACGATAAGCCGCCGACCTCCGACGCCCGGGCCTACAGTGACCTGTATTTCAACTACGGCGAGAACTCCTTTGCGATCTCGCCTTTCGGTGACCTTGTCAGAAATTTCGGGCCGATCGGCGTACCGCTCGGGATGCTCTTGCTCGGGATCTATTTGCGTGTCATCCACGCCGGTTTGATCGATACGCCGCATCCGGCCCTTTGGAAAAAGGTCGCGTATTTTCCGCTGTTGACACTTGTTTCGTACGAGGCGTTTTACGCGACGATCTTTCCGTCGATCGTCAGGACGGTGTTCATTCTTGCGGTAAGTCTATTTTTGGTAAATCTGATCGCCAGGCAGATCAGAAAGAGCAGAGCATCATGAACGATAACGAAAGCGTTTGGGAATATTTTGGCGAGAATGACCCATATTTTGGGGTTAATACTATCGCGGAAATGCGCTCTGATAACCTCGATGAAAATGCCTTGGGCGTTTTCTTCAAGAGCGGCGAGGACTATGTGGCCCGTATTTGGGATGAGATCGAAGGGAATTTCATACCCGGATTTCGCCCCGAACGGGCACTCGATTTCGGATGCGGAGTCGCCCGGATCACCTTACCGATCGCCAAACGGAGCAAAGAGGCTGTGGGCGTCGATATTTCGACCGGAATGCTCGCTCTGGCACAAAAGAACGCCGCGGAATTCGGCATCGAAAATGCGACGTTCATCAAGGGTGATGACGACCTTTCAAAGGTCCCGGGCAAGTTCGATCTGGTCCATTCGTTTGTAGTTTTCCAACATATCAACCCCAAAAAGGGCGAACATATTTTCAAGCGGTTGGTCGAAATGCTCGAAGTTGGCGGCATTGGCGTGCTCCACGTCGAATACGCAAATACGGTCTCGACCGCGGCCCAAAAAATTCGATTCTGGGCATACCGCGACCTGCCGCTGGTATATAAGATTCGAAGCCTATTGATGGGTAAGCGTAAAGAGCCCCTGATCCCGATGTATCTTTATGATCTGAATCGCCTGATGCTGATACTGCAGACCCACGGATGTCATAAAGTGCAGGTCCGATTCAGCAAACACGGTGTCGAGGGGGCAGTATTGATCTTCAAAAAAGAAGAGGCGGATCTGTATTAGTTCGCCGGTTGATCTTTAGCTATGCCGAAAGTTGTCTTTACCAACGGATGCTTTGACATCATTCACCCGGGCCACATCGACCTATTGCGTCGAGCCAAGGCATTTGGCGATAAGCTCATTGTCGGGATCAACAGTGACAGTTCGGTTCGGAGGATCAAGGGCGATGGCAGGCCATTCATGGATCAGGAATCCCGCCGCACCGTGCTTCTCGCTCTAGACTCGGTCGATGAGGTCGTAATTTTTGACGAACCGACACCTGCCGAGATCATCGGGCAACTGATGCCCGATGTACTTGTGAAAGGCGGTGATTGGGCCCCCGGCGAGATCGTTGGGGCAGACATTGTCATTGCAAATGGCGGGGAAGTGCATTCGCTGCCGCTTGTAGACGGCCACTCATCAAGCTCGATCGTTGAGTCAATACGAAGCGGCCAAACGGTTGACGCAACGAGCGAAAAGAGTGACCACATTTCCGTTTCGCTACTCGAACATCAGGCCCTGTTCGAGGATATTTGTCGGACGCAGATCGAAGTGATACGCGAATGCTCGGAGCTACTATTCGAAACTTTTTCGGCCGGGAACAAGGTTCTGATCTGCGGAAACGGTGGAAGTGCAGCTGATGCACAGCATATCGCCGCCGAATTTGTCGGGCGTTACGAGACCGAGCGTCGGGCTTTGCCATCGATCGCCCTGACGACCGACACGTCGGCATTGACGGCGATCTCGAATGATTACGGATTTGACACAGTTTTTTCCAGACAGGTTGACGCTCTGGCGGCCAAAGGCGATTGTCTTATCGCCATCACAACTAGCGGAAATTCGCCCAACGTGATCGCCGCCGTTATGGCGGCCCGCAGCCGCGGCTGCAAGATCATCGGCTTGACCGGAAAAAACGGGAAAAAGCTCGCCGGCCTTTCGGACCATTGCGTGCTTGTCCCATCGACGCGGACGGCACGGATCCAGGAAGCCCATATCACCATCGCACATATTTGGTGCGAGGCGATCGATATAAAATTTGCCGACAAAATGTTGGCGGGAGAGTAGTTTTGCATCTGCGAAATGTAAAGATCTTGGTGATCGGCGATCTGATGCTTGATCGTTACTGGTGGGGATCGGTCGACCGTATCTCACCTGAAGCTCCGGTACCGATAGTCAAACTCCGGCGAACTAGTGTCGCGGTGGGCGGTGCCGCTAATGTGGCCGCCAACATCGCGGGATTAGGCGGCACCGCGGTACTCGTCGGCATTACCGGCGCTGATGCCGAAGGCGAGTCTCTGCGGAACGTGCTTGAAGAGGTTGAAAATGTCGACCTTAGAGTGATCGCCGTCAATTCGCGGCCGACCACGGTCAAGACACGGATCATCGCTCATGATCAGCAAGTTACACGGCTGGATCATGAGAATACCGAACCGATCACCGGTGCTGATGAAACAGCCGTGCTCGAGCAGGTGCTCGGCCTGATCGGGTCTGTAGACGCCATTGTCGTCTCAGATTACGCCAAGGGTCTTCTGACGGATCAGATTCTCAGCGGCCTGATCGCTGCCGCGGGAACTCAGGGGAAGATGGTATTCGTCGACCCAAAAGGTAAGGAATATTCGAAATACCGTGGTGCAACTATGGTGACCCCGAATATTCACGAAGCGGCCGATGCCTGCGGGCTGAGTATTGACGATCCGGGATTGGTTTCAAGCGCCGGACGGAGGTTGCTTTCGGAACTTGATCTTGCGGCTTCACTGATCACTGAGGGGGCAAACGGGATGACATTGTTCGAGGCAAACGGCCCCAGCACCCATATGAATGCCGTTGCCCGCAAGGTCTACGATGTAACGGGGGCCGGAGATACCGTTATCGCAACGTTTGCCGTGGCGGCAGCCAGCGGCAATACATTCGCCGATTCGGCTGATCTTGCAAACATCGCAGCGGGTATCGCGGTCGGACAGATCGGTACTGCGGTCGTTTCAGGCGATGAGGTGCTGTCGGTATACACGGCATCGCGAAAATGACCGTTGACCAGGCGAGCATATGACGACCCGCATCCTATTTATCGAACGAAAGCGATCACACTTCGTCAGTCTTGAGAATGTCTTCAGACAGATCGCTCGCGGCCTCGACAGCGGGGAGTTTGAATCGGAATTCCAACAGGTGCCGTTTTCGAACGACCTACTGAGCATCATCAAGAATTTACTGCTTTTCCGGCCGAAGGCGTCCGATATCTTTCACATCACGGGTCATATCCATTACATCGCGATGCTTCTGCCGCCGACACGCACCGTGCTGACGATACATGATATTGCGTTTCTATATACAAGGCATGGTATTCGTCGATGGGCGCTGAAAAAGCTGCTGCTTGATTGGCCAATGGAAAGGCTCGAAAACGTGACCGTGATCTCGCAGTTTACAAAGGACGAGATACTGCGCCACACGAATGTTGACGAAACCAAGATCACGGTGATCGAAAATCCATTGGGTGACCACCTTCAGCCGAGGCCAAAGCGGCAGTTTAACGGCTCACGCCCCACCATTTTGCAGGTAGGCACCATGGATAACAAGAACATACCCAGGGTGGCCGAGGCACTTTCCGGTCTCTCCTGCAAACTCCGCGTCATTGGGCCGATGACCGAACATCAGATCGAATGTCTCAGCAGGCATGGCGTGGAATTCGAAAATACGACCGGCTTGAATGACGATGAAATGGCCGATGAATATCATAATGCCGATCTGCTCGTATTTTGTTCGACTTACGAGGGCTTTGGACTGCCTATTATCGAGGCCCAGCGTATGGAGACACCGGTGGTGACCAGTGATCTGAGCCCGATGAAAGAGGTGGCCGGCGAAGGGGCGATACTCGTTGACCCGTCGGATGCGGAAAGCATCCGTAAAGGGGTGATCTCGATCATCGAAAACGCGGACTTGCGCGAAGGGATCATTGCGCAGGGTGAGAGAAACGTCAGGAGGTTTGATCCCGAAACGATCTCATCTCAATTTGCCGCATACTATCGCGGCCTGCTCGACCGGTTGTCTTTACGCCGTTCAGGTTAGGTCCGGGCATTAAACATTTACTTCAGGTATTTGAGTTTAATATATTGTGATTGTGTAATTTACTTGAACGAAGTGATCAAGAAGGTACATTATGAGAATTCTCGTTTTCGGAGCGACCGGTATGCTTGGCCACAAGCTGATCCAACGGTTATCACCGAAGTTTGAAACCTGGGGGACCATTCGCGGCGATCATTCGACTATCTCGAGGTATGGTTTTTTCAGCAACGATCGGATCGCCGAGAATGTCGATGTCGAAGACGCGGCATCGGTTGAGTCCGTGATCCGATCGGTACGCCCGGATGTGGTCATTAATGCTGTGGGTGTGATCAAGCAGATGCCCACATCAAAGGACGTCATCAAAACACTTATGACCAACGCGATCTTCCCGCATCGGATCGCAGCGTTAACCCCGAAATATGGTTTCCGGTTCATTACTGTCAGCACCGATTGTGTTTTTGACGGGGTAAAGGGCGGCTATACCGAAACGGATGTGTCCAACGCTGCGGACCTCTACGGCAAGAGCAAATCGCTTGGCGAGGTCGATCTGGAAAATTGCCTGACGATCAGGACTTCGATCATCGGTCGGGAACTCTCGACGCATCACAGCCTGGTCGAATGGGTCCTGTCTAATCGCGGGAAACAGATCAAAGGATTCACAAATGCAATATACTCCGGCTTTCCAACCATCGTCTTTGCCGATATAATTGCAAGTTTGATCGTTAACGAAGCCGAATTGTCAGGACTTTTCCACATCGCGTCGGAACCGATCAATAAGTTTGAACTGGTCAGCCTGATCAACAAGCACTACCAAGCTGATATCGATGTGGTTCCGGACGGCGAATTTAGGATCGACCGTAGTTTGGATGCGACGCGGTTCAACCAGTTGACCGGTTTTCGCCCGCAGCCGTGGGACGAAATGATATCAAGAATGGCGTCGGACGAGACGCCGTACGATAAGTGGAAATAATGAACGAATTAGAAGGAAAGCGCATACTTGTCACCGGTGGGACCGGGTCCTTGGGACAAACCCTCGTAAAGCGCATATTGACCGGTGAGATGGGCAAGCCCTCGTCGATCACTGTTTTTTCGCGTGACGAAGCCAAGCAGCACTATATGCGGCTTGATTTTCTGAATCGTAACGCTGCCACCGATGACATTATCTATCAGAATTCTCAGGACCTCCTGAAGTTCAGGATCGGCGATGTGCGTGATTATTCGGCATTGCTGGCCGCAATGCGTGAGGCTGACATAGTGTTTCATGCCGCCGCCCTCAAACAGGTTCCGTCATGTGAGTATTTTCCGTATGAAGCGGTGATGACCAATATCGGCGGTGCGGGAAACATCGTCCGGGCGATCCGCGAAAACGACCTGCCTACCACCAAGATCATTGGTATCTCGACCGACAAAGCATGCAAACCGATCAATGTAATGGGAATGACCAAGGCCTTGCAGGAACGTGTGCTAATAGAGGCCAATCGTGACGCAAAGGTCGCGATTAACTGCGTCCGCTACGGCAATGTCATTGCGTCACGCGGTTCCATCATTCCGCTATTTGTCGAGCAGATCGAGAAAGGGCAGGCGGTCACGGTCACCTTGCCTGAAATGACCAGATTTTTGTTAAGTCTCGACCGTGCCGTCGATACCGTATTCGAGGCGATCCGCAGCCCCCGGCGGGGTGCGACATTCGTCCCAAAGGTCCCGGCGGCCCTGATCACTGACGTCGCGAAAGCTCTGATGGGCGATAAGAATGTCCCGATCGAGTACACCGGTATCAGGCCCGGCGAAAAGATCCACGAGATCATGGTCTCGGAGGAAGAATGTTTCCGAACGATCGAGGAAAACGGCTACTACGTCATACTGCCTGTGCTGCCTGAGATCCGCAACGATCATGACCGTGCGCCGGCGTTGACAAGCGAGTATTCGTCAAAGGACGACACGATCTCGGTCGATGATCTTAAGGCACTGTTAGGCGGCGCGAGTTCCGAGATCAACAGGTTTATCTACGGCGATTAGCTGAGGCCGGAGCAATTTGAGTTTATGAAGGTAATGACCATATTCGGCACCCGACCGGAGATCATCAGGCTAAGTCTGGTGATGAAGGTGCTCGACCAGCACTGTGACCACGTCACCGTGCATACCGGACAGAACTATCACGAGTCGTTAAGCGATATTTTCATCCGGGACCTCGAGGTACGGACTCCGGACGAACACCTCGGCATCAGATCGTCGTCATTCGGCGAGCAGATCGGGCAAATAATCGCTAAATGTGACGAAGCGATCGAACGCCATTCGCCCGATCGTATTCTGATCCTGGGCGATACCAACAGTGCCCTCTCAGCGATCAGCGCCGCTCGCCGTCGCATCCCGGTTTTCCATATGGAAGCAGGAAATCGCTGCTACGACGACCGCGTACCGGAAGAGGTAAATCGGCGGATCATCGATCATTCCAGTGCGGTGCTTTTGCCATATACGGAACGCAGTAAGGAAAATCTTGTCCGCGAGGGAATCGAGCGCGACCGAATATTTGTCACAGGCAACCCGATCAAGGAGGTTTTAGACTTTTTCGCACCGAAGATCGAGTCGAGTGATATTCTCAAAACACTGAACGTGCGGCCCTTTGACTACTTTCTGGTCACGCTTCATCGGGCTGAAAACGTGGATATCCACGAGCGTTTGGTAGGGATTTTCAGGGCGTTCACCGCGATCAGTGAGAAATTTGGAAAGGAGATCCTGATCAGCGTTCACCCGCGAACAGCCGAAAAGATAAATCAATTTGGTATCGCTCCGGGATCGAGTAGGGTTCGGCTGTTGGATGCGTTCGGCTTTTTCGACTTTGTGAAATTGGAGAAAAACTCGTTGGCGGTCATGACCGACAGTGGAACTGTTCAGGAAGAATGTGCGATCTTCGGGATTCCGAATGTTACGCTTCGTGATGTGACCGAACGCCCCGAAACGATCGAATGCGGCAGCAATATCCTCAGCGGAGCGGATCCGGACACGATCATTAGGGCGGTCGAGTTGGCGATGTCGCAGCCTGCATCCTGGACAGCCCCTCGTGAGTATCTTGCCGAGAATGTGTCACAGGTGGTCAGCAAGATCATGCTGGGTTATTCCAGTCTTCGACGGCACCATTGATACAGCAGTTTCCGTTCGACACTCAATGAAAAAGATCCTGGTCTTTTGCGATTACTATCGTCCGAGTCTGAAGGCCGGCGGCGGTATGTGGACCGTCGCAAACCTTGTTGACAGGTTCTGCGACCGATATCAATTTCATATCGTTACACGAAACTACGACAGCCCCGGCGACACCAGACCGTACACCGGCGTACGAACCGGAGAGTGGAACGAGATGGGAAATGCGCAGGTCTATTATGCGGCCGCGAACGACCTCACCGCGACAAAATGTGCTGCCCTGGCGACGATGGTCGGCCCTGATGTCGTGTTTCTAAACTCGGTTTTTAGTACACCGGTGGTAAAGTTCCTCATCGCTCGTCGAAAACGGCTTGCGCCGGATTGCGGTGTCGTGCTCGCACCTTGCGGCGAGCTGTCAGAGGGTGCCCTTCGAAGCAAGAGCCTGAAAAAACGGGCTTTTCTCGCCGTTGCGAAGGCGATCGGGCTATACCGAGATGTTTTCTGGAAGGCATCGACCGATCTCGAATCCCACGAGATCCGCGGCGTCTTTGGAAAACACCTTGGCCCTTTCATAGCCCCCGATCTCACTCCGCGGACGATATTGCCGGGATTTGAGGTCGCTCAAAAACCGCCGAAAACAGCTGGAGAGGCTCGCTTTGTTTTTCTTTCGCGAATCGTGCCAAAAAAGAACCTTGCATTTGCACTTCGGTTATTCAGAGGTATAACTGACGGCCGCATTATTTTGGATATTGTCGGCCCGATCGAGGACAGCGAATACTGGCAATTGTGCGAAAAGCTGATAAGCGAGATGCCGCCGAACGTCACGGTCAACGTTTTGGACGGGGTCGATTATCCCACAGGCCTGCAAAAACTGGTGGATAATCACTTTTTTATTTTGCCGACCTTTAATGAGAACTTTGGTTACGTGTTCATCGAGAGTCTCGCGGCGGGAACACCGATTCTGATCAGTGATCAGACGGTGTGGGGAAGCGTTTCGGAACACAATATTGGTTGGGTCAACAGCCTCGGCGAGCACCAAAAGTGGATAGACTCGATCCGCCGATGCATCGGGATGGATCAATTCGAATTTATCGAAATGTCATCTCGGGCACGGAACTTCGCGGTGACATGGCTCGCCGATAGTGAATACGAGAATGCGACTGCTCGGGTGATCGAGGCCGCGATCGGAGTAAACAGACCGACCTAAATGAGTATTGAATTGGAAAAATCTGACCAAGCAGGTCTTGAGGCGGGCCGACCCACCCTCTGGGTCGTTAGTGAGCTCTACTACCCGGAAGAAACGTCGACCGGGTACTATATGACACGAACGGCCGAGGGCTTGACCGACTGTTTCACAGTCAAGGCACTGTGCGGCCAACCAAATTACTCATCACGCGGCACCAGGGCGCCAAAGCATGAGACCCGGCGAAATGTCGAAATATTTCGTGCCGCCGGTACTACTTTGAATAAGAACGTCATCGCCTTTCGCTTGATCAACATGGTCACGCTGAGTATCTCGATCTTTTTCAAAGCGATATTCCGATTTCAGCCGGGAGATCAGGTTCTGGTCGTTACAACGCCGCCGTCACTGCCGTTCGTGGTCGCCGTGGCGGCTTTGATAAGAGGAGCGTCATATACGCTCGTCATTCATGACAATTATCCTGAGATCCTGTTCGCGGTCGGCAAACTTAGCCGCCGATCGATGATCGCCACCGTACTTAACTTTTGCAATCGATGGCTCTATAAGCACGCGCGAAAGCTTGTGGCGGTCGGACGGGATATGGAAAAACTCCTGCTTACCAAATCTGAGGGTTTGGATATCCCGGTCGCCGTCATTCAAAATTGGGCCGAACTCGAATCGGTTCACCCCGAACCCCGCGATTCCAATCAGCTGCTCAAAGAGCTTGGCATCGTGGATAAGTTTGTCTTTCTTTATGCCGGCAATATGGGCCATCCAAACGACGTTGAAACGATCATCGAGACCGCCCGGAGGCTTAGAGATAGGCCGGAATTTCATTTTTTGTTTTTAGGCACCGGCGTCAAGGAGAAGATGATACGTTCAGCGGTCGAAGATCACGGGCTTGAAAATGTTGAAATATTGAGCCCAAAGCCCAGATCTGAACAGGTCATTTTTCTCAATGCATGCGACGTAGCGTTGGTCTCGCTCGTTGACAATATGTTGGGCGTGTCAATGCCCAGCCGGACCTACAACATTCTTGCTGCCGGTAAGCCGATGCTGGCACTAACGGACCCAGCGAGCGAACTTGCGACAGTGATCGACGAAGATCGCGTCGGCTGGCACATACGGCCGGGAAAGGCCGATGAAATGACCCAAACTATTTTGGACTTGTACGCGGCCAGAAAAGAACTTTCATTATACGGCGAGCGCGCCCGAAAGTCCGCGTTGGAAAAATACTCACTCGAGGCGGCTCTCTCGAAATATCGCCGCGAACTCGGGTGCTAGGATCATCAGGTGCTTGAACTAACCATATTCTTCGGTTCGTTTCTGGTCACGTATTTCGGCGTGAGGTGGTTTCGCGCATGGACACTGCGACGTGGTGTCCTCGATCACCCGAATGAGCGCAGCTCGCACACATCCCCGACCCCGCGTGGAGGCGGGTTGGTCGTTGCCGTCGTGATCCTGATAGCTTACATTCTCGGATCGCGGCTTTTGGAGTTTGAAATTTCCGCAGGGTTCCTCATCGGTTCGATTATTATCGTCGCGGTCAGTTGGCTTGACGACGTTTATTCGATCTCGTTCGTATGGCGGTTATTGGCTCATTCCGCGGCGGCGGCCAGTGTAATATTGGACCTTGGCCATTTGTCCATGGTCGCGACAACGGGATCAGCGGCCCCGCTCGACCTTGGCCTCTTTGGTCTCCCGATAACATTCCTTTGGATAATTTGGCTCGTAAACGCTTATAACTTCATGGACGGGATCGACGGGATCGCAGGTGCCCAAGCCGTCGCGGCCGCTTCCGGATGGCTGCTCGCGGGACTTGCGTCGGGCTCTTCGGCGGTGATTGTTGTCAGCGGATCAGTCCTACTTGCGGCGCTTGCTTTTCTGCTGCACAACTGGTCGCCGGCCAGGATCTTCATGGGTGACGCCGGAAGCGCTTTTCTCGGATTCACCTTCGCAACTATTCCGCTGATGTTTCGGAACAGCACGGCGACTGATAATGGAATTGCGGCGTTCATCGGAGTCCTGGTCGTGTGGATGTTCATTTTCGATTCGGTCTTGACAATTATCCGGCGGCTTTTAAATGGTGAAAGGGTCTGGCATGCGCATAGGCAGCACTTGTACCAACGATTGGTGATCTCCGGTTACTCACACCAACGCACGACGCTTATTTACGGTGTATTTGCCTTCGTGATCGCTATTTCGGCCGGATTGTCTGCGGGCGAAACCCCTCGTATCCATCCCTACATCGCTGTGGCCTTGGCGGGGGCGTCATCGATCGCGTTGCTGAGTATATGCCATTCTAGAAAATGCCTTTTGGGCGGAGGGAAGGCGAATGGCTGAGCACAATTTCGCCTTTGAATCGTTCGGCGTGCGCGTTTGTATCGAAAGCAACGAGGCAGCGGCTATCGAACAGGTTCGTGCGACCGCCGACTATGCTTTGCTTGGGCGACTATCCGACATCGACCCGATGCTCGCAGACCATAAACTGCACATAAATAGAAAAGGTGACACCTACAGTTCGGGTCTGGACGGCGAAGATTTTGGTGATAATCCGGATCTGGGGTCGTTGCTCAGGTACGTCGGTTCGAGGATCCGCATTCTTGTGGCCGAGTACGCAAAGGAGATCGTTTTCGTTCACGCCGGGGTCGTTACATGGAACGGAAAGGCCATTGTCATCCCAGGGACGAGTCATAGCGGTAAAACGACGCTGGTTGCCGAATTGGTGAAATTGGGAGCGGTATATTTCTCCGATGAATATGCTCTGTTTGATGCCGACGGGATGCTGCTCCCTTTCCCGAGACCATTGGCGGTCAGGGATAGGAACGATCCGTCAATGAGAGAGGATGTTCATGTGGGGGAACTGGGTGGGCAAGCCGGCCGCGATCCTGCCCGGGCAGAGCTGATATATTTTGGAAAATATCGCCCCGACGCAATTTGGGTGCCGGAATTTTTGAGTCCGGGTGTCGGAGTTGTCGAGTTGATCACGCATACAATACCGATGAGAGTTAACAGCGAATTTGCCCTCGTCACGCTCAGCAATGCGGTCAAGGATGCAGTGATGGTCAAAACAGACCGGTGCCGGGCAGAACTGGCGGCAGAAAAACTCTTGCAAATAATTGACAATAGGTTTAACTAAGGTACAATGTTGGGGTCGCTCTGGTGTTTTTTTGATTTTGGAGGAGATGATGAACAATTCCCAAAAACCAGTAGCCCGACATTCCGGACTTGTCGTCCAGGAAATGCCGGGCGAGGTATTGGTTTACGATATGGACAGCAACAAGGCCCACTGTTTGAACGAAACAGCGGCGTTGGTGTGGCGGTCCTGCGACGGAAATAACACGGTCGAGGACATTGTCAGGTCGTTTGAGCGAAATGCCGGGGCAAAGGTTTCAGAAGACCTTGTATGGCTGGCGATAGATCAATTAAATTCCAACGGCTTACTTGCAGATACTGTCGAATCGAAGTTTGCCGGCCAGTCAAGACGCGAGGTCTTGAAGAAGATCGGGTTTGCTTCGGTTATCGCTTTGCCTGT
>CALDGX010000062.1 GCA_937941715.1 uncultured Chloracidobacterium sp. | reverse complement strand
GTCGTGCGCTACGATAAACCTCTCTTGTAGCATCAACAGCCTGCTGGAACTGATAGACGATCGGGGTCAGACGTGCGATCATGCGATTCTCGACCGATCCCCCATCGGTAATTTTCGCGGACATCTCACAGGCTGTTTTCATATCGAGATCACTCTCCATTTTTCGCCGGGCGAGGCCATTACGGCGCGGCAGCGGCGGAATCGAATCAGTTCGTCCCAAAATCGTAGAATCGCAGGTCAGACCCCGTTTTTACGGACGTTTTTCAAACATCATTTGTTCAATTCTTATTACACTATCGCTTTCAACAATTATTGTTTTGGAAAGGGTAATAAGTGAATAATTATCAAGTTTGTCTTTTTCATTAGTTTGATCACAAAAAACCTTTAATGATAGTCCGTTTGAAAATTCAATTCCTAAATCAAATGCTGGCTCACTTACGTTCACGCATAAGATTTTTGAATTTACTAACAATTTTAAACCTTTCAACATTTTTCCTTTGCAAGAATTATCATCCCAAGCACCACAAATAACTTTTTTAGTAGAATCTAGTCTCCAGACACATTGGATAAATAGACTAAATTCTGCATCATTGTTTCTAACATCATCAGAAAGATTAAGATTATCCACAGGTTCCTTCAAGGGAATCTTTTTGCCTATAAATAGCTCTATAACTGAGCCGGTTCCGCTACCTGCCGCCATTCCCCAACATTCTTTGCCATTAAGTTCAAGCAATTTGCTTTTCAGATAAGTTTTGGATTGCTCTTTACTGTCCGATATACTTTTTTTATTTTCCATATTTGAATTTTTTGGCTAATTCTAGGACGATCGGGGTCAGACGTGCGATCATGCGATTCTCGACCGATCCCCCATCGGTATTTTTCGCGGACATTCACAGGCCGTTTTCGTATCGAGATCATTCTCCATTGTTCGCCGGGCGACGTCATAGCGGCTCGACAACGTCCGCTGTCGTCGGACAAGGTCTTTCCGGCCAGTTTGTGCATGTAGCCGGTCTTTGTCAACACTCATTTGGGTGATGGGCGGCGCCTTTGGCAAGCCCATTGCATTGATCCTCAGACTCCCCTCCTTACCAAGGAGGGGTGGCAGCGGCCGCCTTTGGGCCGGTGACGGGGTGGTTCTCTCAAGTTGAGGATCAAACAAGGTAAGTCAGACCGAGGGAGTCCGGGCCAAAATATCAACCACAGCGAATTTATGCCCGACGCGTGAGAACCACTCCGTCATCCCGATAAAGACCATCGGGATGCCACCTCTCCTTGGTAAGGAGAGGAGTTGGTGGATATCGGACCACGCCGCTCGAACTCTCTGCCAATTTAGAGTTGGCCGTGCCTGCGGTGCCGTGATCGTCGGCGGCATTGGCCGCCTCCTTGGGTCAGTTCAGTACATACGACGGTCGGGCACAGCCGCGACCGCACTGCAAAACGGGCAAAGCCCGAAACCCGATCGCCTCGCCGCGGACCAGTCGTTGCATAGATAGGATATTGCCGTATGCTTGCAACTTATGATAAGATTGAAAAAGTCAGATCTTTGAAAACTTATTAAGCACGATGGTGAGTCTGGCGAGTCGAGAGAGTCTATCGAGTCTATTGAGTCGGGCGAGTCGAGAGAGTCTGGTGGGTCTGGCGAGTCGAGCGAGTCGAGCGAGTCTATTGAGTCTGGCGAGTCTAATGAGTCTTGCGAGTCAAGAGTGTCAGGACACTCGGGACAGCCCGGACACTCGGGACAGACGGGACACGCTGGACAGTCAGGACAGCACTGATCGATCGATAATGCCTGAAAGGTAAATTGAAACAACCAGAACGCTGTAACTGCTCTAAACAGGGGCGTTACCGCATTTTCGACCAGATCCGGAATGCGGCATCGGGGGCACGTTTACAATTTGAAACAAGATCGGGGGTTAAAGTTGCTGAATAAAGGACTTAAGTTGTTTCAAATTCCAAATTGATTTGAAACAGCCTTAAGGCGATCCCGGACTTAACTCCCAAGCCGGGCCGCAACGTAAAAAGCGGTCGCAGTTCTACGCCCCGCGATATTTGACGAGCGTGACTCGTGTGCCGTCGTCGGATTGTTCGATGCGGACCTCGTCCATGAGGCCTTTCATCAGCTTCAGGCCCCAGCCGCGGCGGCCTTCGTCGGGGACGATCTCGGCGGCGAGTTTGTCGGCGAGCCGGAGCCCGCGGTTGGCGACGGTGATCGTAAGTTTGTCACTGTCCGCCTTGATCCGCTGATAGATGCGGCGGTCGGGGCTCAGACTGTGCTCGGTCGCGTTGATACACGCCTCGACCAGTGCGGTCTTGATCTGACGCACGGCCTTGGCCGAAAATCCGCTGCGTTTTGCGATCTCCTCGACGGCGTTGGCGGCGATCAGCTCGGTATTGTCTCCCATCGGAATGACGAGTTCGAACTCGTCAACCGCATCGCCGGACGGAGTATGGGTGCCGAGCCTTTCGGCGAGCATCTCGGCCTGTTTGAGGCTCGAACCGAACGCCCCGCGTTCCTCCATCAGCTCGCGGGCCTCGGGCAAAAATCCCTCCGGCGCGATCAGCCAGATGCGGTAATTGAGAAAGTTGCACGACAGGGCGGCCATCTCGAGCCGGTCAAGCCAAAACTCAGTGTGATCGCGGGCGGCCTCGAGCTTTGACCCGATCTCGGCGGCGATCCAGACCGTGTCCTCGCGGTAATTGGTCTCTTCAAACCCGAGGGCGATCGCCGACCGCTCGTCATCGATAAGAGCGGCGATCGGCGGATAAAATGCCGATGTGTGGGCGGTGTAAACGATGTGCGGCAGACGAACGGCATCGGTGCTTTCGGCAATGGCGGCGGCCGCGGCTTCGCCGTCGAGGCCCTTGATGCGAGCCTCGAACTTTGCGTAATCGATCAGCTCGGCCGGCACTTCCTGACAGTCAAATCGGGCAAGCAGACGCCTGAGCCCGAACGCGGCATTTCGCCGGTAAACCCTCGCCATCACCGCCGGAGCTCGTTTGACATACTCGGCCATCGCCTCGCCGACCACGCGGCCGCGCGTCTCGCCGGCGTCGAGCCGTGCCGTGCCCCGTATGTGATCCGCGAGCGGCAAATTGTCAGGCTCGGCAAACACGCGGCCCGCCCGCAGGCTGATAAATTCGATGGCGTTGAGGTGGTTCATCGCCGAGCGAAACCCGGCTCCGGCCAGGCCGAGCCGCCGCCGCCAACGCGCAAGCGTCGTTTGGCCGCCGTCGGCCGCGAGCGTTTCGGCCAGCAGGGCGTACGCGTTGCAGCGGACGTGTTCCGGGACGGCCGCATCGAGCTCGGCGGCGATGCCGCGGCCGATACGTCCGCCAAATATCTCGTCGCAGTACAGGCTCTCGACCGCCTTGAAACTGTCGAGGCTCAGCCTGCGTTCGGCGGCCGACGCGAACAGACGGCTGATGCTGCGCGGACTGCCGTTGAGCTGTTCGGCGATCAGGTCGCGGGTCTCGTCATTGATGGTAACGCCGTATCGATCGGCCGTCGCCGCTACCATTCGTGCGGCCGCGTCATCACGCAGGTCGTCGATCCGCAGCGCCTCGGTGCCGCTCCGTCCGTACATCATCCGGCGTGCACCGGCAAAAACATACGCTGCGTCGGCCCCTTCGTAAATGTCGCGCAGCTCGTCGAGTACGATCGTGCCCTGCGGCATTAGCGGGGCCAGGTGAAGGTCGTCGATCAGCAGAAATATCCTCGCACCTCGGGCAGCGGCCCGGAGCGGTGTGCTGAGCAGCATCCTGGCGTACGAGCGGTCATCGGCGGAGTCGGTCTCGGTATAATACGCCTCGGCCAGACGATCGACCCAGTACGCGTCCTCGGGTGCGGCGACCTCGGCAAGCTCGTGCATTTCGGGCGAGGCGTCGATGATCGAGCGGTCACCGCGTCGAAACGCGACCGTTTGCTTCAAAAGGTCGTGGACAAACCGCCGAGCCGCCTCACGCGGGCCCGTGTCGGTGCCGCGGACGGCATGATAGACGGGCATCACGTCGCCGTGTTCGTTGAACAACCGGTCGTACGCCTGTTTGAGCAGCTCGGACGTGCCGGCACCGGGTTTGGCGAGCAGGTTGAGGCCGACGGGCACCGACGCACGGGCACACTCGGCGATGCGGCCCATTTCGTGATCGCGGCCGACAAAGTGCGCGGCCGAAATGCGTGCCAATATTCGGTTGTCGGTTTTGTCGTTCATTCGGCCCTAAGCCACCATTTCCCCGAGTTCGTTGTATATCTGCACGGTATTGCGGCCGGCGTGCTTGGCGGCGTAGAGAGCCTTGTCGGCCGCGAGGACGATGCCCTCGGTCGTACAAAGTTCGTCGGTGCAGGTCGCGACGCCGACGCTGATGGTCACCTCGCGGCACGGGAATGTGGTCGCCGCGACATTTGCCCGGATGCGTTCCGCGATCATTGCCGCCTCATTCTGATGCGTCTGCGGCAGCAGAATGGCAAATTCTTCGCCGCCGAACCTGGCCGCGACGTCCGCTGAACGCAGCGTGTCGCGAATGACGCCCGCGACGATCCGCAGGGCCTCGTCACCGGCCGGGTGGCCGAACTGGTCGTTGTACGATTTGAAGTGATCGACGTCGAGCATTATAAAGCTCATCGGGTAGCCGTGACGGTTTGACCGCTTGACCTCTTCCATCAGTCGTTCCTCGATGTAACGGCGGTTGAGCAGGCCGGTCAGCTGATCGGTCACCGACAATTGTTCGAATTCGCCGGCACGTTCCTTCAGCACGGCACGGTCGATCGCCACGGCGATCTGCGGCGAGATCTCGTGGAGCAGGTCGAGGTCGTCGCGACTAAATGGTTCGCCCGTCGCCTTGTCCGTAAAGTTGATGACGGCTATGCTCCGGCCGCCGATGGTGACCGGCGCACTCATAAACGACGCTGTTTTGTAACCGCGATCGGGCGATGCCGGCGGCAGTCCGCTCCGCGTCACGTCGGCGACGACGGTCGGCTCACCGCGTTTGAGAATGATCCGAGCGACACGGCCGCCGGGGCGTTCGTCAGCGGCGATCTCGCTGCGGGCACCGATCGCGGCCTTGATCTCGAGCTCGCCCGTAACCGGATGTGCAACGAGCAGAGAACCGCGTTCGGCCTGCATCAACTCGGTCGCGACCTGTGTCAGATGCAGCCAGAAATCGTCTGAGTCGGCATGCTTCAGCCCTTCGCCAAACCGGCGGACGGCCGACGCCAGTGCCTCGCGGCGCGAAACCTCGTTGCGAAGCCGCAGTACTTCGATCTGCGGCCCGATCGAACGGCACAGCCTCGACAAACGGCGACGCAGATCGTCGTCGCCAATGTCGCCGAGCACCGCCAATGCCGACGGGATCTCGATACCGACCGGAACCGGGAACAGGCACATCGTCCGCCGGCCGTCGGCGGCCGAGCGTGAACGTTCGCCGAGTTCGATCGGCTCTTCGTTAGAGACGGCCTCGGCCAACCGCGGATCGTCGGCTCGAATACCGAGCTTGAGCTTTCGTCCGCGAAGTTCGCCGCCGGCGGCGATACTGACCAGCCGGTCGCCGCGGCGGTCGAGCCACGCCAGCGAATCGAGGCCGTATTCGCGACCGAGGAATCCGATGATCGACTCGCACGCCGAAACGTAATCGCGGCTCTGCAGTCCGGAAAAGAACGACCGCCACGCCGCGACGTTCGCCCTCGGCTGCGCGGGCGGCGGTGCCGGCGTTTCGTCCGACGTTGTTGTAGTGTCGTTAGGCGGTGCATCGGCGGCGATCTCATTCCTGACATCCGATGGCGCCTCCGCAACGGGCTCGGCCCGCTCTGGCGCAATATCGACCGCGGCGTTTGCGACCATTTCCAGTGCCTTTTCGAGCGAATCGGCGGCATCGGTCAGCGGGATATTCTCAAATAGTTCGTCAGCCGGAAATCCCGTCCAGTCGCCCGAACTTGCCCGCTCGGTCGTCTTTCGGTAATTTTCGGCGGTGCTGAAACTGCGGCCGACGATGACCGCCGCCGGCTTGCCGTCGAGCATGAAGGCGTCGGCACGGCAATCGAGCCCGGCGTGGCATGTAAATGTCACGGGGCCGCCGACCTCGAGCGACTCTTCGAGCGCCGTACCGCAGAACGCGGCACATTCGCGGCAGTATTTACCGCCCGGGTTGAGCAGCCGGCAGATCGAATTATTATTTGACGCCGATATCTCTTCGCCGCGGCGGCCGGCGACCGCGATCGCCAGGCCGCACTGTTCCGCGACTTGATCGAGCGTGGTGATCACCGGTATTTGCTTTCGCAGATTCATCAAAAATTGGAATTGATCGTCGTGCCCTGACGATGCCGCCGGCATCGCAAAAGCCTGGATACAATTTATTATGTACCTCCAGAAACGACTAATATCATGTCGATTTCAATAAAAAAAAGGCCCGAACGCGAGCCTTGTACTGAACCGCATACCCGCCTGACGTCAGGCGGAAAGTACCCCGAGCCCAGAGGCTGCGTTCTCCTCGATATTCGGGTTGTCGGCGTCAATGCGGATACACGCGGCATAGTGGCGCGGTTTGATCCTCACGAGCTTTGGCGACACGACCGAGCATTCCGGGATCGCATACGGGCACCGCGTATTAAAGTGGCACCCTTTTGGCGGATCGATCGGTGACGGAACGTCGCCCTTGAGAATTATCCGCTCGCGTTTTGCCTCCAGCTCGGGATCGGGCAGCGGAACCGCCGAGATCAGTGCCTTTGTGTAAGGCATCAGCGGTTCGCGGTAGATATCACGGCCGTCAGCCAGCTCGACAATTCGGCCGAGATACATCACGGCGACGCGGTCGGACAGGTGGCGGACGGCTCGTAGGTCGTGCGAGATAAAGAGATATGTTAGGTGTTTTTCGGCCTGCAGACGCTCTAAAAGGTTCATGATCTGCGCCTGGATCGAGACGTCCAGAGCCGAGATCGGTTCGTCAGCGACGATAAACTCGGGGTCGACCGCCAACGCCCGGGCGATGCCGATGCGCTGACGCTGGCCTCCCGAAAATTCATGCGGATAACGCTTAACGAACCGCCGCGAAAGGCCGACCGTTTCCATCAGCTCCTGTACACGCTGCTCGACCGACCCGTTTGAAAGACCGAACGTTCGGATCGGCTCGCCGATGATATTGCCGACCGTCATACGCGGGTTAAGGCTGGCGTACGGGTCCTGAAACACCATCTGCAAATGCTTTCGCTGCTCTCGCATCGCCGATCTCGAGAGCATACGCAGGCTCTTGCCGTCGTATTCGATCTCACCGCCGGTCGGCTCGGTCAGTCTGAGGATCGCCTTGCCGAGCGTCGATTTGCCGCAGCCCGATTCGCCGACGAGCCCGAGCGTCTCGCCCTTTTTGATATCGAGCGACACGCCGTCGACGGCCTTGACCGTTTTCGCCGCGCTAAAAAGGCCGCCGCCCGAGCGGTAGTGGACCTGCAGATCCTGGATCGAGATCAAGTTGTTTCCGTCAGTTTCCGACATTCTATTTAATTGGCGCCTCGACGGTCACCGGTGAATCGATATCAAAATTTACCGTCATATGCTTGAGCGTTCCGTTAGGATACTCGGCATAGATCTTTACCGGAATACCCGAACTCTTGGCGATCCAGATCTTGGCCGTGAACGGATGGTCGCCGGCCGGAGTAACATTTTTATACGAGTAAACAAGAGACGGTTTGCCGTCGGCGGTGTCTTCGCCCTCAAACTTTACATCGGTCAGCGATTTTATGCCCTCTTCGTTGAACGAATCGCGCATGGTCGGGATCGACCGTCCGCCGGTGCCCGGTATCTTCGACCAATTGCCGCCGCCGCTCTTCATATATGAATCGGTGCCGATGTTGATCATTTCCATTCCGGCGCCGGTGCCGCCCAGATATTTGACATGAAATCGATCGGGAGCGACGAAATCGACCTGTGATTTGATATCGGTCTCGCCGACGCCGTCCATTTTTGCCGAAAACGACTTGAGCTCGATAAACTTGCGCGCCGCGGCGATCACATCCGCTTTGGGGTCGCTGCTCGCTGAAACGCCCGAACCGCCGCCTGTTCCGCCTCCCGACCCGCCGGAAGACGGCCCACCCGTAAGTTCCTTGAACTTTGAACATCCTAGTATGGCTATCAGAAGCACGATGAGCGGCAGCGTTATTTTTTTCATATTCTTAGTCGGTACTCTTGTCCGCCGCGGCCGCGGACGACTGAAACACCTCGGCAGCAAAATGGCACAGCGAATGATGCCCCTCGCTTACCTCGACGAACGGCGGAAACTCAAGTCGGCAGATGTCCTCGGCCCGGTCGCAGCGTTCGGCAAAAGGGCAACCCGGCGGCAGATGGGCGACATCGGGCGGCAGGCCGGGGATCTGGTACAGCGGCTGGCCCTGTTCGTGCGCCGGGTCGGGCACGCTGCGGAGCAGGCCCTTGGTATATGGGTTTGCCGGCGATGCAAAAAGTTCGCTTGTCGGCGCCTGCTCAAATACCTTACCGGCGTACATTACGATGATCTTGTCCGTCATCCCGGCGACGACGCCGAGGTCGTGCGTGATCAAGATGACGCTCGTGCCCATTCGGGCCTTGAGATCTCTGATAAGTTCGAGGATCTGCGCTTGGATCGTGACATCCAGAGCGGTCGTCGGTTCGTCGGCGATAAGCAGTTCCGGGTCGCAGCTGAGCGCCATCGCGATCATGACACGCTGACGCATACCGCCTGAGAATTCGTGCGGATATTCGTCGAGACGCTTTTCAGCGTCGGGGATGCCGACAAGCTTGAGCATCTTTAGGGCGTGTTCGCGGGCCTGCTGCTTGGTGTGGCCGAGATGAAGCTCGGTGACCTCCATCAACTGTTTCGAGATCTTGAGGAACGGGTTGAGCGACGTCATCGGGTCCTGAAAGATCATCGCGATCCGGCGGCCGCGGATCTTGCGGACCTCGTCGATCGGCAGTGCGAGAACGTCGATGCCGTCAAATACGACGCTGCCTCCGGCGATCTCGCCCGGCGGCTGCTGTATCAGCCGCATGACCGAAAGATTTGTCACCGATTTGCCCGAACCCGACTCGCCGACGATGCCAAGTGTCTCGCCCTTTTTGAGCTCGAACGAGATGCCGTCAACCGCCTTGACCACACCGTCCTCGGTATGGAAATAGGTCTTGAGGCCGTCGACCGATAAAATTGTGCCGTTGATATTGCTCATCAATCCTTGATAATTCCAAAAACCGTATCGCACTGCCGAATACCGCCGTCTTCAAAAATATCAATCTCATTTACAACGTCATTAGCCCCGTAAAAGAACTCAATGCCATTTTGATCGTAGTAAAGATCTTCGACTTCGGCTTTGGTACTCCGGCCGACGACAATACCTTTGGTTGTCGTAGCTCCGGATTTTGGACGGCTCACGATCACGAAAACCTCTTTATTGGGATCGGCCCGGCAAGCGTAAAACGCTAAACCAAGTTGCTTGTAGAAATATTCAAGAGAGTATTTCCCATGTTCGATCAATCTGTAATCCGATCCGTACTCGATAAAAACATTTTCGATAGTCGACTTTCCGACGACTATATTTTCAGTACCGACACCTTCGACCAACAAAGGCCGACTGCGCGATTGTCCGTCCACACTCTGGACTGTTGACGCAAAAATGACCGCTAAAAATGCGAAACTCAAACCACTTAAAAAAGACTTTTTCATTTAGATACCTAAAATTTACGCGTCTGCGGATCGAGGGCATCGCGGATGCCATCGCCTAGAAAATTAAGTGAGAACAGGGTCAGAGCCATCGTCACGCCCGGAAAGATCAGCTGCCACGGAAAGATCGCGAGATTTTTGATCCCCGCGTCCGCCAGGCTGCCCCACGACGCGTAGGGTGCCTGAACGCCGAGCCCTAAGAATGACAGAAACGCCTCGGTCAGCATCACGCTCGGCACCGTGAGCGTCGCATAGACAATGACGGGCCCAAGAGCATTCGGCACGAGATGGCGAAAAATGATCCCGAATGTCGAAACTCCGGTCGCCCTCGCCGCCAGCACAAATTCCTGATTCTTGAGCGACAGTATCTGCCCGCGTACGACACGCGCCATCGTCAGCCAGGACACCAGACCGAGTGCGAAGAACAGGAGGAATATCTGGCTCAGGGCCTGATTGCCGGCACCGCCGATATTGGTCGAGAGCCACTTGATCCACTCCGGCGTTGACGGCCCGCCAAATACCGACAGCAGCACGATGACGATCAGGATATAAGGAATGGCGTAGATGATATCGACGAGCCGCATCATCAGGTTGTCGATGCGCCCGCCCAAAAATCCCGCGATCGCACCATAGCTGACACCGACGATCAGCGAAACGAACGTCGAAATGATACCGACCATCAAGCTGATCCGGCCGCCCTGCAGCACGCGTGCGAATAGATCGCGTCCCGCGTCGTCCGTTCCCATTGGGTGGGTCAGCGACGGCGGCAACGATCGGGCGAGTTCGCTGTCGGCCGGGATGAGGTCATAGGTGTACCCGGTCGTCCACGCCAGTATCGACGGCCCTATGACGACCGCAACCACCATGAACGTGATAAATATCAGCCCGGCGAGCGCCAGCCGGTTGCGTTTCAGCCGCTTCCACGCGTCGCTCCAGAGCGAGGTTCCTTTTACGATCTCTAAATTCTCAGCCATAACGAACTATTCGTACCTGATCCGCGGATCAAGGAAACCGTAGGCGATATCGACCGCCAAATTGAACAGCATTATCAGGATCGACAGAAAGGCGACGATACCGAGTATCAGCGGTTCGTCGCGATTCAGTACCGACTTGATAAAAATATCTCCGAGCCCGGGCAGTGCAAAGACCTTTTCGACCACCACGGTTCCGGCCAGAAGTGCGGCAAGAGCGGGCCCGGTGAACGACACGACCGGGATGATGCCGCCGCGAAGCGCGTGCCGGAGCAGCACCGTTTTCTCGTCCAGCCCCTTGGCGCGCGCCGTGCGGATATAATCGGACCGCATCACCTCGAGCATCCCGGCGCGCGTCAAGCGGGCGATGTACGCCGCGTAAATCGCCGACAGCGTGATCACCGGCAGGACGATGCTCGAAACGCCGCCCCAGCGAGCCGGCGGCAACCAGTACAATCCAAACGCGAATATCAGCACCAGCAGCGGGCCGAGCACAAAATTCGGCAGCGAGAGCCCGAGCATCGCCAGCGACATCGAACCATAGTCGAACGCCGAGTTTTGCTTGAGCGCGGCTATCGTTCCGGCCGTCAACCCGATCGCCAGCGCCAGAAGGTAAGCGAGGATCCCGATCGTGGCCGAATACGGCAGGTGCCGCTTGATGATCTCATTGACCGACTGGCCCTGATACTTGAGCGAATCGCCAAAATCGCCGCGGACGATATTTGACATCATCATCCCGTACTGTGTGTACCACGGCTGATCGAGGCCGTATTTTTTGCGTATATTTGCCTCGACAGCCGCCGGCAGTTTCTTTTCGCCCGAATAGAAATTGCCCGGCGCGACGCGGATCAATCCCCACGTCAGCGTTACGACGAGCAACGCCATCGGGATGATTATCAGCAATCTGCGAATGATGAAACTCAGCATCGTATCTCTCGCTTATTTGGCGGCCGACTTTTGGGTCGCGGTCAGATCGGCCAATTGTTTTTCCATCTGCGGATCGGGCGTTTTGAATATATTCTCGACGTCCTTGTCCCATTTGGCCTGATCGCGCTCGATATAAACAAACTTCCACGGGATGAGCGTTCCCGGATTCGGGTACATTCCCTTGACGTACGGTTTTTTGAGCCAGTTGGTCGCATTGATGGTGAGCGGCACGAACGGCAGCTGATCCATCAGATAAAACTCGGCACGAGCAAGCATTTCGTATCGGTTTGCCGGATCGAGCTCGGCATTGGCTTCATCAAGCATTTTGTCGTACTTCGGGTCGTAAAATCCGGCGCCGCCCTCGTTATCCTTGCCGTACTGAAGACTCAGGAACGTGTACGGGTCCATATAGTCGCCGGACCAAAGGAACTGGGCAAACCCCTCATACTGGAGCGACTTGAAGTACGGCAGGAAGGTCTTGAATTCCATCGTCTTGAGCGGGACCGTGATGCCGAGATTCTGCTTCCACTGCGATTGTATGAACTCCGCGATCGAGCGGTTGTTTTCGTTGGTGTTGAACGTTATCGAGATACGGTCGGTCGGAAAGTTTGGACACGAATAGCTGTTCCCGCTCTTCGTAACCGGAAAGCCGGCTTCGGTCAGTAGCTTTCGCGCCGACTCGGCGTCAAAATCGTTTCGCTTCGCCCACGCCTCGGGCGTGATGCCGCGTTCCCGTCGGATCTCGTCGCCGACCTTTTCGACCGCCTTGTCATAATCGGGATAGATCCCAGATGGCACCTTGCCGAAAAGCGGTTTGGTGATCTTTCGGAAATCGGACAGCGCCTGACGGTCAAGCCCGAGCATGAAAGCCCGGCGGACCTTGGCGTCGCTGAACGGCGGCTTGGTCGTATTCATCGCGTAATACGCCGTCGCCGCCTCGGGGAAATTGAGGTACTCGTCCTTGTATTGTCTGACCTCGTCGATCCATGAGGTCGGCACCGTATGGTTAAGAAACGCATCGATCGAACCGGCCTTGTAGAGATTCATTATCGTCGAAAGCTCTTCGACGGGATAGAACTCGATGCGGTCGAGATGGACGTTGGCGGCGTCCCAATAATTCGGGTCGCGTTCGACCACGAGTTTGTCGTATGGCCGATATTCCTTGATCCGATAGGCGCCGCAGGTGACGATATTGGCCGACCGCGTCCACTCTTTGCCATGAGCTTCGATCGCCTGCTGCGGCACCAGTCGAAAGAACTGGTGAGCAAGCAACCCGAGAAAGTACGGTGCACTCTGCCGCAGCGATATCCTCAGCGTGCGGTCGTCGATCGCCTCGACGCCGATGTCCTCGGCCTTTACCGGAACCAATTCGCCGCCTTCGACCGCGGCCTTGAGCTTGGCGTCAGCGTCGAGAGCCTTTGAACGCTTCTTTTCATCGCCGTCGAGCGTTATCCGCTCGGGCCCGCGAAGAAAACGGTTGAACTCGGTATCCGGGCCAAAAGCCGGAACGTCTTTCGCCGGCGTGCCGTCGATATCGGCTACGGTCAGGAATTTGCCTTTCTTTTTAACAAAGACCTTTTCGGCGTTGAACTCCGCCGAGTACTTGATCGCGTAGCCCAGGCCCGCGGTACGTGAAATGGTATCGGGAGCAAATCCTCGGCGAAGGCTGTAAACAAAATCTTGTGCGGTTATCGGCTTGCCGTCGCTCCACTTGGCGTTGTCACGCAAATGAAAGACAAATTCGTCGACCTTCGGGCTGATCTCCCAGCTTTTGGCGATCGCGGGGACCGGCTGCTGGTCCCTCGGGCCGTATTCGACCAGGCCCTCGTAAAGCGCCATGAAGATGCGGGCTTCAGGCTGGCCATCGGGCAACTGCGGGTCGAGAGTCTCGGGTTCGCTGCCGGACACGTACCTAAGAACGTTGTCCGCCGGTGGCGATGTACGGCCAAAGTATTTGCCCTTGGCAGACGACATACAGCCCGTCAGCAGCGTTGCCAAAATGACGGCGATAAATGCGGTTCGCAGCGGTCGTGGTCGTATCTTGGCCATAAACGATCGAAAAACTACAAAACCAAACTTGTTCGGGTAATGGCTATTCGCCGGTCGTTGATCTCGGCTGCCAGTCGTTGTCGATGCTCACCTCTTTCAGTGACGGTGCATCTAAACTGTTCATTTCAAATCCGCTTACGTACGGTTTGACCATAGCGTATGACTTTGGAAAATACAACGGAATGGCCCGCAGTTCGAATATCGCCGCCTCTTCCGTCAACCTCTGAACAGCCGGCGGTGCCGGGCTCGCGGCCGGATCGGCCGGCGTTTCGGCCTCGGCGTTCGGCCCGGATGGCGACGGAGCGGCGTTCGGGTCTTTCCCTCGTTTTACGGCCTCGGCGGATGTCTCAGGCGTCTGTTCGGGCACCATCGTCTGCTCCGTCCCGAAGATGGCCGCGAGGCTGACCAGTTCGTCAGCCGTCGGTAGCACGATCCCGCGGCGCATCAGGTCATAATCGCCGGACGCACGCGCCGCCTCGATCTCAGCCGGTTCTTTTACGATTATTTCGGTGTCAATGTTTAGGTTCTGCTTCCACATTCGGGCGACGAACCGGGCGATCCGCTGCTGCAGATTGTTTCGGTTGATCACGAGACGTATCTTCGGAAAACCCTCGCCGTTCGGATATCCGGCCGCCGCCAGGTGCCCGCGGGCATCCTCGACATCATATGCGACCTCGAATTTGCCGTTGTCGTTGAGCGAAAGGAACTTATTCGCAGGCTCGACCGAACCCTCAAGCTCGCCTTCGGCGAGGCGTTGGCGGTCGATCGCGATGGTAAGTGCTTCGCGGACGCGTCGGTCCCGAAATGGAGCCGACCGCGTATTGAACTCGTAATAGTTGAGCGCGCCGTGCGTCGTGCGCCGAAAATCCTCGTATGGTGCCAGCAATTTGAGCGCGAGCGGTTCAAAATTGGCGTTCGTGATGGCGTCGACCGAACCCGCACGGTAGGCTTCGAGCGCCTTTTCGGCCGTTTCCATCGGCACGAATCGCACTCGTTCCAACCCGACGGCCTTTCTGTTCCAATAGTGTTCGGCCCTTTCCAACACGAGGCCGTCGCCGCCGGAATCGGTAATGCGAAAGGCACCGTTCGTGACCAGCGACCGCTCGGCAGCGGGCTTGTCAAACGACGTGCCGTCGCCGTAGATGGGGCGAAAGATCGGGTTTGCGACAAGCCGCGGCAGGTCCTTGTCCGGCGACACAAGTTCGACCTTCAGAGTACGTTCATCGATCGCCTCAACCCCGAATCTTAACGGTACCGGCTCGGATCGCGGCGATGATTCAGGCGTCGACGCCGGTTTGGCCGTGTTGGTATCGGTCCGTACCTCGGGCTTGGGGTCAGGAGCTGAATTGCTGTTCGCTGACAGCTGTTGGAGCGGTGAGACGTTGTCAATGACCGGGTTACCGAGGAAATCTATCGGCTCGCCCGGATTGGCCACCGTCGCCGGCGTCCGTGACATACCAACAATGTTGCTGAAAAGATAGTTGTTTGCGGCCTTTTCGCGAAGGTCCGCGAGGCGCTTCCATGAGCGGACAAAATCGTTCGCGGTCACTGATTCGCCATTCGACCAGTGAGCGTCGCGACGCAGGTAAAACGTCCAAACCTTCAGATCCGGTGAAGATTCCCAACGCTCGGCGACGCCAGGAATGGCATTCAGGGATTTGGCGTCAAGATCGGTCAGCCCTTCGTAAATAGCCCGGACGACGTCCGTTTCGGGGGCCGCCGCGGCACGGGCCGGATCGAAATTTTTCGGGGCTTTGCCGTTGCTCCAGCGAAACTCCTGCTGCTTCGGCGGTTTGGTCTGAGCGTAAAAAGTTTCGGCTTTCGGCCGGCTGAACTGACCGCACCCCGCCACGATCATGACCGCCGATATGACCAACACCGCTGCGGCCAGCCGCCGGCAAATAGCCTTTGGCAGATCAATTGCAGTGATATCGGGGTCAACTATCATCGTTGTCGGTCGCTTGTTGTCGGAGATATTCGACTAGTTCGAGCGTTTGGCGACGAGTGTCGTCAAAGCCGTGTGAGGTATCGATCAGATGGTCGGCGAATCGCTTTTTCTGGTCTTGCGGCATCTGAGCGGCGATACGCTTTTCTGCGTCGTGCCGGCCCAGGCCATCGCGTAACATCAAGCGTTCCAATTGTATAACAGGTTCACACCAAACGACAATTATTTTGTTAAACCGCTTGTAACCGCCAGATTCGATCATAAGCGCGGCATCGATGACGGCGATGCCGTGCGGGTCGGCCGCGGCCGCCTCGAGGAGCCATGCATCCTGTGCCGCAAACACCCGCGGATGGATCAGCGAATTGAGCAAAAGCCGCTTCTTTTCGTCGCTAAAGACGATAGCTCCCAGAGCCTTTCGGTCGAGTTCGCCGTCGGCGGTCAAAATTTCGTCGCCGAAATGCTTAACGACCTCGGCGAGCCCCTCAGTGCCCTTCGCGACCACGTCGCGGGCCGTCACGTCGGCGTCGAGGACGCGAACCCCCGCCTTACGCAAGACGCTGCAAACAAACGACTTGCCAACCGCGATCGAACCGGTCAACCCAACAGTCAACATTGTATTTAATATGACCGCCGATTTAGCCGCCGTGACGCTTGTTCAGCTTTTCGACGTTAAATTCGGCGATCTCGGTCAGGGTCAGGTCGAGTTCGTCGGCACATGCCGAGATATACCAGAGCACGTCGCCGAGTTCGTCCTTGAGCTTGGCGCGGATATCCTCATTCATCACGCCGCCGTGGTCGCGTTGGATCTTTTTGACGACGTTGGCGACCTCGCCGGCCTCACCCGCCAGCCCGAGTGTCGGATATTCGAGATTGTTGAGCCGCCGCGGATAGTGGGCGGTCTTGCATGCCGCCGACTGATATTCTTCGAAATTCATATAATTATTTCACCTGCACGGGACCGTTAGCGGTCAGATCTTTCGCCGCATACGGGCGGCCGTGACCGTATTTTTCATAAGCATCGCCACGGTCAGCAACCCGATACCGCCCGGAACCGGCGTAAAATACGCGGCCTTTTCCATCGCGTCTCGCGGATTAACGTCACCGACGAGCGTAAAACCGCGCTTTTCGATGGTGGCCAGACGCTTTTCGATATCGTCCGGCCCAAACAACTCGTGCGCCTTTGCCGGGTCATCGACATTATTGATCCCGACATCGACGACCGCCGCCCCCTCGCCGATGTGTTCGGCGGTGATAAAACCGGCCCGGCCGATCGCCGCCACAAGGATATCAGCCCTCGAACACACCTCGGGCAGGTTCGCCGTTCGCGAATGACATATCGTAACAGTCGCATTCTCGTGCAGCAGCAGCATCGCCATCGGCTTGCCGACGATGTTGCTTCGCCCGACGACGACAGCGTTCTTTCCCGCGATCGTGATACCTGAACGTTTCAGAACCTCGATGACGCCCGCGGGCGTACACGGCGTCAGAGCTTCGTGGCCCTGCATCAACCGTCCGGCGTTGACCGGATGAAATCCGTCAACGTCCTTTTCCGGGTCGATCAGTTCGAGCACCTTTTGTTCATCGATGTGCTTCGGCAGAGGCAGTTGGACGAGAATTCCGTCAACGTCTCTGCGGGCGTTGAGCCCGCGGACCGCAGCAATTATCTCGTCCTCGCTCGTCTCAGCCGGAAAGTGCATATGCTCAGACACGATGCCGAGTTCCTCAGCCGTGCGGACCTTGCTGCCGACATAGACGGCCGACGCCGGGTCTTCGCCGACGCGGACCACGACCAGGCACGGCGCAAATCCATGAACCTCGCGGATATCGGCGACCTCGGCCGTGACCTCCGCCTTGATCGCCTCGGAAAACACCTTTCCACTCAATAATTGTGCAGTCATAACAACTTAATATTACTCCACATTGGCCGTGGTTGTCAGTTTTGCACGGTTGCGGCTGATTGGGCTAAACTCAGGTTGATGCCGATCGCAAAGATCATATTTTTGATCTGTATTTTTGCCGCTGCGGTCGTCGGCCAGGCCGATCCGCTGTCGCAACCCGGCCCGTTTCGGGCGGGTTGGCGAAGCGTGACCGTGACGCGGGCAAATAGTACCACCTTTACGGCAAGGCTCTATTATCCGGCAACGGTCGCGGGACAAAACGGTGACTTTGACAGCTCGGGGTCGCCGTATCCGGCTATCACGTTCGGCCATGGCTTTTTTCAAGCGGTCTCGTCGTATCAATCGACACTTCAGCATCTAGCAACTCACGGTTATTTTGTGATCGCCAGTGACTCTGAGAGCGGATTGTTTCCCAGTCATCAAAATTTCGCCGACGATCTCAAACGATGTCTGACCTACCTTGAGCAGGAAAATGCCAATCCCGCGTCAACATTCTTCGGCCGTGTTGCGACCTCCAAATTTGGTGCGAGCGGTCATTCGATGGGCGGCGGATCGAGCATTCTGGCGACGTCGCAGGACACTCGGATCACGGCTTTGGCAAACCTCGCCGCCGCCGAGACAAATCCGTCGGCAACGGCCGCGATGCCGAATATCAACGTGCCGGTCAGCCTGATCTCCGCAAGTTCGGATACGATCGTGCCGGTGGCTTCTAACGGTCAGCTAATGTTCAACGGCGGCGTGTCGCCGAGGGTCATGCCCATAATTCAGGGCGGTTGGCATTGCGGCTTTGAGGACGCCAACGGCTTCGGCTGCGATAGCGGCACAATAACCCGCGACCAGCAATTGGGCGAAACCCGCCGGTTGCTCACCTCGTTCTTTGATCTCTATTTGAGATCAGACGAGTCCGTCGCCAAAAAGGTCTGGGGCAGTGAGCTCGATAATGCGCTCGTCCAATCGCAGCGAAACTCGGGCATCGAGATCACGCCCGCTGTCCAGAGCGTCACGGCTCCGGTCGGAACGCAGACCAAATTCACTATTACCGTGACCAATCGCGGTTCGGCCGCCACGGGCTTTTCGGTCTTTGTTGAGCAAAGGCGTTGGATAGTTATCACCAATCCGCAGCAGACCGCCGTACTCGCTCTGGGCCAAACCGCGGTTATTAGCTTTCGCGTTCGCCGTTTGTATAAAAATCCGTCGATACTCAACGGCCAATTGATCTCGATCCGCAGCAACGCGGACAACCTTACACGCAGTTATGCCTCGGTGCAGCTGCAGTAACGCCTGAATTTATAACTTTTGTATGCGCAAGATCACCATTCTATTATTCGCACTCACATTACTCTTTGCCGGCTGCAAAAAGGCCGCGGAAACCCCAAATGCGTCAGCTACCGCGAAACGCTTTCCGATCGAGGGCAAGGTCGTCGCGGTCGACAAGGCCGCTAAAAAGGCGACGATCGATCATAAAAAGGTAGAGGGCTATATGGACGCGATGACGATGGAGTTTCCGATCCACGCCGATTGGGTCTGGAATGAACTCCAGCCCGGAGCCGAGATCAAGGCGGAACTCGTCGTCGACAATACGGCAAAAGATCCGTACTGGCTGGAAAATATCGGCATTCTCGCCGCTCCGATCCCCGGCCAGCCGACGCCCAATGTAGACGAGCGATTTGCCCAGATCGGCAAGCCGGTGCCCGATTTTATGCTGACCAATCAGGACGGCAAGATCGTTTCGATCAAGGATTTTCGCGGCAAGGTACTTGCGATCACATTTATCTACGCCCAGTGTCCGCTGCCCGATTACTGCATCAAGATGTCGACCAATTTCAGCGATCTCGCCAATATGATCAATGCTGATCCGGCCGCAAAAGAAAAGCTTAGATTGCTGAGCATCTCGTTCGACCCGGCACGCGACACACCTGAAAAGCTGCGTTCCTACGGCCTCGGTTATCTCGGCAAAGACGCTAAACCCGATTTTACGGTCTGGCAGCTCGCCGTCGGTAAGGACGCTGAGGTCCGCAAGATCGCCGACTTTTTCGGCCTGCGTTACGAGGTTGACCCGAACGACAAAGCACAGTTCAACCACAGTCTGCGGACCGCGGTAATCGGCCCCGACGGCAATGTCGTAAAGATATTGTCCGGCAACGCATGGGCGCCGACCGACCTGCTTCGCGAAATGGAAGCTGCGGCCGGCGGCGGAAAAAAATAGCGTTCGCCGTCACATACGGTTGATGAATCCGAGCAGCTTTTCCGCAAGCTCTGAGTTCATCGGCCTCAATTTATCGTACTGTGCCTGGCAAAGCGGCTTGTTACCCTGGTTAAAATAGACCAGGCCGAGGCCGTACACCGCAGAGGCGTTCTTGGCGTCGAGTTCGAGGGTCTTGTTATAGGCCTGGACCGCCTCCTCGTAACGCTTCGCGTTAAGGTATGCGTCGCCCAGGTACAAGACAGCGGTTACATACTTAGGCGAGAGCTCCGACGCACGCTTGTATTGCGGTATCGCGTCGCCCGGCCGTTTGTCGTTGTAATAGACATTGCCCAGTTCTATGTATGCATCGACGAGGTCGGGTTTGAGCTGGACGGCCGACTTTAGGACCCTTAACGCACCCTCGACGTTTCCCTTGTCGTTATAGATCTTGCCAAGCTCAAATTGCGCGTAGCCGTTAGTGATGCCGAGGTCGACCGCCTTTTCGAATGCCGCTATTGCGTCATCCAAGCTCTTTGTTTCCCGATAACATAGACCGAGCCTATAGTAAGTCGTCGCACTGGCCGGATCGAGCCTGATCGATTCCCTAAATGCCTTGATCGCCTCGGAATACAGTTTCTTTCGGTAATGAGCCACCCCGAGTTCAAAGTACGCGCTCGAATTTTTCGGATCGTACTGTATCGCCCGCTGGTAGGCTCCGATCGCCTCGCTGTAATTGTCCAGATAGTCCAGAGCATTGCCCATCTGGACCCAGGCCACCACGTAATCAGGTTTGATGGCGACCGACCGCCTAAAAGCCTCGACCGCACGGTCGTATCGCTCAAGGTTGTAGTGGCAAAGCCCTATGTTGTAAAAGGCCGCATAGTTTTCCGGCGAGGTACTCACCACCTGCTGAAAGCTCGCGATCGCTTCTTCGTACTGTTGGGCCTTAAATTGCCTTAGGCCTTTATCAAAGAGGGTTTCCTGAGCAAACGCGGCGGGAATGAAAGCGGCACAGATCAAAGACGCAACGAGAAATATCTTCATCATGATGATCTTTCTATCGCGGTGGGATCGCAATAATCCTCCTGGTTTATTCTACTCCCATTTCTGCCGAAACGAAGGCGGAAATTGATGCGTTGGCCGTCGCCGGCCGGAAGGCCGATCAGTAGACCCGGTTTCCGGCGACCATCGTCATGGCCACGTCGCGGGCGTTCGATGAAAAAACGAGGGCGGCGTGAATATCGCTGACGGGTTGTTGGGCGATATTTTCGAGCGAGATGACGGCGATGTCGGCCTGTTTGCCGGATTCGAGAGTACCGATCAGGTGATCGAGGCCGAGGGCACGGGCTCCGCCAATGGTTGCGGCCTCGAGCAAGTCGCGGGCAGCGGCGAACCGCGTCGAACCGTCACGGTTACGGGCGGCGAGTGCGGCAAACCGCGATTCTTCCAAAAGGTCGCAGACGTTGTTGCTGGCGACCGAATCACTGCCCAGCCCGACCGCTATCCCGGCATCCCAAAATGCCTCGAGCGGGGCATAGCCGTGGCCGAATTTGGCGTTGGATTTAGGACAATGGGCGATCGCTGCCCCGTTGGCTGCGATCCGCTCAATGTCGCCGGCCGACACCTTTACGCAGTGTGCAAGCAGCGGACGTGCGGACAGCACGCCGAGGCGTTCGAGATATTCGATCGGCGAACAGTGCGGACTGTACCACTCGACGTCAAACTTTTCGTAAACATCTGTAAAGAAACCGGTTCCGCGGGTCAGCAGCTCGATTTCGCTGGCCGATTCGGCGGCGTGGATCGTCAGCGGAACGCGGTTGATGATGGCATATTGGGCGATCATCTCAAACAGCTGAGAGCTGACCGTGTACGGCGAGTGCGGCGAAATGCCGACCTTGACCAGGTCTGTTTCTTCCTCCTTCAACGCCTCAAACTTTACCCCGAGTTCCTCAAAGTCGTTGGCGGCCGTGCGGTTGTCCGGTGAGAACTCGGTCTCCTGATATACGATGCCGCGGAGGCCGGCCGCCTTGAGCGCCTTGACGCCCGCATGGCCCATCCGGCCGATGTCGCCCAGACACGTGACGCCCGCCCGCGAGGCTTCCATCGCCCCGGCCGAGGCCGACGCCTCGACATCCTCGTCGGTCCAGCCCGCCCGGATCGAATTGAGCCGCAGCAGCCACGAGCGAAAATCGTGTTCGACCTCGTCGAGCGACCCGCGCATCGCGGTTATCTCGAGGTGCGCGTGACAGTTGACCATTCCCGGCATTATCGCCGCCGCCCCGAGGTCAAGCATTTCGGCATCCGGAAACCGGGCCGCGATCGCGTCGAGTTCGCCGACGGCCGCGATGGTGTCACCGTCGATGGCGACCGCCCCGCGAACGATCGGGTCGGACGAGACCGGCAGGACGTATTCGGCGCTTAGGATCTGCATCTTATTTCTGTTTTGGCTGGGCACGGTAACGCTCAAGTATCGACGTGACGTACGACCGCGTGCTCGGGATGGCGATGCGGGCGACAAAATCGCTCTCGGTCATCGTCGCCGTATCCGCGTCACGCGTCCATTCGTCCACGCGGCTCGCACCGGCATTGTAAGCAGCAAGCATCATCGCCGTCTCGGCCGGGCGTTCGCGATATTTTTCGCGGATCTTTTCCAGATACCAGCAGCCAACCTGTATATTGCGTTCAGGGTCCGAGAGCAGTTCGCCGACGTTTGACGCCGCCTGCCGTTCCATTTCCTTGAGGCCGGTTTCCTTTGCCCATTCGCGTGCGACGAGCGGCGTGACCTGCATCAGCCCGACCTCGTCGGCAGCACCTACCTTCCAGGCGCGAAAGTATGTTTCCTCGTAGATCACGCTCCAGACCAGTTTTTCGTCGATGCGGTAAACGCGTGCCTGCCTGCTGATCAGGTCGTCGTAGCGGTGCTCCCAGTAATCAGGGAAAAAGATCGCCGCCGAACCGGCAATGACCAGCAAAATAAAGACGATCGATATCAGATAGCGAAACATCGGCAGACTGTGGGCATGTTTGACCGGCCCGTGCTCGTCGTCAACGGCCCCGGGCAAGCGGTTCGGCATCGGCCGGCTCGGCCGCGTCGGAACCGGCCGCACGGTCGTTCCTGAGCTTTTTCAGACCGCCGGCCGCGTGGCCGCCCGAACGCACATTCTCGGTCAGCAAGACCGGATCATAGTCTGCCTCGGCCGCCATCTCCTGGCGGATCTCATGCAGGATCTCGATAAACTTGGTGCGGCGGTACATACAGATCCCAAAAGATATTCTCCAAGCTTGATATTACCATCCAACGCCGAAAAGCCGGAATTACAGGATCCCTGATCGGCCGCGGCCCCAAATTCCGCCCGCCATACCTAAACGAATTTTGAGCAGCAAACAGATCCCTTTCCATTACAGGCGAGCTTCCCGCCGTGCCCGCGGTAATCAGTTCGACAATTGTGATCCGGGAATGATCACTCGTCCCTCTAAATTCATCATTTCCCGAGTGTCCCGGCTGTCCTGAGTGTCCATGCTGTCCCGGCTGTCCTGACTGTCCCGGTTGTCCTGACTGTCCCGAGTGTCCACGCTGTCCTGACTGTGTCGTCCTGAAAAAAGTTTACACTTTCGTGGTGATTAATCCTCCTATTGGTTTACAAATCATTGTTAGTCCTGACGCTCTCGACTCACCCGACTCGATAGACTCGATAGACTCACCATCGTGTTTTATGAATGTTCAAAGATCCGGTCAAAACTAAATTCTAACATAAATTGCAACGATACAGCAAGATTGCATTTCTGCAACAGTAGATCGGCGGCGTCACCCGATATCTGACAATTCCTTTCCTTACCAAGGAGAGGTGGCATCCCGATGGTCTTTATCGGGATGACGGAGTGGTTCTCACGCTTCACCCGTCACTTGTCACTTGTCACCTGTCACGCTTCACCCGTCACGCGCTCACCCAAATGAGTGTTGACACATATCCGCAACAGGCAGAAACTGACATTAGTGGAGGATCGCCAAACTTGCCGGAACGACCTTGTCCGACGACAACTGCCGCTGAAACGCCGCTATGCCCTCGCCCGGCGAAAAATGGAGACTGATCCTGGTATGAATACGGCCTGTGAAATGTCCGCGAGGAGTACCAATGTGGGATCGAACGGGAATCGTAAGATCGAAGGCCTGACCCGGCTCGCTCGTGAGTTTGACTTATACGGTGAACTTCATAGATGACCCCAATTCTTTTGGCTATCCCGTAACGAAAAACACCTCGTCCCGAGGATATGATGGACAAAGCGCATCTGGTTCAATCTTGAGTTCGAGATCGCGAGGGTCCGCGGGATCTATGGCAATATGATGCGAATACACGAAAACCCTGGCCGAAACGGTCCCGCATCCGTCCGGCATAAGGGGATCGCGATATACAGGATGGGGTGGGCCACCAATGACCATCAGGATAATTCGTCGCGTCCGATTTTGACCAATAGTAACCGTCTGTGGCTTATCGGACCGGGCTAGATGGATGAATTCACATGGCCCGCGCATACCAAGCGAACGCGAGTTCCAAACCGTATCGTTGCCGTTTCGTTCCTCCAAACGGCAATCCGTTGAAGACCAAGCTAGGCGTAACTGAAAGCCACCGACATCGTGAATCGCGGAATAACCACTGAGCACTCGCGATTCCAACTGTCCCGATGGCCTTAACGGAGATTGGCTTAACGAACATCCACTAGTCACAAACATCAAAGTCACTAATATCAGAATTCCAGTATTCATTTATTTAAACTCCCAGAAAATCACCTTCGAGGCATTGTCAAACCAGTTCTTAGCACCGTCAATGTACTTTCTTTCAGATGTCGACCCCAGTCTATATGATGGGCCATTCCACAGGTCGATATGATTGAATCGCAAGTTTCCAACCCCGTCATCTGCTCCAGGGAAATTCTTGAGGAAAACTATTCCCTGCCTATCCTTGATCTGATCGGCAATATTGGGGCCAGTTAGTTCGTATGAATAACCGAATACGTGTTTCAGCCATGCCGCAATCTCCTCAGCTTTGATCGCATACCCATTCTTCTTACTACCGTTGAACATCCCGTTGTATTGATTCGCAAGAACCAACATCGCCATGTAACTAAACCGAACCGCACACTGATTCGACGGATCCGGCTTTCCCTCGCTATCGAGCAAAATATCGTGGCCGAACTCATACCCTAAAGATATAACCGGATAATTTGACCACATCTTAAGAAAGAGATCCTTAGTCCTCATCAGCGGCGGTGGAGGGGGAACGGGAGGAAGAGGCGTGGTCGCGGGTCGCTCAATCGGTCTTGGAGGTATAACAATACCATTGACCACAGACGATCCATCTGGTTGGTCTAACACATATCCGACAACATCTCCAAAATACTCACGCATCCAGTCGAGGTTCGCATCTCGACCGCTCAAGCTGTCGGAATACGGCCCGCTTCCCTGACACCATTGTCCACAAGCTCCGGTAGAGCTAGAGATCAATCCCAACGGATCGACGAACTTGTAAGGTGAGTTGAGGACGTAACTGTAGCGATTCAGAGTCTGAGGGTTCTTAACATTGGCGGATGCCATCAACGGGTCAATGGAGGTGAATCTTCCGTGCGACGAGTTGTAGCTTCGTGCCTGAGCGTATTCGAGTCCGGATTCGTCGTCGTGTTGGTAGCCGGTGTATTGCTGGCGGACCTTGTCGTCGGTGCCGTAGCCTTGCGTTGCGGAGCGGCCGCCGATGCTGCCGTATGCTTCGGCAATGTCAACGCCGAATCCGGTATAATCGTGGCGTGATATTACCGCACCCGTCTCGTCGGTGTTGATCCGGGGACTTCCAAGGTGGTCGGCGGTTAGATACGCGACTTTTGCATCATTTGCCGAAGCCACAACCGTGGAATACTCCGCGATCTGCTTTCCGGCAGCGTCGTAAACGAAGATCGTTGTTTCTCCGATGCTCGGAACATATTTCTTAACGCGGCGACCATCGCCGTCGTACGAGTATTCGCC
>CALDGX010000061.1 GCA_937941715.1 uncultured Chloracidobacterium sp. | reverse complement strand
CACAGGCCGCAGGGAAGTTTGCCGACGAGATCGTCAAGATCGAGATACCGCAGAAGAAAGGCGACCCGTTCGTTCTCGATCAGGATGAACCGGTCCGTCCCGACACGACCGCCGAAAGCCTCAGCAAGCTGCGTCCGGCGTTCAAGAAAGACGGCGGAACGGTCACGGCCGGAAACGCACCGGGCGTAAACGACGGTGCCTCGGCGGTTGTCGTCACCTCGGCCGACAATGCCGCCAAGCTCGGCGTCGAGCCGCTCGGGCGTGTGGTCGCGTGGGCTTCGTCCGGCATCGAGCCAAAACTGATCATGATGGCTCCGGTCCAGGGCGTCCTCAACGTTCTCAAAAAGGCCGGCTGGGAAATGGCGGACGTTGACCTCTTCGAACTAAACGAAGCGTTCTCGGTCCAGGCCCTCGGCGTTATGCAGGAACTCGGGCTGGATATCGACAAGGTAAACGTCAACGGCGGTGCGGTCGCCCTCGGCCACGCGATCGGCAATTCCGGCTCGCGCATCCTGACGACGCTGCTGCACGAGATGAAACGCCGCGGTGCCAAACGAGGCGTCGCCGCCCTCTGCCTCGGCGGCGGAAACTCCGTTGCAATGGCCGTCGAACGGGATTAAGTTGACCTTCACAATCTAAACAAAAAAGGCCGCGAGCGATCGCGGTCTTTCTTTTATTCGGATAGGCCGTCAGCGACCCCAGCGAAACGCCCAGAAAAACAGCTTCCAAATAGCCTACACCCGCACGAAATGGCAGAATTCGGAGTGATGGGCCGTCTTTATCGAGACTTCACGTTGATTGTGTTGCACAATTGAGACATTGGAGGAAATTTGTTATAACCTACGATTAATTATGTGGCATTGGGATCAAGGGAGATTAGCATATTTTCAATTCGATTCTTTGCGCCAAATTGCTTCATTTGTAATATCGAATGACTTCAAAAAGGCTGCGAAGGCTGAATTACTAGCGGCTACAGGACTGCCATTCTCAGCGCCGGAAACGCATAGTGCGTGGCGGAATTATTCTCGAATCTTGAAGCTCTGCCTACTTGTTAGCGAAATCGAAGGAGTAGCTCGGCCAACGCCAATCGCAACACTTTTATCTCGTCCCGGAACGGTGACGTGTGACGAGTATTTGCACTTCTTAACGCGCTCTTTTACCGAACCGTCGCCGGCTCTTGAAAAATGGAGCGCGGAGTCCAACTTTAGATACCCGTTGCTATTTAGCCTCAAGTACCTTCTAGCCAAAGTAGCAATAAAAGGAACGCCCGCGGCATCCTTTGAAGAAATTATTGGTGGCTACATTGAGAGCAACCTTGATGGCACAGAAGATGCCGAAGCTTTTATTCAAGCAGTCGGAAAAAGCTCGAACTATGAAAATGCGGCCCGAAACTCGCAATTTGATCTGCGACAGGCGAAAGAAAGCCTGCGGGTCATCGCTCAGATATCGTATTTGCACATCAGAAACTCAGAAATCATTGTTTCACTGAACCCAACGGACGCACATGCCATATTCGACGATTTAGCTGCCATAGTCGGACCACGGGAAAGCAACCGTGAAGCTGAAATTCAGAGGCTTGGGGGGCTTTTTCGCGATGGTTTTACCGATATTTCGTTCGATTATCCCAACACCATAGTCGACGAAGTTGTAGAGAGTGGTTTTAATGAAGGCGGTAAAGTAAAGAAAACCCATTTAACAATCGAGCGTAATTCGGCATTGAGGCGCGAGTTTTTTCTCGTAAGACCGACAGCGGTTTGCGATGTCTGTATGATGGATACCTCTAGAACATATCCTTGGTCAGAGAGGGTTATTGATTTGCATCATCTCTTGCCTTTGTCATCAGGAACTCGCGTCGAGGCTTCGGGTACGACGTTGGACGATTTGGTAGCCGTTTGTCCGAGTTGTCACCGAGCGATTCATAGGTTTTATGACGTTTGGCTCCGAGATGCAAATAAGAACGACTTTGCGAATCGCTCTGAGGCGAAGGCGACTTATGACGCAATGAAATCTACTTTTCCTGGGATTCAATATGCTTAACAATCTAACGGGTAATCGACCTTCATCGAAATTGCTCGAACAGAAGAGTCTCCTTCAGAAAGCCATCAAAACTAATGAACCGTTGGCTTCCGTATTAGAGAGGGCTAGTTGGACCTATCACGATCTAATTTATTCCCGATCGTTTCAACGAAAATGGAGCGGAAGCGCGGCGCTTACGTTGGATGAGTTTGATTCTACGCCAACCGGTGTTCCTGTCGTAAGCTTCTTTGCAGGTTGTGGCGGGATCGACCTTGGACTTGAAGCTGTCGGCTATCGACACGTTGCTGCCTTCGAGCTTAACGAGATGTTTTGTAAGACACTGAGACGTAATCGACCAAAATGGAACGTATTCGGCCCACCATCACATAATGGGGATGTTTCGGATTTTGATGATGTTAAATCTACTCTTAGTCCAATTATCAAGGCACCTTTCGAGGGTCTTTTTGTCGGCGGACCACCATGTCAACCGTTCTCAATCGCTTCGAATCAGAGGTTCCCTAAGTCTGCTGATACTTTCAAGCGAGTTGGTTTTTCGCATCAAACGAACGGAAACCTTCTTTTCGACTATATCAATTTGATCGTTGAGTTCCGTCCGATGGCTTTCGTTATCGAAAATGTCCCAGGACTTCGTGATATCGACGGTGGGGTTCAGTTACAGTCAGCTATTGACGAACTTGAGGCGGCTGGATATACCATTCAAGAACCTTTCGTATTAAATGCCGCGGACTACGGCGTTCCTCAGCAACGATTCCGACTTTTCATTATCGGTTCGCGTTCGTCACAACCCTACGAAAAGCCGAGGCCGCTGGTGAATAGAATCGGAGCTGGTAGCGTACTGCAGACGTTGAACGCTAAACTGGCGAACACTGAAACTCGAGAGCACAAGGCCGAATCTGTTATGCGCTATATGGAGTTGTCCTATGGCGAGCGAGATCAAATGGGGCGTGTTGACCGTCTCGATCCTTTGTCACCCTCAAAGACAGTTATTGCAGGTGGAACTAAAGGTGGTGGACGGTCACATTTACACCCAGAAGTACCGAGAACGCTTAGTGTGAGAGAATGTGCTCGCCTTCAAAGTTTTCCCGACGACTATGAATTCGTTGGCACCTCGGGCAGGCAGTTTACTCAAGTTGGAAATGCTGTGCCGCCTGTTTTGGCAGCACAGATTGGAAAGAGCATTCTTCGATCGTTCTTCGAATGATC
>CALDGX010000060.1 GCA_937941715.1 uncultured Chloracidobacterium sp. | reverse complement strand
TTATCGAGATCACCCAGAGGTTTTTGGTGGCCGGGCCCTCGATAAAGTCCTTGAACACGAAACCAATGGTGCCAATCGGGATCGACCCGAGTATGATCAGCCAACCGAGCCAGGCCTCGTCAGAAAGCCATATCGGACGGATGCCGTCGGTGCCGGAAAATCGCATCCCGCGCTTGCCGGTCAACGCCGCGTAATGGTCGCGTACAAACGCCCCGGCAATGCCGAGGATATCGCCCGCAAAATAAACGAAGACTGCCGCGAGCGTACCCAACTGGATGACCGCCATCGTCGCGGTGACCATCTCAGGGTCTCCGCCGTAAATGCCGGTCCAGCGGCTCGCAAACACAAGATGAGCGGTCGAACTGATCGGGATAAACTCGGTCAATCCCTGGACAATACCCAGAATAACAGCCTGAATGAGATTCATAAGGACTAAGGTCAAGCGGACGATGCGACAGCTGGTCGAACGAATAATCTAACATATTGGACGGTGCTGTGCTATTCGCGATAGCGTGCCCGGCCCGCGATGCGGTCGTAGAGCCAGGACGGCATAAATTTGCCGGCACGGACAACGGTCGCGAGCTGCCACGGGAAAGCGGCGAAACGTTTCTTTTTCTCGATCGCGCGGATAAAGTGCGGGATGGCGTCGTCGAGGTCCATCAGATACGGCATCCTGGCTTCGCGGCCCGAGGTCAGCGGCGTTTTGATAAAACCGGGCTGGATGATCGTGACGTCGACGCCCTGATGCTTGACGTCGAGGCGGACGCTCTCAAAGAACGCCGTCATTCCGGCCTTGCTCGCCGAATACGCCGCACTTTTGGGCAGCCCGCGAAATCCAGCGAGGCTCGATATTGCGACGATGTGGCCGCTGCCGCGTTTGAGCATCGCCGGCAGTACGGCATGAACCGAATTGACGGCACCGAGCAGATTGATGTCGATGACCTTTTTTACCGCCATCGGCTGCAGGTCTCGCGTCTCGCGATTGTTGCCGCCGATACCGGCGTTGGCGATGAGGACGTCGATATGTTCGAACTCGTGAACAAAATCCGCCGCGGTCTCGGCGACGGCGTCGGCATCGGTGACGTCGCAGGCAAAGACACGGGCCGTGCCGCCGGCCTTTTCGCATCGGGATTTGAGCTTATCGAGCATATCGCGGCGTCGGGCGAGCAGCCCGATGACCGCTCCTTTCTTTGCAAGTGCCGCCGCAAGCCCCTCGCCGATACCGCTCGACGCTCCGGTCAAAAAAACGCGTTTTCCATGCCAATCCATATAGATCGCTCCCCCGGACCGCTCAGCGGCCGGTGTAATTCTCAGTTCGGACGAACCAGTCGCCCTTGTCGGTCTGCATTAGCTGGGCCACACGGTGTTTTGAAATAAAACCCTCGTCATAAACCGCCTTTGAGTTTCGCGGGCTGTTGGGAGGCATTTTGTCGAGTTCAATGTACTCGGCCAGCTTGGATTCGTCGTCAAAAAAGTCGATTCGTGACGTCGGATGGGCCCTGTGATACGCCCACGCGACCTTTTCACGTTCCTCTTTGGTCAACCCCTTGCGTACGACGACTACGATCTTAGGATATTTGTAAACGCCACGCTCGCCCGCGTAGGTCTCTTCCTCAAATATCTCGTAAAAAGAATGATCCTTGAACGGCCCGAGGTCGGCGACCTCGTCCAGGGCGTTCCGATCGGAGCGGACGCAGCCCGCAATCAGAGCCACGCTCGTCAGAAGCAACATGCTAATGATCTTTCGCTGCATGATCATTTAAATATACGTCAAAAAGATGATGCGTCAACCGCTTCAGTACGGCCGGGAGATGTGACTGGAATAGTCCTCTGCGACGTTGAAGATCGCGGCCCCAACCCGTCGGCGGCTGAATTAATATTGACACCGGCCGCAAACGCGAATATAGTTCGCGGAGATATATGTCAAAAGACAATCTCTCAATACTTTCGGAACAGCGCAAAGGGCCGAACGGCCAGGGCGAAGTCTATGTTTACGAGATGCGGCGGTGTCAGAATTTTGCCTGTAGTTACGAGACATATGACGAGTCGGAAAAGCGTTGTCCGATGTGCGGTCGCAATATGCTCGGCAAGCGGGACTTTCGGTTTCTGGGCGGCATCCTTCTCGGCTGCGGAGTGATACTCGCCGGTATCGGCGGCTCGCTGATGATATTTGTGGTCCCCAAAATGCCGAAAAACGATCCCGCCGGTCGTGGCAGCGTCGCGGTCGGATTATTTGCGATCATCTTTCTCGGAGGGCTCGTCGCGGGGACCGCCGGTGCGATGCAGATGCTGTCGGGGAAGAAAAATCAAATGCTGCTGACCGTGATGGTCGGCATATTCATGGTGATATCACTGATCGTATACTTTGGCAGTTCCATCTTCTAAAGAGCGATTCTAGTTGCCCTGCATGCCCGACCGTCACACCTCGACCACGGTCGTAACGATAACCGGCTTTGAGCTCAGTTCCCTTTGGACAAATCGTTTAA
>CALDGX010000059.1 GCA_937941715.1 uncultured Chloracidobacterium sp. | reverse complement strand
AGGTCGCCGTCGGTCCGGGCCTTGGTGTCCGGTTTGGCGGTATAGATAAATACTACAGGAAAGTCGATGCTGCCGACGCCGCAGCCGAACTGGAGGGCACCGAGGTCGGCGACAAATCCGCTGATCTGTATAAGTTGCGGGTCGGCCGCCGTCAGCCGAAGGCGGGCCGCGTCGGTCCGCAGGGCGAAGAACATGCCTTTATTAGTGCACTCGATGCCGTCGAGAAAGCCGATCTCACGTTTTTCGCCGTCGGCGGACTGTCTGAGGCCCTGGCGAATGCCGCGAAACATCGCCTCGCGCCGCTTGGCGTCGTCATCGGCCGGTGTGCCGGCGGGCGGCGGCGGTTGTCCGCTCGTACCTGATCCGCCGTCGGGCTGTTCATAGATGACGAGCTTGGCGTTCTTGAGTTCGTCGGGCGTCAAAAAGCGAAAATTAGCGGGAACGAACTCAACCGCGACGAGATCGCCGCGTGAGGGTGCCTTGGCGGCCGCATTTTTACGATAGGTGACGACGGCGTTGATGGCCGAGATGTCCGATTCGCAGCCGATCTGCAAGCCCTTGGCGGTCACCTCGTAGGCATTGAGTTCGAGCGAGTCAAAATCCTTGCTCGTCACGACAAATGTCTCGGCCGGCGTCTTGACGGTAAAGGCGAGCGGGCGTGTGCGACAGTCGATGCGCGACACGCGGCCGATGACGCGCGTTTCGTTTTCGGCCGGCGCACGCAGAGCCTGATTGACGGTGCGGAGCGTCGCCTCGTCCTGTTGGCGTTTCATCTCGGCCTCGGACGGCGGTTCGGCCTGATCGACGCGGCGGACGAGTGTCGGCGGGCCGTTCTTGCCGGCGGCGGCGACCGCCTCGTCATAGCGTTTTCGCTCGGCGGCGTTGCGGGCCTCGATCTGGCGGATCGTGTCGATGCGCTGGCGGAGCGATTCCGCGCGGGTGCGGATCTCGGGTTCGTCAGCCGTAAGGGCGACCTTGAGGGCGATGGCCGCGGCCTCGTCGAGCTTGTTCATGCGGGCGTAAACCTCGCCGAGCCGGAGCGCGTAACGCTGATTGCCGGGCTGGATGGCACGTGCCTTTTGGAGCAGGGCAACTGCCTCGTCGAGCCCGTCGCCGCGGATGAGGCTGACGAAGGCGAGCAGTTCGTAGCTCTCGGTAAACGCCGGATTGAGTTCGATCGCCTTGTTGAGTGCGGCGCGTATCTTGTCGGCCTCTTCCTTGGTGTAGCTTTTGACAAAGCCAAACTCGTCCTGTGCCGAGCGGATCAAAAGGTAACCGTAGCGGTAATACGCCGAATAGCCGCCCGTGCCGCCGGCGACCGCGCGTTCGAGCAGTGTGCGGGCCTCGTCAAACCGCCGCTGCCCGAGGCGGACCATGCCGAGTGCGGCGCCGGCCATCGCGTTGGCGGGGTCGAGCCGCAGAGCCTCGGCAAGATACGGTTCGGCGTCGGCCGCCCGCCGCGTGTGGTAAAGAAGGTCGCCGAGATAGGCGTTGGTGTCGGCGTCGGAGAGCGGTGCCGAGGTCATCTGGGCGTCAAAGACCAGCTTTTTGGCGAGCGTGTACTGGTGATAGTTAAACTTGTCCTGCCGGACGTAAGCACGCAGTTCCGACTCCATCGTCTTGTAATCGGACTGAAAGGCCGCGGTGAACGCCTGTTTGGCGTCGTCGCCCTTGACCAGCAGATTGAGAAACTTGCCCATCGCCTCGGTCTTGCCCTTTTGGATCAGGTAATGGATGAGCGCCCACGACTGTGCGTAAAAGATGCTCCGCGAGTGGCCGCCCGTCTGGTGCAGTTGATAGTTGGTCGTGTTAAAGAGCGTATCGAGCGGCATCAGCTGATTTTGCTGCAGCAGGTAAAGGTGGTTCTGCTGAAAGATGCCGAGCTTGATCCGCTGGTCGTCCTCGATCTGAAACGTCTGGTAATATTCGGCGAGCCCCTCATTAAACCACGCCGGGACGTCCGATTTGCCAAAGTTGGTATTGATGATGAAGTGGACGTACTCGTGAAAAATGGTGCCGAACGTATCGCTGTCGGGGCCCTCGGCCGAGAGCGTGATGTAATTGACGTCCTCGCTCGACTGAAAATAGCCGGCGATGCGTTCGTCGGGTTTGCCGTCGGGCCGCCGCGGTTTGAAGTCGCGGTACGACGATTCGTTACGAAAGACGATGACGTTGGTCGGCACGCTCGCCGTCAGCGAGGTCCTGTTGAACAGCAGCCGAAACGTCTCGCGAAACTGCTCGAGCCTGGTCGCCACCCGCCGAATGTCCTTGTCCGACGCATTGCCGATCAGCGTAAAGTTCTTAGACGTGACCCGCGTCCACACGTCCTTGCCCGCCGCCTGGCCGACGCCGGCGAACATCACGGCGATAACAAAAACGATACGTATAGCGGCGTTGCGGGAAACTTTCATACTCGCCTCGGGGCAAAAACTCAGACCGATAAACAAAAACTACCACATCACGCCGCGTTTGATAAGAGATTTCTC
>CALDGX010000058.1 GCA_937941715.1 uncultured Chloracidobacterium sp. | reverse complement strand
GAGGTCGCCGATCTCGTCGGTGCGATCGTACAGTTGACGATCACCGGTATGCGGTCGGTGATGGGCGATATGGACCTCGACCACACACTTTCGAACCGCGATCAGATCAACGGAAAACTCCGGCTGATCCTTGACGAAGCGACCGACAAATGGGGCGTTAAGGTGACCCGTGTGGACGTCAAGAACATCAACCCGCCTGAAGATGTGCGGATCACGATGGAAAAACAGATGACCGCCGAGCGAAACCGCCGTGCCTTGATCCTACAGGCCGAGGGCGACAAGCAGGCCGCGATCACACGTGCAGAAGGTGAAAAACAGGCGGCAGTTACCCGCTCGGAGGGCAACAAACAATCGGCCATTCTCGATGCCGAGGGTGCGGCTCAGGCCCGTCTCGTTTCGGCTACGGCCGAGGCACAGGCGATCGCTCAGATAGCCGGTGCGATCGGCGACCGCGGCCAGACGGCTCAGTACCTGATAACGGCTCGCTATGTCGACTCGATGCGTGATATGGCCCGAACGCAAAACTCGAAGGTAATATTCATGCCGACCGAAACGAGCGGCGTTCTTTCGAGCGTCGGTGCATTTAAGGAAGTCTTTGCCGCGACCGGTGAGGCCGCCCCGGAACTGCCGAAGGCACCTCGCAGCCCTCGCGAACTGGAGAAATAATTGATGTTAAAGATCATTAGCGTAGTTTTGGTCCTGATCGTCGGCGCCGGTGTCGGCGCCGCCTACAAGTTCGGCTTTATCCTTGATCCGTCACCGGCCGATCCGCCGCCGGAGAGTTCGATCTATGAATTCACGATGCGGAACATCGACGGCGAGAACGTTAAGCTCGACGCGTATAAGGGCAAGGTGATCCTTATCGTCAACGTTGCCAGCAAATGCGGTTACACGCCTCAATACGAGGGGCTCGAGGCACTTTATCAGAAGCACAAGGACAGCGGCCTCGTCATTCTCGGATTTCCGGCAAACAACTTCCTCAGCCAGGAACCTGGTACCGAGGCCGAGATCAAGGAGTTTTGCTCGACGAAGTACAAGGTCACTTTCCCAATGTTCGCCAAGATATCGGTCAAGGGCGAGGACCAGCATCCGCTCTACACCTATTTGACCAATAAACGGTCGAACCCTGATTTTGCCGGCGATATTTCGTGGAACTTTAACAAGTTTCTCATCGATCGCCAGGGCAAGGTCGTCGCCCGTTTTGGGTCTAAGGACACACCCGAGGGCGAGGCGATCACCTCGGCGGTCACAAAGTATCTGGCGGCAAAGTAGTTTCCGCTGCTTTTTTCGGGCGGCACATCTGATTTGATCCACGAATTTTGCCGGCGGTGAAGTTCGTGGATGTTTTATTGGTCAATATGAAGATCGTTAGTCTTGTTTTTGGTGTCCTGGCGGTCGCGGTGCTCGCGGTCTGCGGCTTCAGCTATTGGATATACAGTTCGGTCCGATATGCGCAGCCGCATACAAAGGCCGATCAATATATCAAGATCGAAAAGGGGTCGACCCCGAAAGAGATCGTCGCCAAACTAGCCGCCGAGGGAATTATCAGCAGCGAATCGGCGACGATGCTCTACCTTCGTTTTGTCGGTGACGGCAGCAAGCTGCAGGCCGGCGAGTATCAGTTCCCTTCGCCGATAACAACGCTCCAGGTGCTCAAGCAGCTCGAAAAAGGTGAGGAAAGGACGATAAAGCTAACGATCCCGGAGGGCTTCACGCGGTTTGACATCGCCAAGCGCATCGCCGAGAAATTTCCTCAGACGCCCGCGGTCGACGAGAAGGCGATCCTGACGATGATGGACGACGTCTCGCTGATCCGTGACATTTCGCCAAATGCTCCGAACCTCGAGGGGTATATGTATCCGAGCACATACAATGTGCCCAGGGACGCCAAACCGCAGGATGTCATTAAGATGACTGTCGAGCAATTCAGGAAGTTCTGGAAACCCGAGTGGGCTGACGCCGCGAGGCGGATCGGGCGAACACCGCACGAGATCGTGACCATCGCCTCGCTCATCGAGACCGAAACGAGCGTGGAGGCCGAACGGCCGATCGTCGCCGGCATCATCAATAATCGGTTGGCAAAGAATATCCCGCTCGGCATCGATCAAACGAACGTTTATATCGCCAAAATGCTGGGTAAATGGGACGGCACGATCCACAAAAGCGACCTCGAGGTCGACTCGCCTTACAACACACGTATAAAGACCGGAATTCCGCCCGGCCCGATATCGTCGGTGACCGAAAGTTCGATCAGGGCCGCTCTCGAGCCGCAGCCGAACGACTATATCTTTTACGTACGAAACGTCGAAGCCAACGACGGCAGCCATTGGTTCTACGCGTCAGCGGCCGAGTTTGAAAAAGGCAAAGCAAAATACCAGCAATGGCTGGAAAAAGAACGGCAGGAAAAACGCGCCGCAGGGTCTCAATGATAAAACTCCTTGCCCTCGACCTCGACGGCACGACACTGAATTCTGAGGGCAAGGTCCCGGACGTCAATCGCGAGGCGATCGCGGCGGCCGAGGCTGCGGGTGTGCTCGTCACCATCGCGACCGGACGGCGGTTTCGCGATGCCCGGCCCGTGGGCCTCGATCTCGGGCTTAACGCGCCGATGATCACCCATAACGGAGCCCTCCTGAAATTTGCCGAATCGGGCAATACGGTCGATTATTCCCTTTTGTCCCAGGCAACCAGTCTCGAGATCGTACGTGTCGGCAAGCGACTCGGCGGCGACGCACTGGTAAGCGCGGACCCGCACGGATCGGGCACACTGCTGTACGACCGCATTTCCGAGCGAAACCGCCCATTGATGAAGTACATTGCGTGGTCGCGAACGCTCCACGGTGACGAGGAAGATCTCTCGATCGTCCATGTCCCCAGGCTCGAGGACGTCATCCAGGGCCATGACGTGGTCCATATCTCGTTTTCGGGCGGCTGTTCGGCGATGTCGGAACTGGAACGTGACCTGAACGAGGAATTTGGATCCGCAATTACGATCCTAGCGACGATCTACGAGCAACTGGACTTTACCCTGCTCGACATTTTGCCGCCCGACGCGTCGAAGGGCCACGGCGTCGCCCGCCTCGCCGAACTGAACGGTTTGCAGCCGGAAAATATTATGGCGATCGGCGATAATTATAACGACCTGCACATGCTCGAATTTGCGGGTACGCCGGTCGTGATGGGAAACGCCGACCCCAAGTTGCACCTGCAGGGGGAATTTTATACAACATTAACTAACGACGAAGGCGGCGTTGCCGCGGCTATCGAACGATTTATCTTGAATTAGGAGAATAATTAGTGACAAACCGAATCGCAGTTATCGAAACCAATAAAGGCACCATCAAATTTGAACTACTCGAGGCCGACGCCCCGAAAACGACCGAGAATTTTCGGCTGCTGGCCGGCAAGAACTATTATGACGGCGTAATATTTCACCGCGTGATCCCCAATTTTATGATCCAGGGCGGCGACCCGCTAGGCGAAGGCTACGGCGGCGAATCGGCGTGGGGCGGCAAGTTCAACGACGAGATCGACCGTTCATCGGCCCTCTATGCCGGATCGTATGAAAAAGGCACCGTCGCGATGGCCAATTCGGGCCCCAACACGAACGGATCGCAGTTTTTCATAATGCATATCGACTATCCGCTGCCGCCGAGCTACACCAAATTCGGCAAAGTGATCGAAGGGCAGGACGTCGTCAACGCGATCGCGACCGTTCCGCGCAATCACAATGATAAGCCGCATGATCCGGTCGTCATGAACCGAGTTTATATTGAGGAAGCGGCCTAAATCGTGCGGGCGGTCGTTCAGCGCGTTTCAAGGGCAAAGGTCACGATCGGCGAAACCATAACCGGCGAGATCGGCCGCGGGCTGCTCGTCCTGCTCGGGGTCACGCATAATGACAGCAACGCGGACGCTGATTACCTGGTCGACAAGATCGTCAATCTACGCATTTTTGACGATGCCGACGGGAAGATGAACCTTTCGCTTACCGACATCGGCGGCGGGATGCTTGTGGTTTCGCAATTCACGCTCTACGGGGACACTCGCCGCGGCCGCCGTCCGTCGTTCATCGATGCGGCACCCGGCCCGGCAGCAGAGGCAATGTACAAGTATTTTGTCGCAAGGTCCCGCACCGCGGTCGATCCGGTTCAAACCGGCTCATTTGGGGCGATGATGGACGTGGAACTTGTCAATGACGGGCCCGTGACGATAATGCTAGACAGCGAAAAGTCCTTTTAACGATTGAATATGAAAAATTACCTGATACTTCTAGTCGTTCTGTTCTCGGTCGGCATCAGCAGCTGCGGCGGCGACAAAAAAGCCGCCAATAACTCGGCCCCGAACGTCAAAAAAGGCGTCGAACCGGTCCCTGATGCCGAGATAGCCGTGATCGAGATGGAAAATTCCGCGGCTTACGGCACCATTAAGATCGAGTTGTACTCAAACATCGCACCGAAGATGGTCGCCCGATTCAAGGAACTTGCAAAAGAAGGCGTTTATAACGGCACCACCTTTCATCGCATAAATCAGTCGGTCATACAGGGCGGCGACCCCTTGTCAAAGGACGCCGACCCGACCAACGACGGAACGGGTAAATCCGGCAAACCGAACGTCCCGGCCGAATTTTCGGACATCAAATATGATACCGGCATCGTCGGTGCCGCCCGCGGGCAGGATTTTGACTCGGCCAATTCGCAGTTTTTCATCACCCTTAAACGCGAATCCGGCTTTGATAATCGCTACACCATCTTTGGCAAGGTCATCGACGGAATGCAGAACGTCCGAACCATCTCCGGCGTGCAGCCGAAAGACGGCGAACGGCCCGTAGAACCCGTCAAGATCAAGAGCGTGACCATTGTCCCGCGATAGAGCGATTTGGTATGATTAGGTTGTTTATTATGCTCGCGTAGCTCAGTGGATAGAGTGCTTCCCTCCGAAGGAAGAAGTCGCAGGTTCAAATCCCGCCGCGAGTATTCAATTCAATAAAAAGGGCGTGCCGACGGCACGCCCTTTTTTCATCTGCCATCTATGGTCACTGCCTGACCTTGAGCATCGGATCACCTAGCAGCACCCACGAATAGCGTACGTCGCTGCCGCCAGGGATCTGGGCTTTGGCATCGCGAACGAGGTCACCCATTCGCTTGATGTTGCCAAGGGCGAGCTGCTCATAGAACCTCGTTGCCATTATCATCTGGATATCGGGCGTCGTCTTACCGGTAGATGCCCAGCTCATCACAGAACCGCCGTTCTGCGCGTTATGGAGCTTTTCGGCAAGGCTGTCGGCATACGGGCTGACAAAATAGCCGTTCAGGCAGGTCAGCATCGTAAACAATGAGAGGTGATTCGCATTAGTCAACTGAGGCACACTGTTGACGCCGAAGAAACTCGATGCGGCCCATACGCCCGTCGAACCGTGGCCCGAGTAATTGACAATATAGCGGCCTAAATTGATCTCGTTCATCAGCGTCGTCGCTGAATTAGCATCACCGCGGCCGATATAGACCTTCGGCACCGAAGCCGGAAGCAGGTCGCCGAGCGATCTGCTGCTTGCTTCAAAATTCCACCCGATCGGCAGATCGTACGCGAATATAGCTCCGCGATCGAGATCCTGCATAGCCGGCGTCTCAAACGACATCACCTTTGCCAACGCATTGGTGACATCCTGGGGCGTTTTTGCCGGGATCCTGCCGATAGCAAGATCAGACAGACCATCGTGATTAAAATCGGCTAGAGCTTCGTCGCTGCCGGTCTCCTCGTACAGCGTCTCGATGATCTTGGTCGGCACGAGGTTGGTGTTGCCCATACCGCTGAAATTCTTGGGGTCGTACGATGCGTCGCCGAGCAACAGAACGTAGTCCGGCGGGGTTTGCCAATTGTTGTGCGCGTACGCGATAAACGACAGAATTGAGTCTGCACTCGATTTGCCGTAGTTGAACTCATCAAATATATCCGCGACATCCACGACCATCACCGGAAAGTCACGTGTCACACGGTATTGCTGCCAGGCAGACGCCTGTTGACGGAATCCGCCGTAGGTAATGATCACGAGCTTGGCTGATTGGTAATTCGAGGCAAGTTCCGACGGCGCATTGTACTTGACGAACTCGGCCTGGCGGATGCCCGGCGATGCGACAGCGTACATAACACGGCCGCGGGCGGCAGAGAGTTTGGCATCGAACAACGCACCATTTGGCACCACCGGAAAATCGGTGACCTGAACCGGCTGCCCGTCCTGAGTGATATCAAAGACGCGAATATCCGATGTCGAAAATCCCGTCAGCACCGTGCTCTTGTAATTGGTGGTGTAAAAGTCGAGGCGGTTTTGGTCGGCCGTAAACTTACGCGAATAGTTGACCGTCACCCGGTCAAACAGCGTGTAGTCGCCCGATGCCGGAGCGGTCATCTGCAGGGTGTTAGTGCCCTCTAACAGAGCGCTCACGGGCACCGTGAACGTTCCCGCCATCGGCGTCTGGCCGCTCCCGGTCTGAGTGCCGATGCTCGTGCCGTTAACCGATATATTGATCGAGTGCGGTGTGGTCGAGAAACCCTGAAACTTTATATCAAACGTGGCGGTCGCAGCCGAAGTATCAACGCCCGTCAGGGTAAACGAGAAGTTCATCGGGCTCGAACTGATGAGATTTCCCCAATAGTTCTCGGCATCGCCGTTTAGTATGTCCCAGACGTAATTTACCCTTTCCTTTTTGTCATAGACCGATCGGTAGTTTACCGCGTTGATCGATACGCCGCCGGGCCGCGAAACGGATGTCGCCATCCGTTTTCCGTTGCCCGCACCGACGACCAGATAATAGGCGTTGACATCAGATTCGTTGGTCTCGTCTGCCTTGCCGAAAAACTCGATATAGTCGCCGTTAGGTCCGACGAGTATCGCTTGTTCGACACCGTTGGCGAATAACTGCCATTTGGCAGGATCGGAATTAACGTCAAATTGCGCGGCCTGAAGTTCGGCCTTGGTAACACGATAGAACCCCTTTGCCTTAACGCCGATCGTTGCACCGCCCTGGGCGGCGACGGCTATCTGGGTCACGCGGTCGGGCATTGATGTTGATTTGATCGACTCGTTAAACAGTTCGCGGGGCAGCTGGAGGCCGGTTCGTTCAAACAACCTGTTCTTTTGACCGGTCTCAGCGGACATGCCCGAAAATGCAGAGAGATCGCGGCTAAACTCCGAGGCTGCCGGCAAACTCTGCCGACGTTCACCGCGTTGGCCGAGGGCCTCGACGATGAACACGTCGCCACCGGCACCGCCGTCAAATCGAAATGCTCGTTCAACGAAAGGCTCGCGTTCAGTACGGCTGCCCGGGGTTGTCCCGAGTATCGGGTTCTCCGAAATTCGTTCAAGACCCTTTGCGGAAAGTCTATATACGTCAAACACGACAGCCCGGTCGGCAGCGTTGTCAGTCCAGCTGACTATCGTCGAACGCCCGTCAGTTACCGCACGAACGTCGATCCGGTCGACGGATAGCGGCCCCGCGGCAGCGATATCTTTTACCTGTCGGTTCAGGCGTTGAGCCGCGATCGGAAGGGAGCTATACCCGGTCAGGACGATGATCGAAAAAAGCGCAAATAGCCTTTTCATAATTTAATAATCGAAACGGATCCTCGGTGAAAGATCTAAAAAGCGTTTCGTCCGTAATTTCAAGTATGATTAAACTGTACGACTTTCCAGCAAAAAAGGAAAGAATATCTTGCCGCCGCTCGAGGAGAGGTTCGAGGCAACAAGATACGGAGGGATTTTTTGAGCAAGCAAACTGCTAACTGATCAATTGGCGAAGGACATACGGGAGTATCCCGCCATTCTTATAATACTCTATCTCGATCGGCGTGTCGATCCTTAATATCAGCGTCACATCCGACACTGAGCCGTCGTTTCGGGTGATCCGCAGAGTAACATCCTGCCGCGGACGCACCTCACCATTCCCGAGGCCGATGAGGGCAAATGTTTCAGTACCGTCGAGCCCAAGAGAGCCGGCTGACTGGCCGTCCTTGAATTGCAGCGGCAGCACGCCCATACCTACGAGATTCGAGCGATGGATACGCTCGAAAGACTCGGTGATGACGGCCTTAACACCCATTAGCGATGTTCCCTTTGCGGCCCAGTCGCGTGAACTGCCGGTGCCATATTCTTTGCCGGCAAAGATGAACAGGGGCACCTTTTCGATGTCGTACTGCATCGCGGCGTCGTAGATCGTCATCTCGGCCCCGTCGGGTTGATGGCGGGTAAACCCGCCCTCCGTCGGTGCGGCCATCAGGTTTTTGATGCGGACATTAGCGAACGTGCCGCGAAGCATCACACGGTCGTTGCCGCGGCGTGAACCGTAGGAATTAAAGTCCGCGGGGGCGACACCCTGTTCCTGCAAATAAAGGCCCGCGGGTGAATTTGCCTTGATAGCTCCGGCCGGTGAGATGTGGTCCGTCGTCACCGAGTCGCCAAAGATGGCCAACGCTCTGGCCCCGTGAATGTCCGAGAAAGAGCCGGTTTCCATCGAAAACTCCTGAAAGAACGGAGGTTCCTGAATATAGGTCGAGTTGCGGTCCCACTCGTATATCTGGCCGACGCTTGACTCGATGCTGTTCCAGAGCGGATTCTGCTCAGCAAATTGCGAGTACAGCTGTTTATATACCGACGGATCGAACGCGGCGGCGAGCATCTCTTTGACCTCGTCGAGCGACGCCCAAATATCGCGCAAATAAACGTCGTTGCCATCGCGGTCTTTACCGATCGGTTCGGTATTGACGTCGTTGAGCACGGTCCCCGCGAGTGCGAACGCTACGACCAGAGGCGGCGACATAAGAAAATTGGCCTTGATGTTTTGATGAACCCGAGCCTCAAAGTTGCGGTTGCCGGAAAGGACCGAAGCCGCGATAAGGTCATTGTCGACGATCTGCTTTTCCACCGACGGATCGAGCGGGCCCGAATTGCCGATGCAGGTCGTGCATCCGTATCCGACAAGGTTAAATCCGACGGCGTCGAGATATTGCTGAAGCCCGGTCTTTTCAAGGTACTCGGTCACGACCCGCGAACCCGGGGCAAGCGAAGTTTTAACATACGGCGGAACCTTCATTCCGAGTTCGGCCGCCTTTTTGGCAACGATACCGGCGGCGATCATGACCGACGGATTCGACGTGTTCGTGCACGAGGTGATCGCGGCGATCAGCACGTCGCCATTTCCGATCGCGGAGCCGGTTCCCGCTTCGCCGATGCTGACGTCAAATCTGTCGGCCAGATCAGCTTCGTTCTTCCCGTAACCACCGTCGGCGACCGGTTTGGTGAAAAGTTCAAGAAACTTGTCGTCGAGGTCGCCCAGTTCAATGCGGTCCTGGGGACGTTTGGGGCCGGCCACGGCCGGTACGATGCCCGCCAGGTCCACGTCGACGACCGATGTGTAGTCAACGTCGCCATCGGCTGGAATGCCGAACATTCCCTGCGCCTTGTAGTAGTTGCGGATCGTGTCGATCTGTTCGGACGTGCGGCCCGTATTGCGAAAATAATCGAGTGTCTTTTCATCAACGCCGAAAAAGCCCATGGTCGCCCCGTACTCAGGTGCCATGTTGGCGATCGTCGCACGGTCCGTGGCATTGAGAGCGGCCGCCCCCGCGCCGAAAAATTCGACGAATTTGCCGACCACATTGGTCTTGCGCAGCACCTCGGTGATACGCAGCACGAGGTCGGTCGCGGTGGCCCCCTGAGGCAGTTCGCCCGTCAGATTAACACCAACAACGTCAGGCGTCAGGAAGTAAACGGGCTGTCCAAGCATTCCGGCCTCCGCCTCGATTCCGCCGACGCCCCAACCGACGATACCGAGTCCGTTTATCATCGTCGTGTGCGAATCGGTGCCGACCAGCGAATCGGGGAAATACACGCCTTCGCGTTCGAATACGCCCTTTGCCAAATACTCTAGATTGACCTGGTGAACGATGCCGATCCCGGGCGGTATGACGCTGAAACCGTTAAACGCCTGCGTGCCCCATTTCAAAAAGCGGTAACGCTGGTCGTTGCGCTCAAACTCCTTGGCCATATTGAGCTGGTACGCCTCTTCGCTGCCGGCATAGTCCACCTGGACCGAATGGTCGATCACGAGGTCGACCGGGACCAGCGGCTCGATCACGCCGGCGTCCTTACCAAGCCGCTGTACGGCAGAACGCATGGCAGCCAGGTCGACCAGCAGCGGCACACCGGTGAAGTCCTGTAAGATCACGCGTGCCACGACGAACGGGATCTCCTGCGTACGTTCGCCGTTCGCGGCCCACCCCGCCAATTCACGCACATTTGCCTCGCTGACGCGCTTACCGCCGTCAAAATTGCGGAGGACTGACTCAAGAACGATCCGGATCGAGACCGGCAGCCGAGAAATATGGCCGATGCCCTCTTTCTCAAGTTGCGGAAGCGAGTAAAATACGCCCTCCGCGCCGTTGCCCGTTGTAAATGTTTGCCGTGAATTGAAAAGATCGTGTGTCATAGGATTGGTATCGGCCCGGGAGCCAAAAGAGTATTATAAAAGGCTCGGCACGGTTTTCCCAAATGCGGTCCCGGCAGCGGCGACGTCGCTACCTTCAAATGGCACCGAATCATACGTTCGGCTTTGCCCAATTTGTTTATTTTGTTATACAATTTGGTTTCATTCGCCTGTGGCGCCTTCGTCTATCGGTTAGGACGCAAGATTCTCATTCTTGAAAGAGGGGTTCGATTCCCCTAGGCGCTACCATTCAAAACCCTTTTCCATATTGACCGCACGGTCGAAAACCTCTCTTGGACCGGCGGCGGCAGTAACATACCTCGGAGGAATATGATCGTCACAACAGGATTTGATATTCAGGGCCGGCAAGTCGCTCAATATCTGGGCGTGGTTCGAGGCATCGTGGTCCGAGCCACCGGTATCGGACGCGGTATCGTCGGCGGCATCAAGGCTCTCGCCGGCGGAAACATCGAAGAATGGACCGTCGTCTGCGAAAACGCCCGAATGGAGGCCTTTAACCGTATGGTGCAGCATGCCCATGAGATCGGTGCAGATGCCGTCATCGGCATGCGATACGACGCGACCGAGTTCGGCCAGGGTTCGACCGAAGTACTCGCCTACGGCACGGCTGTGAAGTTGAACTGACGCTCGCCGGCCAACGACACGTGCCATGCTCCGACGGGCCGCAAAGCGGCTGAAAATCGATTGCAAACTTTCGACCGGTAATTGAATCTCTAGTTCGGGTTTTGTCCCCAAGTACAGAAACGGCCCGAACGAGGAGAAACGATGAGATATTTTGGAAAGATCACGCTGGCGTTGGCCATACTGACCGCCGCACTTTACACGGCCGGTTGCCCGGAAAGAACGAGTATTGCCGACATCGAGGCAAATCCGTCGCGCTATCAAAACAAGGACGTGGTGATCGCCGGCACCGTCCGCGACAGTTACGGAATTTCAATTCCCGGCACGAAATATGGCGGCGGAGCATACAAGATCGACGACGGCACAGGATCGATATGGGTAATTACAAACGATTCGGTCCCGTCTAAAGGCACTCAGATCGGCATTAAGGGCACGATCGGCACCGGCGTAAACTGGAAGGGCCGCAATTACGGCCTAGGAATATACGAAAAAGACAGGCGGCTTAAGAAGCGATAAGAGTTCGATCACGACTAAGTGTTAGAATATGTGCGGCCCGATGTGGCCGCACTTTTCATTTATGAGATCACTGATCGATAAATTTGACTCGCAGTTCAGATCGCTCCACGAGCGGTCGGTAAATTTTGCCGAGTCCGCAGCGGAGGATCTGCTGTTTCGCCGGCCTTCGCCCGCGCAAGAGACTATCGGCGGCCTGACTGTCGGCGAGAGTATTATCAGGTCGGCGGCGATCGTGGAAATGACCTTCGGCGGCATTACCCGGCGATTGTGGGACGATCCGTTCGAATGGACGCTGCCTGAGGCACTCGGTTCGACCGCCAAGATCATCGGTTATCTCGGCGAGGTCGAAACACTTCGCATCTCCGGATTCGGTTTTTTTGCAGATGACGCGGACCTCAGCCAAGCCATTCCGGCTCCGAAAGAACTGAGAACCCTCGGTGCGATATTGTTGGATACTATCGCCAGGGCCGAATATTTTCAGGGTCGTTCATTCGCACTATATCAGGCTCTCGGCGGCGGAAAGCTGCCGCGGCGCTAAAGTTGTTGATTTACGAACTTTTTCGTGGCAGAATTCGTTTGATTCTACGTCCTTAACTGATAGACCAAAATTGGAGTCGGAAAATGCACTGCCCAAGCTGCGGCCAACAACAGGTTTCACTGGAAACAAAATTCTGCTCTCGTTGCGGGTTCCCGCTCGGCGTTGTGTCCGAGGTGCTCGCTCACGGCGGATTTTTACCGCAGCTCGCCGAACTGTATAAAAAACGAAAGGTATTTACTCGGCGCAACGGGATGGCGTTCAGCCTTATCTGGTGCCTTTTCTTCCTGCTGATCATGGCACCGCTCTGGGGCATCGTTGACGTTGACGAGTTGGCCGGAGCGTCTGCAGTTATCGGCATATTTGGCGGCTTACTGATCCTGGTCTCGTCCGCGATGTTCCTTCCAAAGCAGCCGAAGTTGATCGAGACCGTTCAGCCCGGCATGACTCCGCCGACGCAGTATCCGCTTCCCGGCCAGCAGCAAATGCCATCGCTGCCGCCGCAGCAATCGATCCCGGCAAATATGTACGCAGCCCCGAGAGCGGGTATGTGGCGCGACACCAACGACCTCGGCCAGGGCAGCGTTACCGAAAGCACGACCAGACTGCTGACCAAGGAAGAAAACCAATAAAGAATATGTACTGTCCTCAGTGCGGACAAGCACGGACCTCGAACGACACGAACTTCTGCTCGCGTTGCGGTTTTTTGCTGACCGTGGCTGCCGAACTCGTTGAACGGGGCGGCGTGCTGCCGAACGCTCAGGC
>CALDGX010000057.1 GCA_937941715.1 uncultured Chloracidobacterium sp. | reverse complement strand
GCCAGTATTCTTTCGTATTCGTCGGTCCAGCTTTCGGGCCTGACAAAGCCGTGGTTTTCCGACGGATAGAGCATCGTTTCGAAATACCGCGTCTTGCCGAGCCGGATCAGTTTTTCGATCATCTGGATCGAATCCTGGACGTGGACATTGTCGTCCGACATTCCGTGCAGTATCAGCAGCGGACGTTCGAGTTTGTCGGCGTAAGTGATCGGTGAACTGCGTTTGTACGCCTCCGGATTCTTGTCCGGAAAGCCGAGCCGCTGGGCGGTGTATCCGGGCGACGAGGCATAGTAGTTCTTCCAGTCGAAAACGGGCCGAAGCGCCGCCGCGGCCGCGACCTTGTCCGGGGCACGCGTGATCAGCATGCCGGCCATAAAACCGCCGTAGCTGCCGCCGTAAACGCCGACCTTGCCCTTATCGACCGCGTAATTGGCGACCATATAGTCGATAGCGTCGATGTGATCGTCCATATCCTTGCCGCCGAGAAAATCGTAAACGTCGGTACGCCAATCACGGCCGTAGCCGGCCGAACCGCGATAGTCGATGTCGAGTACGACATAACCTTTCTGCGTCAGCAGCTGGTTGAACATAAACTCGCGGTAATAGTTGTTCCAGCCGTTGATCGTATTTTGAAGATAACCGGCACCGTGGACGAAGACGGCCATCGGATATTTCTTTTTCGGGTCAAAGCCCGACGGCAGATAGTATTTCGACGGTATCTTTTTGCCGTCACGCGACGGAATATCCACGAAATGCGGGTCATTCCATTTGCGGGCCGCAAACGCGGCGGGAACCGTATTGGTCAAACGGGTGATCGCCTCGCCCTGCTTACAGTCGGAACAGACCTTCTGAGAATACAGATCGTCGGGCGTATCCCATTGCGAAAAGCCATAGATCAGTGTCGGAACGGCGTTGAGTTCATCCATCTGCGGCCCGGTCTTCATACCCTTTTCGGCGGAGGTGAGGCGCCAGCTTTCGCCCTTTGCGGACTCGTAGATATAGAACTGCCGTTCGTCGGGCGACTCTTCGGTCGACGAATATGCGATGTCGCCGCCGGCGGTCCATTTTGCCCATTCGACCTGCCATTTGCCCTTAGTGAGCTGCGAAACAGTCGCCTCGGGCTTTAGCCTTTGGCCGCCTTCCTGAACTTTGGCGGCAGGATCGGCCGCAGCCGGCGATGACGGTTCCGGGCTGAGCTTTGCCAGGTAAATGTGGTTAAAGCCGTCCTTTTCGGAGCAATAGAGAAGCTGATTAGCGTCTTTCGGATTAGGTTCGACGATAGCCGAGAGCGGGGCCTGCCATTTTTCGTCGGTCTCGTCGGCAATGGTGATTATCTGTTCGTCCTTGCTGCCGGCGTGAAAAACGTAGAACAATTGGCGACGCTTGGTGTCCTTGTCGACGCGATCGACGATCAGGCTGCGGTTATCAGCGGCCCAAACGGTGCGGCGAAAATTGCCGACGCCCTCCTGCTTGGGCAGTTTGATCTCGAACGGCGTATCGCGGCTGCCGTCGGCCGGCGTGACGTAAAGTTTCTGTTCGGCCCATCCGCGCCGGACGGTCGGTGCGGCGGTATATTCGTCAAGGTAATTCGGCACGACAAGGGCTCGGTTCTTTGACGTATCGGACACCGTGTAGGCGATCATCGACCCGTCCTTTGACACCGCGGCGCCGCCGACTGCAATAAACTGAGCGACGTTAGCTTCCTTGGTCAACTGGACGGTCGTGGCGTCGGAAATGTTGAGAATGAACAGGTTGCCGCCCTGCTGGTACAGGACGCGGTTGTTGTCGACAAACCGGGCACCGACCTCAGGCGATTGGGTCTTGGTGTAGCGTTTCGGAGCTGCCTCGCCGAGCGTCAGGACATAAAGATCACCGCCCTGCGAGAACAAGAGCCGTTTGGAGTCGGGCGACCACTCGAAGCCACCGAGCTGATTTTCGCGTGCCTTGACGAAATCGTCCTTAACGATCAGGCCGTAATCGAGCTTGTTCGGCGGCGTCGGCGTGGCGGCCGGCTTGGGCAGGTCGCTGACGCGCAAAATGACCCTTGCGTCATTGCGGCTGGTCGACGACAGATACAGGTCACGCGGCAGTTTGCCCTCGGCGCTCCAAAGATAGACGACCATCGACCCGTCGGGCGAGAGCTTTTCGCCCTCGGCCCGCATGCCGGCGATCGACGGTTCGGTCATTATCTGCGGAACGGTCAGCGTTTGGGCCGAAATGCCCGCGGCGAGCAAAAGTGCAAGTGTGAGTACCGGCAGTGCTTTTGTGATCGGTGATCTGTGTGTCATAGGTTGTCGCTGCAAATAGTTATTCAGGGCGAAACTCAATGCCGCCTTACGGCAATTCAAGTGCGCTCATTCGTTTTTCGGCCTTTTGTGCCTCAGACAGACGGCCGTATTCGTAGATCGCGTTTTCCCATGTGCCGTACATCGCGTTAGGCAGAACGATAAAGTTCCTGCCAAAATTCTCACGGGCCTTGTCAGTCTCGGCAAAACGGTCAGCGATCGAACGCTTTTCAAATACGTTGGAAAAGTCGTCAAGGTTATCGCCCATCAGCATTACGATACGATAGGTCTTGGCGATCGCGGTCCGCCGGGCTTCTTTGCTTGATTCGCCTGCACGCAGGATGACATTGTCATTGCCCACGTCGGTCAGCCCGACGTTTTTCAAATTGTCGATGGTCGCCTGTTTTTGCACCTCGTCCCGATTTGAGACGTAAAAGACCTTGGCTCCCTTTGAGACGGCGTAGTTAAGAAAAGCGACGGCTCCGGGAATGGCCTTTGCCTTGCGCATTTCGCCCCACGCGTACCAGTCCTTGAGGTTGAAAGGTGCGTTGTTGGCAATACTGTAAGCCTGAGCAGGCGAATTGTCGAGGATCGTCTCGTCGATGTCCACGACGATGGCCCGCGGCATCCCGCGTTCGGCTTTGGGCAGCTTTTTCACGTTCTTTTTATCGAGGTCGGCGTCCAGACGAAGCCGGGCCAGATTGAACGCTTGATAGGCGAGCGAGCGGTACTCGGCCGCTTTTTGCATATACAGCGTGCCGCCGACCTGATACTGGAGGTTTGCGGCCGTTTGCGGCTGCACGCTCTGGGTCGTGGCGGAGACGCCCATCAGAAAATAGGTCGACATCACCGAAATCGTGATCGTAGCGAGTGTGTTAATTGTCTTTTTAGTTCGCATAGGTACCTCTTGTCTGCGCCGATCGAAACGATTATAAGTTAGGTATGACCCAATTGCCGAAAACGGTGAACGAAATTGATGAGAATCCGCCGGATGCGGACGATCAGTCTTGGGAAGCGGATCAGAAGGCCCGCAGCTATTACTATGACGACGCGTGCGGATACGAGACCTACGATCCGGAAGCCGATCCGACGGACGCCGAGGCTGATAACAGGTCACCGGACGAGGATAAATAAAAGGGCGGCAAAGGTCAGATGACCATTACCGCCCGTTGATGGGATCAGTTAAACCGTCTATTTCTTGGGACGTTCGTTTGCCTTGAGGACACGCTTTCTGAGCCGGATGGCCTTTGGCGTGACTTCGATCAGCTCGTCATCAGCGATGAATTCGAGGGCCCTTTCGAGCGACATCTCGCGAACGGGAACGAGCCGCATCGCCTCGTCGGCACTGGTCGTTCGCATATTCGAGAGCTTCTTTTCCTTGATCGGGTTGACGTCGAGGTCGACCGCACGGGCGTTTTCGCCGACGATCATACCTTCATACACCTTGACCTGCGGTTTGACGAACAAAACTCCGCGCTCCTGCAGATTGTAGAGGGCATAGGTGTTGGTCTCGCCCATGCGGTCCGACACGAGCGACCCCGTCTGGCGCGATTTCATATCGCCCTGCCACTTGTCGAAACGCAGGAACAGCGTATTGAGCAGTCCGGTGCCCTTTGTTTCGGTCAAAAACTCGCCTCTGAAACCGATCAGGCCGCGTGACGGCACCTCAAATTCAAGCCGGACGCGGCCCGAACCGTT
>CALDGX010000056.1 GCA_937941715.1 uncultured Chloracidobacterium sp. | reverse complement strand
CAGTGGTAATCTTTTCGCGAGTTCGGCCCGCCAACGACCATCACGATAAAATCACCGTCGTCGTAAACACACTGATTCCCAACCGGCGGCTTAAGCAAGTGCCGGTGCTCATCGATCCACTGTTTGAAGTTGAATGGTCGCCGTATCGCCATTTTATCCAACACCATTCACTGCAAGATCGGAGAACTTGCCTGTGCTCACGTCGTAAATGACTCCCCATTGAGTGCCGCCATCGCAAACGACCTCGGCGTGATGTTTCCAGAATTCGCAGTGTTCATCAGTTACAATCCCATCTTTGTCGAAACACGGGCCTCTTTCCGGTTCCGTCACCGAAATTCCGCTGATGTAGATTATCTTTTTGCCTTTTCGGACTAGCGCAGCGTACTGCAAGTACCATTCTTGAGGATTTTCCACTTGATCGCCCACAATACAGCAAGATTTAACCTTTAGTTTAGCTATATCCTTGAGTCGGGCTTCCATGGTCTTGATCTCATCAACGGTTGGCACCCAAGTGTCAGTAAAATCGCTTGGACTGGGCCGTGAACATTGTTTGGCTAATCTTTTCGCCTCAGGTGCCGGCAACAAAACGGATCTTGCACGTTGGGCATGTGCGACTGCTACGGTAGCGGTAACGATCACTAATAATAATATTGTTTTCATGCTAGTTTGATGTATATAACCAAGCGTCCTATAGCTCCGCCAACTTTTTCACCGTCCGCCAGTTGCGGCCCGTCGCCGCAACTTTTAGCTTCTTGTCGATAAAGCCCTTACCGACCGCACTGTCTGTTATGTGGATCTTGAGCAGACATGCCACGTGGCGGCCAAATATCGCAAATATCTCGTTTTCGTTCCCGTTTGCCAGCAATAGTGCCTCTTGCTCATCGGTCAATTTATCGTTGAGAAAGAAAACATGGACATCCTTGTGGCTTTCAAACTGCCCCTTGAACGGATCCCACGCGACGATCTCTTCGATCTCGGCCATTGACCGCACCATTACCGAGATATCAAAACCGAAATCCTTGACGATCGCGTCGTGGATATTCATTGCCACTTGGGTATCAATATTCTGGCCCAAACTTAGGTGCGGGCTACTGACACTTTCTACGACATCGAAAGCCAGATTACCGCTGTTGATGTAACTTTTTACATTCTCAAACCCGAGCAACTCAAATGTCGCCCGGAGCGTTTCCATCTTGATCATGTTATTGCCCCCGACATTAATGCCGCGGAGCAGTGCAACGAATCGCATAAAAAAGTTGAAGTGTGAAAAAGGTCAAAAAGTTAACGGGCGTCTGGGCAACCGACACTTTTTCGCCCTTTTCACTTATTACCTTTTTTACTTCGACGAACTCATATCGATCACAAACCTGTACTTAACGTCCGCTTTTACGGTACGTTCGTAGGCCGACTCGATCTGGTCGGGCGTGATCAGTTCGATGTCCGAGACAATGTTGTGCTCGGCGCAGAAATCGAGCATTTCCTGGGTTTCTTTGATGCCGCCGATGCTTGAGCCGACAAGCGAACGATTGCTGCTGAGCAGAGCGAAAGCCCGGACCTGAATTGGCTTTTCCGGCAGTCCGACCAGGACCATATGCCCGTTGATGTTCAGCAGATTCAGATAGACATTTATGTCATGTTCGGCCGAAACGGCATCGATCAGCAGGTCGAATGTGCCATTGAGCGGCTTGAGTGCAGACGGTTCGCGGGTGACGACAAAATTGTTTGCTCCCAAACGCCTCGCGTCGGCCTCCTTATTCGGCGACGTACTAAATACGGTGACGTCAGCTCCCATCGCGGCCGCCAGTTTCACCGCCATGTGACCGAGCCCGCCGAGTCCGACAACGCCGACCTTCTTCCCCGGGCCCGCATTAAATCTGCGAAGCGGCGAATATGTCGTGATGCCGGCGCACAGCAGCGGAGCGACGGCTTTTAGATCCTGCGACGGATCGACCTTTAGCGCGTATGCCTCGTCAACGACATAATTCGTCGAGTAGCCGCCAAACGTCATCGTCTTACGGTCCATTTCGGTGCCGTTGTAAGTCATAACGGCGCCTTTTACGCAAAATTGCTCGACATTCGCACGGCACGGCTCGCACTCGCGGCAGCTATCGACCATACAGCCGATGCCGGCGATGTCGCCGACCTTAAATTTCGTAACGTCGCCGCCAACGGCAACTACATTGCCGACGATCTCGTGTCCTGGCACCATCGGATAGGTCGAGTTTCCCCATTCGCCCCTTGCCTGATGAATATCCGAGTGACAGATGCCTGCATATTGTATATCGATCAAAATGTCGGTCGGACCGACATCACGCCGTTCAAACTCGAACGGCACAAACTCAGCTTTCGAATCGTGTACTGCGTAACCTTTTGTTTGTATCACTTGTATCTCCCCTTGTTCTTATTGTTGATCTATCGTCGCGATCACCTTTAGCTCGATGGCTATCGGCGTCGGAAGTTTGTTTATCTCAACCGTCGTCCGGCACGGTTGATTCTCAGCAAAGTACTCGGCGTAAACCCGATTGTACGTGGCGAAATCGTCCTTCATAT
>CALDGX010000055.1 GCA_937941715.1 uncultured Chloracidobacterium sp. | reverse complement strand
TTAGAAGAACATTTCGATCTGAGTTGGTTTTCTGATCCGAGGCGGCGGTGAGAGTATTTTTCTATACAACCTTTGCCCTGGCGGCGTTTGCGTTCAACTCGATCCTCTGCCGCCTGGCGTTACGCGGCGACGAGGCCGACGCGGCGGGATTCACAGTCGTTCGGCTTGTATCCGGTGCGGCTGCGTTGCTGCTGATCGGACGGTTGGTCAAACGGGGCCAAGGCCTGAGCGGCAGCGAGGGCGATCGTGGTGCTGAGCCGGCTGAACCCGGCGAGAAGAGCACCCTTCCAACAGGCCGGGTTTCCGCGTTTGGCAGTTGGCCGTCGGCTTTCTTTCTGATCGCGTACGCGGTCTGCTTTTCGTTCGCGTATCTCGGGCTGCCGGCCGCGACCGGGGCGTTGATCTTGTTTGGGGCGGTGCAAATGACGATGGTCGCGGCGTCGATCATCAGGGGCGAGCGGCCGACGCTATTGGAATGGATCGGGCTAGCGATCGCGCTTGCAGGACTCGTTTATCTTGTGCTGCCGGGACTCGAGTCGCCTCCGCTCGTCAGTTCGCTGTTGATGGCGGCGGCAGGGATGGCGTGGGGGGCGTATTCGCTTCGCGGCAGGGGAAGCGTCGATCCGCTCGGGGACACCGCGGGCAACTTTGCCCGTTCACTGCTGTTCGCTGTTCCGCTGGTGGTGCTTTATCTGCCCGCATTGCATCTGACAACGCGTGGCTGGCTGTTCGCGGTGCTTTCGGGGGCGGTCACTTCCGGTGTCGGATATACCGTTTGGTACGCAGCACTCAAATTTCACACGTCGACGCGTGCGGCGGTGCTGCAGCTTTCCGTTCCGTTGATCGCCGCGGTCTTCGGGGTGATATTGCTCGGTGAGGCCGCGACCGCGACGCTGGGTGTCGCCGGGATAATGATCCTGGGCGGGATCGGGCTAACGATCGCGGGAAGGCAGCGTTAGCAACGCATCGGACGGTTCGGGAAGTCACATTCGCTTTCGTGATCCGCCAATCTGACCGCAAAAACTATTCGTTGACCATTACCGTGACCGGATCGATCATGGACGCCCGCCATGCCGGATAAAGGGCTCCGAAAAGGCTGCCGCCGATCGCAATGACCACGGCCGAGACCATCCAGCCCGCGTTGAACTGAAACGGCAGTTCGAACTTGTAGCCGATCGCCCATGACGCGAGAAACGACGCGGCAAACCCAAGCAGCGTTCCCAAAAGCCCGATCATGAACGCCTCGCCCTCGATCACCTTTATGATAAAGCTCTTCGATGCACCGAGCGATTTGAGTATCCCGATCTCTTTGCGGCGTTCGGTGATGGTCGTGTACATCGACAACAGGACGAAGATCGTCGAGACGAAAGCCCCGAGCCCGACAAGTACACGCAAAAAGGTGTTGAGGCCGGGAATGCGCTCCTGAGCGTCGATGACGAGCTCACGGGTGAGATTGATCTTATTGCCCGGCAGTTTGGCGTTGATCGCGGCGGCCACCGCGTCGGTATCGGCGCCGTCCTTGAGCTTGACGAGGATGTAGGTACATTTGTCAGGAGCACCGAGGGCGTCCTGCATCGCCGCCATCGACATCTTGATCCGCGAGCCCGACGGCGGCTCAAACACGCCGACCACCTTGTATTTCTTACCGCCGAAAAGCTCGATCTCGTCACCGAGCGTGACCTTGTCCTCACGAAACTGACGAGCGTCGAGTATAACTTCATTGACCGCCGTTGCTCCGCGGCCGGCGACGAGCCGCATTTCGTTCATCGCGGCAAACGGCTCCCAATCGACGCCGTCAAGCTGAAGCACGCCGAAACGGCCTTTAGTGTTTGGCGTGATGTACCGCCCGACCGGTACGGCCGAAGCGACGCCGTCGATCGCACGAAGCTTTTCGACATACGCGGTATCGACGTTCATATTCGAACTCGTGAACTCCATCCCGCCGGCCCGCGAAAATACGATCTCAGCCTTCCAGTTGGTCGCACGCTTGGCCATGTCGGTGGTCATCCCTCGGGCGAGCCCCGTAAACAGCACGACCAGAACGACACCGAGTGCGACACCGATCACGCTGATCATGGTGCGAAACGGCCGGACACGTAAATTTGCGAAAACCAATTCGAGCATCTTCTAAATATTTTTCAGTCCGCGGCGTTCGTTGTACGAGTACCGCAACTGCGCGATAAGCACGGCAATTGCCATCAGGATCAGTCCGTCAACGCCCCAGTACTTAAGTATTCCGAGGTCCTTGCCGCCGCCGTAGGTCCAGAACGACCGGTATGTCACCGCCCAACAGACCATCTGCGAAAACAGGCCCCACGCGATAAACGCGATCACGGCACCGACATAGGCCCCGCGACGAAGCAGGGCGAGAATCTCGTCGGGGACGAACGACATAAATTCCCACGCGAGCTTGGGCAGCCGCAAGACGTCGCTGAGCAGTGAGCGGCTCTCGTGCTCGCCGACGATCAAGACGTTTCGACGCATGATGTAAAACGCGAAAAGCGACGAAAAGACCGAAAAACAGATCGAGCGGACGATGGCCTTGTCGGTATAGTCGGTCGTTTCGGTAAACCGCACAAATGCCGACTGCACGACATATTCGAACAAATGGCTGACCAGCGGTACGACCAGCAGGATCGAGACGACCGCCTTCCACGCCGGTTCGACCCGCCGCATCGCCTGGATCAGATATCCGGTCAGCCCGGCGAACAGAAACCGAAAGACGAACTGTACCGCCGCCGCCGCGAACGCCAGCTTAAGGCTCTCGCGGGCCGCCAGATAAGTTATCAGAAAGATCGGCGCCCGAAACGCCGAGCTTAAGACCGCACCTTTGTAATTCCAATGGCGAATGAACAGGCTCGGCTCACGCATCAGAGCCATCCACGCTTCGCGGACGGTCGGTGACGCCTGTTCGGCCGGAATATCTTTGACGGCGATCTCAGTCATTAGCTGCGTTCCCGTCCTTGGTCAACTCGACGTAATTGAACAACTTGGCTTCCGGGCCGTCGAGAAACAACTCCCTGCGACTTTGGAAGTCCTCAAAGATCCGATCATACGTCGCGATCAGATTGTCGGTCGACGCTTCGCGGGTATTGCTGAGCGCCGTGCGGAGAGCGAGTTCGGTCTTGGCCGCCCGCAATGCCGGATCGGCAACGACCTCGCGGACAGCCGCGGCAAACGCCTCGCCGGTCGGTTCGACCAGCCAGGCGTTGTCATTGGTCGCGTAGGACAGAATGCCGCCCGCGTTCGGAGCGACGGTCGGGACGCCCGACGCCATCGCCTCGAGCGGAGCGATGCCGAAGGGTTCACGCGGATTCGGGTGGACAAAGATATCCGCCTTGGCATAGTATCCGCACAAAACGCTCTTTTCTAGATGGCCGAGTTGGATGATGCGGCCCGGGCAATATTTGTCGCCCTGCTGCTGCAGCCACTCGGCCTGCGGGCCGGCACCGGCGACGAGCAAGCGATAATCATTATCCGGGTCGGCAGCGAGCTGCCGCATCATATCGACGAGAAGCCCGATGTTCTTTTCCGGTGAGATTCGGCCCGCGTAGAGCATCATCACCGCGTCGGCCGAGATCCCGGCCTTTCGCCGCATCTCGACACCGATCTCATCAGAACCGCGGTCGGGCGAAAACTGCCAGACATCCACACCGCGAGGGCAGACCTCGATGCGTTCGCTGACCGGCACACGCGGAGCACCGAAGAACCGCCAGCACTTGTTAAAGAACCACTCGGAGCGTCCCGGATTGTCAGCGGCGCGATAGGACCGGTGAAATTCGTCCGCGGTGTACGCCGAATTAGCGATGTGGTAATCAAAGCCAGGCAGGTTGTAATTCCCCATTATCCGGCGGGCGATCCAGTCGCCCGTTTTTCCGCCGATGAGGAACGAACCGATGTTGTCGTCCATCCGCTCGCATGAAAAGTGGACCATCACGGGGCGGCCGAGTTTCTTGAACTTGTTCAGGCGGACCATCGCCCCCATCAGGCTCAGCGTGTACTTATCGGTCACCTCGATCAGATCGGGCTTTTCCTCAAGCAGTATCCGGCGGATCGGTGAGCCGCCCTTCATATACTGCCACGGCATCATTATCCGGTACCGCTTGTCAAAGACCGGCGAGTATTTGGCCGGGACATAATAGATACGGGCAAATTCGTTGACGTCCTCGACCGCATCGTCCTCGCCCGGCACTATCAGCCGGATGTACCGCCGATGACGTTCGGCCGCCGCAAGCAGATTGTTATATGAGGTGCTGATCCCGCCCGAATTCTTGTGGTAGTAATTTGTGATGTGGACTGATCTTAGCGGCATTCAGCTTATAGAGTAAAAATCGTCAAAACGCGAAACAGTGAGTCTATCACGCTGAAAAGAAGGCGGCAATGGCGCGCAAGGATGCGCAAACCGTATTACAGCCGTATCGGCGAGGTTCGATCCTATTCGGCGTTTTCTTTGCGTTTCTTCTTACGGCGTCGACGCCAAACAAGCGGGAATGAAATGAACTCGAGAGCGATCCACGGCATTCGTCGGAGGTCACGCCAGATAGACTGTTGACTTTCGTCTTTAACGAGCAGTGCCCCGCGGCGCATCGCAAACAGATTAAATACCGCCGATATCGCCGACACGAGGACCGAGATCGAGATCGCCTTGCCCTTGCCGTTGACGCCTGTCTGATGGTCATATGCGGTCTGGACGAAAAACTCGACCACGTGACTGAACGCCGCAAGCACAAGCGGAACGGTCAAGACAGCGTGCCACGGCGGTTCGACGCGGCTGAAAGACTGGATGATCGCACCATTGATGCCGCCGAAGATCAGCCGAAAGACCGACTGGGTGATCGCCGCGCCGATGGCGAGCCGCAGGCCGTCCTTCTTAAAAACGTATGTAAAGAAAAAGATCGGTGCCCGAAGAGCGGCGCTCAAAACGGCTGCCTTCCAATTCCAGCGTAGCAAAAGCGACCGGATAGGGTGGCGGAGCAGGCTCAGTAAAACCCTCGGAACAGTTGTCTCAAAGGACGGAGCGATTGCGGCGGCTGGTGCTGATTCAGGCATTCGCCTCCGGTTTTGCGGAGCCCTTGTGCAGGCTGATCGCCTCACGGTAGCCGTCGTAAACGCCCTCGAATATCGAGTCCCATGAGTTCGACATCGCGCTCTCACGCGACAAACGCTTCATTTCCGCGAGCTTATCGGGATTGTCGTAGAGCATTGACGCGTAGGTGATGTAATCCTCAAGCGTCTTGGCGACAAAGCCTGTTTCGCCCTCGCGGACGATGAATTTGGGGCCGCCCTTGTCCGAAACGATCGCCGGCACACCAGAGGCATGCGCTTCCTGCGTCACATTACCGAACGCGTCAGTCTCAGAAGGGAAAAGGAATATGTCGATGTTCGCGTATGCCTCAGCCAGGTCGTCGCCGGAGATAAAGCCGGTGAATTCGGGGTTTTTGAGATTTTGTTCCAGATACTCGCGTTCGTTGCCCTCGCCGACGATGAGCATCTTGATGTTCGTTCGGCCCGATTCGATTAGGGCTTTTTCGATATCGATCAACAACCGTACATTCTTTTCGGCACGGAGACGTCCGACAAAGCCGAGCCGGATGATACCGTCGTTAACGGTCCGTTTGGCGGGGCTGAACACATCGGTATCGACGCCGCGGCCCATCAGCCGAGACACGCGCTTTGTCCGGCGGCCGAGTTCGTCCACTAACTCCTGGTTGGGCGAGAGTATCACCTTGGGCATCTTGTAATACAGAATTGAGCCCTGCATGATCTTTCGCTCGGCAAAACCGGCGAGAGAATTTACAAACCCGCTCGGCAGAAAACGCAGCGAGCGAACGATGCGGCTGGCGGCAAACTCGTGGATGTTAGTGTGCCAGGAACCAAGGATCGGGATGTCGAGCTTCCAGGCGAGGTACGAGCCGACGATGCTGACATCGTTAAGGCCGGTGATGTGAACGACGTCGGGCTTAAATTCGACCAACTGACGCAGAACCATGTTGGTATGCCGCTGAAACAGCGGGTCGTAGGCAAGTTCCTCGTCGAGTTTGAACGAGATCGGCGATCTTTTTAATTGGAGATGGCTGACACTGCCGTCAACCGTCAAGCCCGGATCGGGGCCGGCGTGGACGCATAGGTACGGGTACCCATTGCGGCGGGCATATTCGACCAACCTTCGGCATGTCATTGCAGCCCCGTTCACTTCCAGATACGAATCCGGAAAGAAGGCGACGCGCGGAATTTCATTCACAAATGTTCCTGATAATAACAAACGGCGGGACCACCCGCCGTTCAGATCAAATATAGGACCGAACTATGCGGTTCCTGATGAAAGTTCACCAGAAACCTCGTGCGGGTCCGGAATTTCAAATTTAGTGGCCGCCGGATTTAACGGAACACGATCCTTTTTCTTTCGGGCAACCCGAAAGACCGGCCGCATCGTCGGGCTGCCTAAGAACGCAAGCGTCTTGATCGCGACACGAAGCCACGAAGGCCCGCCCTGTTCCCAACCGTGAGCCGAAAGCGACACGAGGCCCTTGCCGTCATCGCGATCAAAAAAGACACGGTCAAACCAACGCCGACGATGCTCGGCAAAATCAGGGTAATGGCTGAGGATCTCGGAAAAGGACTGCAGCTGCCGTGAATGAAGCGGATGTTCGTATTCCGGCATCAACGCCACTTCACTGCGTTTCTCTTTACGGATCTCCTCGACAAACTCCTCAAAGGTCTCGGCCTGCGTAAGATTGATAACCGTGTTCGGTTTGCAGCCGTGCCGGTCGCCGCCGGTCGCAACCGGCAGCCCAAAGGCCTCGGCCATTTCGATAACCGCCTTGTTCTCGGACCAACTGCGGAAACCGTTGATCTCGAGAGCGTGTATCCACCGGCCGTGGACACGAAGAAAATCTTTCAGCAGCTGGCCGTGACGTTCGGCTCCGGCCATTTCGATATCCCAGATCGGATGATTCAAGATCACCAGCACATGCGGCATATCATGAAGCATCGCAAACAACTCGTTCAACCGGTCGTTGTGCTGAACCTCCGTGTTGAACGTATAGTCAAGCAGCAGTTTCGTGATATCCGCCGCAGACTCTTTCGGCAAATTATGGACGCCGACGTGAAAATAACCGAATTCGTACGGAACGGTCCATTCCATCGAGATCGGGATCAACTTACTTTCGTCCCTGTCGGTTACCGAATAATTTCCGTCAATATGGTCGTGATCGGTCAAGGATACGAACGATGCGAGATTGGCTTCGGCGATCTGCTCGGCCTCGATGTCGTAAACCATCTGCGGCGTCAACGGCGGCGACCAGTACGCTGTCGAGAAGTCAATGCCGCGGCCCTCGCGTTCGAGATAGCTGTCACGCTCCTTGCGCCAATAGTGGGCAATGATCGGAAGCTTTTCAGCGTAATGCGGGATAAAGTCCAGCATTTCCTTCGAATATTCGGTATGGCAATGGAGCGAAACGCCGGTTCGGGCACGATCGGAGAGATCCTGCTTTTTCCGGAGAATATTTAATTTTGTTCGTTTCAGGTCCATAAATCGCGGCAAAAACCAGCGCCCCTTCATCTTATAACGCTATCAAATAAACAAAGCAAAGTAAATCTATACCGCTCCGGGTTTGTGCGATCGGCAACGTCCTCACGAAGCTGTCATTTTTTACGAAAAAGTTGTCACAAAGTTCGCGGCAGCGGTGTTCTATGTCCAGGAAGCAGAACTGATCTGGCAAGGAGACGCAATAATGAGTTGGATTTTTACTATCGTATTTTCGGGAATACTTTTTTCGGCTAACAGCGGGACGGGCGCGGTTCCGGTACAACCGGCCGGCTTACCTGAGTCATCGGCAAACACGGTGAGACAGGATGAAACGGAGCGGTTTGAGCAGACGTATCCGCTTTCAGCGGGCGGCCGCGTCAGCGTATCGAATGTCAACGGATCGATCGTCGCCGAGGCGTGGGACCGCAACGAGGTGAAACTCGTGGCCATCAAGACCGCTGATACAAAGGAAAGGCTTGCGGATGTCGAGATCAAAGTCGATTCAAAGCCCGATTCGCTCTCGATCGAAACCAATTACGACAGCTGGAAGCAGAGGACCGGCGGCCGCTGGAAGAACGGCGAAAGGCTTGTTGTCGATTATCAGCTTATGATACCGCGTGGTGCCGTGCTGAGCGAGATCGAGACGGTGAACGGTTCGGCGACGGTATCGAACTTTAACAACGTAACCAAGGTCTCCGCCGTCAACGGAACCGTCAAGGCATCCAATCTCCGCGGCACGGCTGAGTTGTCGACCGTCAACGGTGAGGTCGATGCCGATTTCGCGACCCTCGACGCCGGCAGCCGTATTTCGCTCGAGACCGTCAACGGCCGCGTTAATTTGACCATACCGTCGGACGCCAGTGCGACGATCAGGGCCGAATCGCTCAATGGCAACATCTCCAATGACTTTGGATTGCCGGTCCAGAAGGGCAAATACGTCGGCCGTGACCTGTACGGCCGCGTCGGCAGCGGCGATGTGAAAATCAAGATGGAAAGCGTGAATGGCGACCTGCGGGTCTCGCGTCAGAACGACGGCAAAACGCCTAGCCCGGCGACGAATATGCTGCCGCAGAAAGAAAAGGACGACGAAGACTGGCAGGATGATGCCGCCGGTGCGATGGCGATTCCGGGCATCAAGGCCGCAAAGATCAACAAGGAACTGGCCAAGGCGATGAAGGAGACGGCGGCGCTCTCAAAGGCCGAGATGGACAAAGCCCGGATCGCGATGGAAAAAGTTAAGCCCGAGATCGAATTGGCGATCGCCGACTCGATGAAACAGGCGGCCGAGGTTATGAGATCGAAAGAAGTCCAGGCAGGACTTCGCGAAAGTCTTGATAAGGCCGGCGTCGTCCTGGCCGGTCTTCCGGACATTGCATTTTCGCCGGCGATGCCGAGAATCGAGAAAAAGGGCGACTCGTTCAAGGTTAAGGGTACCCCCAAGGTGATCGTCGACACCCGCGGCACATCGGTCAAGATAACCGGTTGGGACCGCGACGAGATCAAATATTCTGTTTCGCAACTCTCGAGCATCCGCAATCGGAAACCGCTGGAGATCAACGAAAAGCACGACGATTCGGGCCTCGAACTCACCGTTCGCGACCCAAATGGTTCGGCGAGCGAGCGATGGCCGATGGACGGCGGGATCACGCGATCGCGGATCGAGATCTTTGTCCCGAAAAAATCGAAGATCAAAGTGACGACCGACGGCGAGATCCGGCTTGAGGGCATCAATGGCGAGGTCGATCTCAAGGGTGATGAACAATCGATAAATGTGCGTGACGTCGAGGGCAAACTCAGCTTTACAAATACGAACGGCAGGGTGCGCGTGATCGGTTTCAAAGGCGACCTGACGGCCGAAACAGAGGACGGCGATCTGAATCTCGAAGGCACATTCGACAAACTGAACGCCCGGGGCCGCTCGGCCAATATCATCGTCACATTGCCGGACGCCTCGAACGCCGAGGTCAACGCTACCTCGCCGAACATCAGGCTCGAAGGGCTAACGGCCGAAACACTTAGCAGCAACGAAAACTCGCAGCGGCTGCGGGTCGGCACCGGCGGGACGATCTATACCCTTGCGACCGACGGAACGATCGTATTGCGGAACTCAAGCGAATTATTTGCGACGAAATAGCACCGAAACGGGTCGGTCGTTCGGCCCGTTTCTTTTTTGAAACTTTCTGACCAAACATTCGTTTTAGTCAGTGTCCGTCTTTATATTCCCGCCTTTGCCGCGGAGCTTTATACTACATAAATAGTCATGAGATATTCAGCAGTAATCCTGACAATAATGATCTTCTCGCAATTTGCCTACGGGCAGACGGCATCTGCGGCGTCAACTTCGCCAGGCGGCGGTGCGACCTCGGCCCCGGCGACCAAGCGTATCGGCAATGTCGACGTCCCGGCCGAAAAGACAAGACCGATCGTTGTACCAAAATTCACCGACGCGATCACCATTGACGGAAAGGCTGATGAACCGGCGTGGCAGCAGGCAGCCGTATTTAAGGATTTTTATCAAACCAATCCGGGCGACAATACGGCCCCGTCAAAGCCGACCGAGGTTTTGATGATGTATGACGAGAAGAACCTGTACGTGGCATTTAAGTGTTGGGATGAGCCCGATAAGATACGAGCGACGCTGGCAAAACGCGACGGCGTTTTTAATGAGGACAATGTCCGGATGTGGCTCGACACTTACAACGATCAGCGGCGTGCCTACATACTGGGGTTCAATCCGCTCGGTATCCAGCAGGACGGAATTTTCACCGAAGGGGCCGGAGCAGATTTTACGGTCGACATCATTATGGAGTCGAAGGGCGTGGTCCTTGATTGGGGTTGGTCTGTCGAGGTCAAAATTCCGTTCAAATCGCTCCGTTATTCGGCCGGCAAGGGCAAGATGTGGGGATTTAACGTCGCCCGGAACATCGACCGGTTAAATGACGAGTTTGACCAGTGGCTGCCCGATGACCGCAACGTTTCCGGCTTTCTCATCAAGCACGGAAAGATCACCGGCCTCGACGAGATCAAATACGAACGAACCCTCGAGGTGGTGCCGAGCGTTACGATCTCGCAGACCGGCAACCGAAAAAGGACTGTCAATAACGCCGGATTTGCGGCACTCGGACCATACGACCCGATATTCAATCCGATCGGCGTCCGTGATCCGGGCCGTTTCGTCAACGATCCGGCTAAACCGGACCTGAGCGTCAACTTAAAATATAACCTTTCGCCGAACGTGACCATCGACGCGGCGGTGAATCCGGATTTTGCCGAGATCGAAGCGGACGCTCCTGTGGTCTCCGCGAACCAGCGGTTCCCGATCTACTTTGAGGAAAAAAGGCCGTTCTTTCTTGAGGGCAAGGATATTTTCAGCTCGCCCCTGCAGCCATTCTATTCGCGAACGATCGTCGATCCGGACCTGGCCGCCAAGGTGACCGGCAAGATCGGCCCGACGTCATTCGGCTTTCTCGTGGCTTCGGACAATGCACCCGGAAATTATTCGGACGATGAACGAGGCGAACTGCTCAATTGTCAGCGGGCGAGAGAATTTGATCCGCCGAACAGCAAGCGCCGCTGCGGCATCGAGGAGTTTGTCGATAAGAACGCATTTTTTGGTGTCCTGCGATTAAAGCGTGATTTTGGCAAGGAAAACAACATCGGGTTTTCGGCGACGTCCAGGATATTTCCTAAAAATCGCAATTTCACCGGCGGATTTGACGGTACGTTCAAACTAAACCCGAAGACCGTAATGAAATTTCAGGTGCTGGGCACCCACTCGCGAAAGTTCTTCTACGACCCAAATCTCGATCGTTCAATGTACCGCACGGGTAACGGTTTCGGGTATTCATTCAATATTGATTACACGACCGACCGTCATGGCTGGTTTGCCGAAGCGACCGGCCGAACGAGCGATTATCGTGCTGATGCGGGATTTACGCGCCAAACCGACTCGAACACGTTCTTTTTCGCTAACCGTTTGAGCACAAAATCGAATCCCAAGGCGGCCATCATCCGCACCAGTTGGTCACAATTTGCCAGGTATGGCATGGACTGGAAAGGCCGCACGCAAAATGCATTGATAGGAAACAACCTGAACTTTAACCTTCAGGGCAATATGTTCATCTATACCGAGTTTGGTGTTCAATTCGAGAAGATCTATGAACACGAATTCGGCCCAAACCGCAATCTGGCCGCGAACAGGCCGGGGGCGTTCTTCGGTGCACCGACGCGATCCGCTACTCAGCCGTATTTCAGCGTTAACGCCAACAAGACCGTCAACAAACAGCTTTCGGTGTATGGATTTGTCGGCTCGATATTCAATTCGTTCGATTACGATTTTGGGGCGGGGCCAAGATATCCGCGTGCGAGCCCGGCATTTTCGACATATCTGAACAGCCCGCAGTATCAGAGCTATATCGCCGGACTGTACGCCTATCAGGCCGATCCTGTGAACAATCCTTATCCGAACTTTGCCGAACCGCCGCAACTCGATCCCGGCAGCGGCTGGCAATTTGACATGAATCTCGGGTTTGAATACAAGCCGACGGAGCCGTTACGGATATCGTTGGACTATACCAAGAGCCGTTTGACGCGAAACGACAACAAAAAGACGGCATACGATACAAATATATTTACCGTCAGGTCCACATATCAATTTACGCGTTTCATATATGTCAGGGCTCGGTGGGATTATGACACACTCAATTCAAACGCGAGCGGGCAACTTCTCTTCGGTTGGAATCCGAATCCGGGTACCGCGTTTTACGTCGGCTATAACGACAATTTCAACTACAAGGGGTACAGCCCGTTCACCGGGCAGTTCGAACCCGGATTTGAGCGAAACAGCCGGACATTCTTCATAAGGGCGTCCTACCTTTTCCGAAAGAGCTTCTGATCAGGCTCGGTAAAGATCACGTCGGCGGCAGGGACTGATCCCCGCCGCCTTTTTCGCGCGCTATCGATGGCAAGGGAATTCATCATTGTTCGCATAACACCTTATGCGATCATTTAATTTCACATGTGGAAAACTACAAAAGATTTATGCAAAAAATCTCTTGTGTTAATTCAAGTATTGATGTATAACTTACTCTAGTAACATCGGTTCACGTTCTAACCACATCTAAATCAAAGGAGATTTTATGAAAATCGCAAAGAGTATTCTCGTGGTGTTTTTGGGATTTACCTTAAGCAACATCTTAGTGCCAATGGCTTTGGTCAGCACTGTCAACGCTCAGGCTAAGGATCTGAACATCGCGCTGCAGCGTGGATATCGGACGGGTTATTCCGATGGATACATGGCCGGTTATCGCGACACGATCGACAGCCTTGCCAAAAACTACTCGCGTCACTCCGATTACACCAAGGCCGATCGGGCGTTTAATCGGGATTACGGAACGATCGAGGATTACCGCGACGGGTACCAGCAGGGATTTGAGGCCGGTTACAACACCGGATTTGAAAAACGCTCATTTGAGTCGGCCCTGCCGACAGACATCAAAAAACGCGGCATCATCCCGACCGGCTCGCAGAATAACAATGTGATCCCCGAGACAAATGTGGCTGTCACCCCGGTCTCCGGCACGGACACGACCGCGGTCAACGGCGAAACGCCGACGAACACATTTCAGGATCAGAACGGCGCGATCATAGTCATCCCGCGTGACACGGAGCTGATGCTTGAATTGCAGGAAGACCTCAGCACAGACAAAAGCCGCGAAGGTGAGCGATTTACCGCAAAGGTCGTATCGCCGTCAGAGATCGCGGGAGCGACGATCGAGGGCCGTGTTTCCCGGATCAAGTCGCCGGGCCGGATCAAGCGTCGCTCAGAACTGCAGCTTTCTTTTGACCGGATTCTCCTGAATGACAATCGGTGGAGCAACTTTAACGCGATCCTGACCGAAGTGATGCCGGTCAAGGGCGACAATATCAAGATCGTAAATACCGAAGGCACCGCCGTGGGCAAGAGCTCATTCAAGAGTGACGGCATCAAGATCGGCGGAGCGACAGGCGTGGGGCTGGTTGCCGGCGCCGTGGTCGGAGGACCGGTTGGAGCAGCCGTCGGAGCGGGACTCGGTGCTGCGTTCGGTGTCGGAGCCGTAGTGATCGAACGCGGAAAGCATATTCGGCTAAACCGCAACCAACAGCTACGGATCAAAACTGCGTACGAAACGCAGATCAGATAAAAAAATTGCCTCTCGCGGCAAACCATTGGCCGCCCCGAGAGCATCTGTAAAATTGTAAGGTTTTATCCACGAATTGGATGCAGGCTTTGTTTGGTTCTCCTTTGGGGGCTTGCATCGGTTCGTGGATAATTTTTTTGCCCGCCCAGCTGATCGAACTTCCCTAAACACTCATAGAAATTCAAAATGCTTCGGCCTCCGGCGTGCACTCGTCCGCTGCCGGGTCTGAGGCCTGAGCGTTTTGGCGACACAACGCTCCGGACACATTAAATGAAATTGCCCGCGACACGGCGGGCAAACTTGTATCAACTGGCAACGTCTTATAAAATAATTGATTGGATAAAACGGCAAATTTAATAGAGAGTTGATATTAAAATGAGTACAGCAACCGAATCATCAGCATCTGCCGGCCTTCGCGGAGTAGTGGCAGCACAAAGTGCCATCGGCGACGTTAACGGCGAGCAGGGAATTCTTATTTATCAGGGTTATGACATTCACGATCTCGCCGAACACTCGACGTTCGAAGAGGTCGTTTATCTTCTGTGGCACGGACGGCTTCCCGATCAGGCTGAGCTTGATGAACTGAAAGCTGAACTTCGTGCCAATTACGAGGCACCTGCCGATGTGATCGCATTGATGAAGCAATTTCCGAAAGATGCCGATCCGATGGACGTGCTTCGGACAGCGGTCTCTTCGCTTGATTTTTACGACAAGGACGGTCACGGCACCGATCGTGAGCGTGCGACCAAGGCAGCCGCAAAGCTGACTGGTCAGATCGGAACGATCGCGGCCGCCTGGGACCGCATTCGCAACGGCAATGAGCCCGTCGCTCCGGATCACAACCTGAGCATTGCCGCCAACTACTTGTACATGACGCGCGGCGAGCGTGCCGACGCTGACGAGGAAAGGATGTTCGACGTGTGCTTGATCCTTCATGCAGACCACGAACTCAACGCCTCGACATTTACCACCCGCGTAGTTTCGGGCACCCTGGCGGGAATGTACGGAGCCGTAACCGCCGGCATTGCCGCACTCGCCGGACCGCTGCACGGCGGTGCGAATACCAATGTGATGAAGATGCTCCTCGAGATCGGCAGTCTCGAAGCAGTAGATTCCTGGCTTGATAAAGCTCTGGAAGAAAAGCGTAAGATAATGGGCATCGGCCACGCTGTGTACAAGACCGAAGATCCCCGTGCAACTTGGCTTCGCAAATATTCCCGTCACATGGGCGAGAAGAAAGGCGATATGAAGTGGTTCAACATGTCACAGCGGATCGAGCAACTGATGCTCGAGAAAAAGGGAATGCACCCGAACGTCGATTTTTATTCAGCATCGACGTATTACCTGATGGGCATCGCTTTGGATATGTACACTCCGATATTTGCCGTCAGCCGCATCTCGGGCTGGACCGGACACATTTTGGAGCAGTACGCGAACAACAAGCTGATCCGTCCGCGTGCCGAGTACATTGGTGCGAGGGGTCTCAAGTACGTCCCGATCGAAGAACGGTAAAACGTTCTCCGCGACAAGCTAAGAGGACAAAGCACGGCAGCCGATCGAGTGGTTGCCGTGCTTTTTTGATCTCGAACTAAGCAGGGACGGGTTCGACACACGTTGAAGCTTCGGCGTAAAATCAGGGAACAAACATGGAGCAAATAGGAAAGATCAAAGCGGTCGAACCCAAGTACGCCATCCCGGGCGGCGAGATCGCCGTCGAGACCGATGGATTTGTTGCGGATCTTCGAAGCGGGGCCGGCGTTTATCTTGGCGGCGAACGATGCCGAATTACCGCGGCGTCGTCATCGAGAGTATTGGCGATCGTCCCGCACGGCATCGAATCGTCTCACACCCATATACATCTCGAAAACGATGGCCGCCAGAGCGAACCATTTCCGCTGATCATCGGCAGAAAGCTCGCTGACGGTATGCACATCGTCGCTAATCCGGCGATCGATCCGCTTGACGACGCTCTGATCCTGACGCGATCGGGTTCGCGGGGCCAGCAGCTTAGCGAGACCCTTTTTCGTCTCGAGCCGGACGGGTTTCTCGAAGATATGCCGGAGGCCATCCTCAATCCGACCGGGATCGCATTCGACCAACAGGGCCGAATGTTCGTGACCAACCGTGCCCGCGGTGAGGTCCACCTGGTGGACCGCGGCGGCAGCGAAATTTTCGCTGCCGGATTGGGCGTCGCTACCGGGATCGCCTTCGATCAGAAAGGCCGGATGTACGTTGGCGACCGTGCCGGCACGATCCGGCGGCTGAGTGAACTCGGCGAGCCCGAGACATTTGCGGCCCTCGACCCATCGGTCGCGGCATATCACCTGGCGTTTGGTCCCGACGGACGGCTTTATGTCACGGCCCCGGGGCTGGCCAGCTTTGACGCTGTTCACGTGGTCGAAACGGACGGATCAGAAAGCCGATATTTCCGCGGACTCGGGCGTCCCCAGGGATTGGCTTTCGATAAAACCGGGAATCTCTATGTCGCGGGGTGTTATCGCGGCCGGCACGGTATCGCGAGGATCTCGCCGGGCGGGGCCAATGCGGAGCATTTTGTCGCCGGCAGCAATGTCGTCGGCCTTTGTTTCACTCGAAAGGGCGAAATGATCGTGGCGACGAACGAAACTGTTTATTCGATCCCGTGCGGCATCGAGGGGACCCTGCTCTGACAAATTCGGGATATGAGAAAGAGCATAATCGCGTCATTGACCGCACTTTGCCTGACGATCGCGGCTTGCGAGCGTGTCGAAAAGCTGGCGAGCGGATTTCCGACGCCGCCGCCCGAGGTCACGACACCAACCAAAACACTGTCCGATATTCAATTAAAGCCGGACGCAGAATTGCAAAAGCAGATCGAGGCGATCGCGGCCGGATCGAAGGGCAGGGTCGGCATCGCGGCTCTGGTCGTCGAGACAGGCGACAGCGTCTCGATAAATGCCGATCAGCGATTTCCGATGCAGAGCGTTTACAAACTGCCGATCGCGATGGCTGTGCTTTCGACGGTGGACGCCGAGAAATTCGCTCTCGATGAGCAAATAGGATTTTCTGCGGAGGACATGGTCGGGCCGGCACAACGTTCGCCGATTCGGGACAAGTTTCGTGAGGGCGGCTCGCTGACGGTCGCTGAGCTGATCCGGTTTGCTGTTGCAGAAAGCGACGGCACGGCAAGCGACGTACTGCTCCGGATCCTCGGTGGAGCGGCGGAGGTTCAAATATACCTGGCGGCGATAGGTATCAGGGATCTCGAGGTGATCAGCACGGAGAAGGAACTGGGGAGCGACCGGCAGGCCCAGTATGCCAATTTCGCAACGCCGAACGCGGCGATAATGCTCCTTAGGTGCCTTCATGAAGGTAATGGGATATCGCCGGATAACCGTCAACTCCTGCTCAAATATCTTACCGTGTCCGAAACCGGGCCAAAACGTCTGAAAGGCCTGTTGCCCGCCGGATCGGCCGTCGCCCATAAGACGGGCACGTCGCAGACGGAAAATGGCATCACACCGGCAACGAACGACATAGGGATCATCACGCTGCCGAACGGCCGGCACGCAGCCGTCGCTGTCTTTGTCGCGGATTCGACGGCGGATGAAAAAACGCGCGAGGCGGTGATAGCCCGGACCGCAAAGGCCGTTTGGGATCGCTGGGGCAAATAACCGCCGGACTACGTTTTGGCAGGGCCGACAAATTCGTTTACATCATTCCGGTCAAGGGATTCAGGTCAACAGGCCCGTGCATTTCGACATCTAATAAGACGGGTGTATTATGTGATTGAAAACCCAATATTTGGTTTGGCGGCGCGCATTTTCAAGTTTAATTTCTATTCAAATTCTGGCGGGAGGTTTTAGTGATGAGGAAAAATTCGATCTTGATGATCATCGCAGCAGTTTTGGCGGTGGGTTTTGTTTTTATTGCAAGTGACATTACCGGATCTCGCAGCAGTGCCCAAAAGGCTCCGCAAACGATGCCGGACGTCATAACGCTGGCCAAGGACGCCAAAATCGGACAGGTCACTTTTGACCACAAAAAGCACAACGGCGGCACGTACACCATCGATCAGAGCGGCGCGATCGCCTGTATTGCGTGTCACCATACGGCACGTCCGGCGGCCGATATCGCAAAATTTCCGCCGTTGAAGACGGCATGGCCGGCAGATCGGACAACGACGCTGACAGCCGAACTATTTGCAAAGGATCCGGCCGGGGCCGGGGCTAACGCGTGTCGCGACTGTCACGCCCGAACGGGTGAAAAGCCGAAACTGCTCGATGCAATTCCGGAGGTGAAGCACGAGGGAAGCGCGGCCGTGATCTCGCTCAACAATCAGCAGGCTTATCACCGAACTTGTGCGGGTTGTCATACGGAGGTCAAAAAGACCGTACCGACAACGAAAGGCCCGACAACCAATCAATGCACGATGTGCCACAAGAAAGCAGCCTGATCGGACTGATACAGAATTAAAAAGGCACTGCATCTGGTTGCAGTGCCTTTCTTCATTTACCGCCTAATTTATCCCGGCGACTATTGTTTTCCGGCCTTGATATCGGCGATCCGCTTTTCCATTGCTGCGATGTCCGCGGGTTTAACATTTGCGTCAGCTTTACCAACCGTTACAGCACGTTCGGCGGCAGCGAGGGCATCTGAGTTGCGGCCGAGATTCAACAAGATCGTAGCTTTTCGCTGAAGGTTCTGAAATGTCTCCTTTTTCGCGATCAAAGCGTCATTCAGCTTCAGAGCTTCCTCGAACCACGCATTTGCCTGCTCGGTGCGTTTATTTGCCTTTGCGTAGTTACCCGCACTGATCCGTGGGCCGGGATCATCGGGCTTCGAGGCGGCGACGAACGTCGCAAGTCGGGTCAACGTCGAGCCGACCATATCCTTGACCTCGACCGTAAACGGAAGCCGCAGTTTTTCCCAACGGAGGACGACGCTACCCTTCGAAGCGACGTCACCAAGTTTGGCGGGTACTTCGGGGTCGATATCGAATGTCAGGAGCTCGGTGCTGGCTGCCAGCCACTCGGCTTTGGCCTTGACCCTGAGGACGTCTTTTTTCGAGTCGTACGAGAAACTACCCCACTGGCCCTCATCGCTGTTAAAGATGATCGTCCATTCGCCGTCCTTGCCGGGGATCGTGTGCAGGCTGTACTTACCGGCCGCGAGCGGTTGGCCGTTGATGAGAACGTCGTCATTCACACTGAAAAGCGTTGCTTCATTGGCTCCGGTCCGCCAAACGTGTCCCCATGGAACGAGCGGAGCGTCTTTCGGGCGATCGTTGCTATTGTCCAGCGTGGCTTCGCCGGCAGTTGGCTTGGGCCAATCGCCATAGACCTTTCGGCCAAATATCGCCGGACGGCTGTAGGTCACCGAGACCTCGGTCGTGCCGAGTGTCTGCGAAACGGTCGCCTTTTGGCTGCCGCGGGGCGTCGGCGGACGGACCTGCGAACTGACCGCCACGGCGGCGACTAGAACAATGAGAAGTAAAGAAAAATTTCGTTTCATATCATCTCCAAAAAAGTTTGTTTGACTATTGTACGATGAACGCCATTGATCGGGTAAGGCGTAAACGGCTCTATTTCTCTTTCTTTTCGACGAAAGTCAGCGGCCGGATTCGAACGGTGACCACGACATTTGGCTTGTCGATAGCGGCGAGAAGCTTCAGTAAGCTCGCATACGACGCATTTTCGCTTGCAATTACTGTAAGTCCTTGCTGCTCACGATCAAATGAACTGGCGTAGCTCCGCTTTTCGTAGAGCTTACCCAAAACTGATGACAATTCGGATTCGGTAACGGCCCGCTGATCGGGTTTGAGGTTTTCCGCCTTGATCAGGTCCGGACTTAATTCCGTATTCAGGAAAAAACTGTCATCGGACGCTATCTCGATCGAGCTCTTGTGCGTGCGTCCCAAGATCAATTCCGTTCTTTCTTTATAGGTTTCAAAGCGAACCATGCACGCCAGTTTGGCGAGTTCGTCGTCAGTGAGAAGTCCCGCGGGGAACCACTCGGCCGGACTATTCTCCGTTTTTAGGACGAGGATGAGTGGATTAGGTTTCGGCAGGGCTGCCGTGTCAGGGAGTCCTTTACCTCGCGGAAACCAGAGATCGCCGCCGGACTCGCCCAATTTGGCGATCGCGCTTATCGATATCTTTGGGTCGGCCACGACGTAGACGTCCTTCATTATCTCGTTGGTATTTTTGCGGAGAATACCTTCGCCTTCACGATAAGTGATGATGCCTTTCAGTTTGGAAATGAGAGGATTCGGATCTTCGAGCGTTCCGGCCGGTTGGGCGTTGAGCGTCAGCTTACCGGTTTTCACAGACGTCGCAGGCGTCGCGTCCGCAGCTTCGGAGGTTGCCGGCCATTTAGATCCGCCAGCCTTTTGGCATGCCGAGCCTAAGCCCAATGTAGTGACCAATATCAATGATATAAGCAGAATCTTGTTCATTTTATCCTCAAATTGAAAAACGCCATCGATCTGAGCGTCGATGGCGTTCGGTCTAGCCAAATTGCAGTAAACACTTACTCATCGTCATCGTGAGCCCTTACTCTGCCGGAGGCGACGGCCTCGTCGATGACCTTTTGAGCCAGGTTGCCCGGCAGCGGGTCGTAGTGCGAGAACTGCATATGATACGAACCGCGGGCCTGCGTGACGGAATTGAGCTTCGATTGGTAATCGAGCATTTCCGAAAGCGGGACCTTGGCCTTGATCACCTGCTGTTTGCCTCGCATTTCCATGCCGGCGACGCGCCCGCGTCGGCTATTTAGGTCGCCCATGATGTCGCCTGAGACCTCTTGGGGCGTAAATACCTCGACGTCCATTATCGGCTCAAGAAGTGTCGGTTTAGCACGGTCGATGGCGTTGCGAAACGCCTTGCGGCCTGCTGCCCGGAACGAATGCTCGTCCGAATCGACCGCGTGATAACTGCCGTCGATGAGCGTTACCTTAAAATCGACCAGCGGATAGCCGGCGATCGCACCCGTTGCCGCCGCCTCGACGATGCCTTTCTCGATGGCGGGGCGGAAATTTTGCGGTACGGCGCCGCCGAAGATCTTATCGACCCACTCAAATCCGCCTCCGCGTTCGAGAGGTTCGAAAATACACTTGCAGTCGCCGAACTGACCGCGTCCGCCGGACTGCTTCTTGTGACGTCCCTGGACTTCGACCGTTTGTGTGATCGTTTCCTTATACGGCACCTTGGGCGGATGCAGTGTGACCTCGACGTGGTAGCGTTGTTCGAGCTTTTTGACAACGGTCTCGATATGCAGCTGGCCCGAGCCGGAAAGGATGAACTCCTTGGTCTGCGGGTCGCGGTCAAAGTGCAGACTGGGGTCTTCCTCAAGTATTTTGTGAAGCGCGGTCGAGATCTTGTCTTCGTCGGCACGCGACTTTGGCTCGATGGCAAACGCGATCGCGGCTTCGGGGTACTCGACCGGCGGATAAACGATCGGATTCGCCTTGTCGCAAAGAGTGTCGCCCGTTTGTGTTTCCTTTAGTTTTACGACAGCGATGATGTCTCCGGTCGCGGCCTCGTTGACCTTTTCGAGATTTTTGCCGGCGATCACGTGAAGTGCCCCGAGGCGCTCGACGACGTCGTGGGTCGAATTATAGACAACGGCGTCGGTCGCGATCTTGCCGCTGACGACCTTCATCACATTAATGCGTCCCGCGAACGGATCAGCGATCGTGCGGAAAACATAGGCGGAGAAAGGCTCGTCGTTGCTGTACTTGCGTGAAACGCGGTCGCCGGTCATATCGTAGTCCTTAAAACCGTATTCCGCCTCGTGAGTTGCCGGGTTTGGGGCAAACTCGACGAGATGATCCAGCAGGATCTGGAGGCCGATCAGGTTGAGCGACGAAACGGCGTAAACCGGGCATAGTTTGCTGGCGGCGATCGCCTTGGCGAGATTCGGCACGATGTCCTCTTCCGGCAGCGTGCCCGTCTCAAAGTATTTTTCCATCAAGGCGTCGTCCGATTCGGCGACGATCTCGATCAGGCGTTCGCGTGTCGAATTGAGCACGCCGGTCATCTCGCCCGGGATGGCAATGCCCTTTGCCTTGCCGTCGGCGTCAAACTCATACGCCTTTTGGTGAACGACATCGATCACACCGCGAAAACTGGCCTGGCTGCCGATCGGCAGCGTGAACGGCACGATCGAACGGGCGAACGAATCGGTCGCGGTCTCGATCGCGTGGTCAAAGTCGGCGTTTTCCTTGTCGATCTTGTTGATGACCATAAAACGCGGCAGCATGAACTCGTTGGCGTAATTCCACGTTTTTTCGGTCTGGACCTCGATGCCGTGGACGCCGTCGACGACGACCAATGCACAGTCAGCGACCCGCAAGGCCGGACGTGCGTGCGACACGAAGGCGGCGTAACCCGGCGTGTCGATCAGATTTATCTTTGTATCCTGGTATTCGGCGTGGGCGAAATTATTATTAAGAGATATTTTGCGTTCTATCGAATCTTCGTCGTAGTCGGTGACCGTGGTGCCTTCGTCGACCTTACCCCATCGTCCGCCGGCACCGGCAACGTGGAGCATCGAACTGACGAGCTGGGTTTTACCTGCGTCGCCGTGTCCAATGACAGCCAGATTCCTGATATTATCAGTTGTAAATGCTTTCATTTTCGGCAAGTTCTCCTTTCGTAGTAAAAGTGCGGAATTTTTGGGCCGCCCTGCGATCGTCAAGGCTGTGGCGAAGACAGCAAACCCTCAACAACAACCCGAAGAAATCAGTTGTGTGTAATCTGTAATTTATACAACAACAACCTAGATAGCAAGACGATTCATCGGCTATTCAGCCTGACGGCGGATAATGTTGTCGTAGCGATGTCGGGTGCATTGAAATTGCGGGGAATAAGAATCGGCGATGATCGGGCAAAAGAGCACCGGACCACACGAAGTTGATGTCGTGATGAGCGTAAAGTGGTTTATAATAATTTCATACGACCAGTATCAGATCAGACGCAGAAACCCTGTCCCGATCTGACCGCCGGAGGAATTATGAAAGGCCGAAGACCTACAATCAGAATCGCCGCAGTTTTGTTATCGATCGTGTCCATCGCCGCGACGGCCCTGGGGACCGGTGAGGTCGACGCCGGATTTGTCCCGGTGCCGGCCCGCGCTCTGACATCTCAAAATACGACCGGCTTGCTCGTGCAATCCGATGGAAAGATCGTCATTTGGGGATCGAATTTTTCGGTTGACGCCCAAGCCGGCGGCCAGATCACGCGTCTTAATGTTGACGGCAGTGCCGACGCGTCATTCAACTACTGCGGATGCCTTCTGAGCAGCGTGACAAATGTCGGGATCCAGCCGGACGGCAAGCTGATCGTCGCGGGTTCGTCGTTCAGCGGTCAGTCTAAGGTCGTGCGGCTCAACCAGGATGGCAGTAACGACACTTCGTTTAACAGCGTGTTCACTGTTGGCGGATTTGCCTACTCGTCGGCTGAGTTTTTTGCGGTCCAACCGGACGGTAAGATCCTCGTTTCGACGGCCGGCGGCTATGGTAATGGTTTTCACGCAGGATATCTGACCAGACTAAATTCGGATGGCAATGCCGACCCGGCCTTTACGCCTGCAGCCTATGACGGGGGCCGTACCATATGGGGGAATTTGAGGTCGATCGCGGTTGACGTTTCGGGAAAGATCTATTGGGCTGTAACTACATATTCCGCCTTCAGTTCGTCAGCCAGCGTACGGCGGCTGAACGTGGACGGCACGTCGGACAGCACTTTCGAAGCGCCATCGATCGCCGGCAGCGGTTTGGGAACGGGCCTCGACGCAGCTTCGATATTTCTGCAAGCTGATGGGGCATTGATCGTCGGCGGGCGGTTTGATACGGTCAACGGCGTTGCAAAGAAAGATCTTGTCCGTGTGTTGCCGGCCGGAAATGTAGACCTGACATTTAATCCGCCCGTCCTGCCCGGGTCCGTTAATCAAGTTGCCGTCGTCTCGGGCGGAAAGATACTCATCACAACCGGCGGAAAGCTGATGCGCCTCGCTCCTGACGGTACCTTGGACGGCACATTCGTTCATCCGGTCGATGTCAGTTCGGTTTATCGCAAATGGACGGTCGATACCCTCGACCGGATCATCTTCTTCGGTGCATCGAGCGCAGCGATCGATCGGTTCTTCCGGGTCAATTCGGCCGGAAATGTGGATGCATCGTTCAATCCGAACGTCGGTATTTTCGGCACGGCATCGGCGATGGTGCGTCAGCCGAGCGGCCAATTCGTGGTTGCCGGCAGCTTTACGTCAATGAACGGTACGGCGAGGCCGTCGTTCGCCCGCATCAATGCAGACGGCACGACAGACCCGACGTTCGATCCCGGAACGGGATTTGATGTTGTTCCCAGTACGCTCGCGGTCCAGAGTGACGGCAAGATACTGGCGGCCGGCACATTTTCGGCATACAACGGGACGGGAAGGTCCGGTCTGATCCGATTAAATTCGAACGGAACACTCGACGCCGCATTCGCTCCGGTCGTTGGTTCGGTCTACAGCATTTTGGTTCAAGCTGATTCCAAGATACTCATCACGGGCGGATTTACGACCGTTAACGGAGTGACCCGCGAACGCGTCGCGAGGCTCAACCCCGATGGAACGCTTGATACTTCATTTACGGCGGTTATCTCAAGCGGGGCGGTTTACTCGGCCGCGCAGACCGCGGACGGAAAATACATCGTCGGCGGTGCATTCGCGGGTGTTGACGGATTTAACCGATCGAATCTCGTCAGGTTGAACGGCAACGGGCCGATCGATCAGGCATTCAACGCAGGCTCGGTCGCGACGATCGACAAGGTGTATTCCATTGGCGGCGGAAAGATCATTTGCCTGGTCGGTGCGGGCGGTGCGACCTCGATCATGCGGCGAAACGCCGACGGTTCCGCTGATACGACATTCGTTTCTCCGGAATTTAGCTATGGCACCAGCTCTGACGTGAGGCTCAACGCTATTTCGATCCAAACCGACGGCAGCATTCTGGTTGGCGGCTATTTCACGATGGTTGGCGGTGTCGCCCGAAACAATCTGACCAGATTGAGTTTGAATGGGACACTTGATCAGCTTTTCATGCAAAACGGCGCGAACGGCGTGGTGCGAACAATGGCCGCTCAACCTGACGGAAATGTCGTGCTCGGCGGCGACTTTTCACGGATCGAGAACACGACCCGTGCGGGTATCGCCCGTGTGATACCGGGGCTTTTCACGCGTGTTACGCCATTTGACTTTGACGGTGATGGCAAGGCGGATGTTTCAGTCTTCAGGCCCTCTGAAAACAAATGGTACATCCTGCGGAGCAGTGATTTTGGACTGACGCAGCAGGTATTTGCTATAGCCGGAGACATTCCTGCACCGGCGGACTTTGACGGTGACGGAAAGACTGATATCGCGATCTTTCGCCCGTCGACAGGAGACTGGTGGTCGCTCAGCACACTTGACGGTGGACAGAAAAATGCCCGTTGGGGTGCCGTCGGCGATATCCCAAGACCGTCCGATTTTAACGGAGACGGACGTGCCGATTACATCGTGTTCAGGCCCTCGACAAATCAGTGGCTGCGAATGAGCAGTGCGAACGGGCAGTCGAACGACAAGTTGTTCGGCCTGGCGGGTGATAAACCTGTGACCGGCGATTTCGACGGTGACGGCAAGACTGACGTGGCGATCTATCGCCCGTCGGACGGCAATTGGTGGTGGCAGAGCAGCATCGATAATATTCAGCGAGCAACGCGTTGGGGGATCGATACGGACGTTCCCGCTCCCGGTGATTATGACGGTGACGGCAAGACCGACTTTGCGGTATTTCGTCCGTCGACCGGTGTCTGGTACATCATTAACAGCAGCGACGGATCATTCCTGATCGGTCCGTTCGGAACGCCGGGCGACAAGCCGGTCACGGGCGACTATGACGGCGACGGCAAGGCTGACATTTCAATATTCAGGCCATCGACCGGCATCTGGCACCTGCTCAGATCAACGTCCGGATACACCGGTTACCAATTTGGTATTAGCACGGATATTCCCACCGAGAACGCATTTGTCCAATAAGGCCGCAGTTCGATGATCTCCGCCGAAAGAGCAGGTCCCCGATCTGCTCTTTCTATTTTTCGAGATTCTACCGCTTCGCGAATGTTGTGGTATTATCTGCCTTTCGATTTTTCGTAATATGAGTGATTTTCAGGAACGACTTAGCAATCTCGATATCGGGCTTTTCGACAAGATACCGAGCCAGTCCACGGATCATGATAGGGCGGCGCTGCTCGCGTGCCAACTGGCGGTCGGCGAGTTGGTGCCGGGGTTCAATTATCTTGAGATCGGCTCCTATCTTGGCGGCAGTATTCAGCCGTATCTGATGGATGACCGCTGTGCCAGCGTCGTGTCGATCGATAAGCGGCCCGAGAGTCAGCCTGACGCCCGCGGATACGATTGGGTCTACCAAAACAACTCGACCGCACGAATGCTCGAACTGCTGAAAGAGGCCGCGGGCAGCGTCGATAAGATCAAGACAATCGACGGCGACACCGCATCGATACCCCCTGAGAGCGTCGGGGCGAAAATGCACCTTTGTTTTATTGACGGCGAACATACTGATGAAGCCGTATTTCGCGACTTCAGGTTCTGCCTGGATGCTTTGGCCGAGAACGGGGCGATAATGTTCCACGATTCGCAGATCACGTACAATGGCATCGCCGCCGCGATTAAATACCTTCAGGATAAAGGAACCAAGTTTCACGGATACATCCTTCCCAACCTCGTCTTTGTCATTGAGATCGGCGATTTCCCGATCCACCGTCATCCGCGTGTGATGGAAAGGCTCGTCGATAATCACAATGCTTATCTCTATTCGCTTCAGGACGTCGATAAATACCGGCGGTTCGCCACGCGGTTCCCGTTCGGGTTTCTGCGGAGGGCGTTGATCAAGGTGCGGGGCACGAACGTCAGCCAGTAAAAGCCGATAGTTGCCATACCGGAAGCAGTCATCGGGCCGCCGAATTATCGATTCGCGGCCCGAACGGCGCTTTTTCATGCTAAAATTCGCCCGAGCGTTCTACTTTTCCGGCAAAATCATTTGTCGGAAAACGTCTGCTATCCGAAAGGTCATCGAACCTTCAGTCGAAGAGTGCGTTGATTCGCATTTAGGAGAAATAGGAGATCAAATGTTGAATAAGTTCAAAGTCCTACGGTCAACCTTGTCGCTAACGGCGATCTTGTCGGTGTCATCGGCCGCCTTTACCGCTTTCGGCCAGGATCTGGTGCCGGTCAGCGACATTACCGGCGGTTCGAGCGTCTTCGTTTTCCGCAACTCCGCCAAGGCGTCAAAGAAATACTCTTCGACCTCGCGTACCTCGCGGTCCAAAGCGCAGCGGCTGGAGTCGGCCAAACGTATCAAGACCCAATATGAAACGCTCGCCAAGGCCCAACCTCGACGGACCCGATCGACGGTGGTCGATCCCGACAAACTGCCGCCGAGTGTCCGCACCATGCCAAAAGATCAGGCGTCGAGGCTATTTGCCGGCGTCGGCGAATATTATATCGATCAGAATGATCTCGAAAATTCAGTCAATTTCTTTCGCGAATCCGTAACCCTTGATGCCAAGAACAAAAAGGCGATTGACGGACTCAGCGACGCGCTCGCCGCCAAGGGCAACGAACTTCTGATCAGGGACCAGGCGGCAACCGCAAAGGCATTCTTCCTTGAGGCTCTCAAGAACAACCCGAACAATGCCGCGGCGTTATTCGGCCTCGGTGAGGTATATAACGAACTCGATCAGGCCGATCTCGCGATCGCCAACTACGAAAAGGCGCTTGCAAATGACAAGGCTTTGTCGGAGATCTATTTGCCGCTTGGCGTACTTTATTTTCAAAAGGGTGAGATCGCCAAGGCCGACGAACTGCTGACCAAGGCCCTCGCGGCCGCCCCGGACATGGCTGAGACCCAGCTGTTCCTTGGTATGATCCGCCTTTCGCAAAATCGCAATCCTGAAGCCCTCGCGGCATTTCAGCGGGCGAAACAACTTGATCCCGAGAATGCCGATGTTTACTTCAACTCAGGCGAAGCATTCACCCGACTGAACCGGATCAATGAGGCGATCGCTGACTATCAGAAGGCTGTCAGCTTGAGGCCGAAGTACTTTGAAGCCTGGCGAGGCCTCGGCGGTGCGTTTTATGACGCCGAGAAGTACGCTGATTCGGTCGCCGCGTATAAACAGGCGGCAAAACTCAAGAATGACAGCGGTGAGGTCTTTGCCGCACTTGGCGACGCCCAGCGTATGGTCGGTAACTTCGTCGAGGCTCGGTCGAATTATGACCTCGCGGCACTTTTTATGTCCAAGAGCAAGGACTATGGTAAGGACGAGATCGCAGATATTTACAGCAAGATCGGTTTTGTCATTGGGCGGCAGTGTGAGATCAATCAGAAGAATTTTGTGCCGTGTGAATGGCCGGCAGCGATAAGTGCTTTGGAGAAAGCGGTCGAACTAGGTGGCGGCAACACCGCCGATTTTGCCAATCTCGGCTGGGCGTACTACAACGCCGCCCGCATTGACCAGTACGAAAAGCGTGAATCAGACCGAATGTTGAAGCTTCAATCGGCGAAGACCAATCTTCAGAAGGCGGTCGCGACAAATCCAGCATATGTCGAGGGCCCGCTGCTTAACCTCGGTATGACGCTGACCGACCTCGGGGACTATAACGGGGCCGTCGACGCACTCACCAGGGTCGTCAAAAAGGAGCCGAAATGGGTTTTTGCCCTGAATGAACTCGGCATCGCCTATCGCAAACTGAACAACTACAAGGAAGCGATAAACAACTTCAAAAAGGCCATCGACAAGGACCCGAATTTTGCCAGTGCGGTGTACAACCTCGGTGAAGCGGAGTTTAGAAACGGGAATATGGGTGGGGCAAAGCAGGCTTACCAAAAGCTCGTAAAGATGGGACAGAAAAACCTCGCCGCCCAACTTGAGCTGATCACGATGGGAGCGGTAAAGAAGTAGCCAGCCGTGACGAGCCCGATCGAGATACAAACCAACGTCGAACTTGCGCCGCTTACCACTCTCGGGGTAGGCGGCGCGGCTCGTTTTTTCGCCGAAGTGCGGACTGAGCAGGAGTTGATAGCGGCTCTCACATACGCCAAGGCAAATGGCCTGGATGTCTTTGTTTTGGGCGGCGGAAGCAACATAGTCGTCGCGGACTGCGGTTTTGACGGCCTGGTCATCAGGATCTCGATAAGAGGCGTTCGGGAGGTCGAACGCGGAGCCGATAAGGTGACCCTCACGGTCGGCGCCGGCGAAGATTGGGACGGCTTTGTCGCCTACACGGTTGAACGCGGCCTTTCGGGCGTCGAATGTATGAGCGGAATTCCGGGCCTGGTCGGCGGGACGCCGGTCCAGAACGTCGGGGCATACGGGCAAGAGGTGAGTGAGACGATCGTTTCGGTGCGATGCCTTGATCGAACGAGCGGGGCAATCACCGAACTGACGAACAGCGAGTGCGGGTTTGGTTACCGTACGAGCATCTTTAACTCAACGGAACGCAACAGATACGTCGTCACGGGCGTGGATTTCAGATTGGCTGTGAACGGCAGCCCCAAATTGGCTTACAGGGAACTGGCCGAGCGATTTTCGGGCCGGTCGCCCGGCCTGGGCGAGGTCCGTGACGCGGTCCTGGCAATACGCCGCTCGAAATCAATGGTGATCGACCCGGCCGATCCAAACTCGCGGAGCGCCGGATCGTTTTTCAAGAATCCGCTGGTGTCGGCCGAGAAGTATAACGAGCTGACGCAGACGTTCGGCATGATCCCAAAGTTTCCGGCAGCGAACGGTATGGTAAAGGTGCCCGCGGCGTGGTTGATAGAGAATGCCGGATTTGCGAAAGGCTTTGTCTTGAACGGAGCCGGGATCTCGGCCAAACACTCACTCGCGATAGTCAACCTGGGCAGCGCCGGTTCAGGCGATATCATTGAACTCAAAGAGCTTATCCGTTCAGCAGTCAACTCAAAGTTCGGCATCTTACTCGAGCCCGAGCCGATATTTGTCGGCTTTTAGAGTACGCAAAATTTCTGCTCAACTACGTCACAGTTGGGTATAATTTAATTTGTAATTGAGGTTTATTATGTCATATCGTTCAAGGTTTCTGAGATCGTCGATCGTTGTTGTCGTATTGTTTTCGCTGATGCCGCAAGCGGCCGCGGTGAGGGCTCAGGACCTGGTGGCGACCGAGAGCATCACCGGCGGCGGCAGTGCTTTCGTTTTTCGCAACGGCAGCAAGAAGCCGCAGGCGAGTTTCGGTTCTGCCTATGCATTTCTAGGTGAAGCGGCGGGCGGTGGTGCCAAGGCCAGGCGAACGAACGCCCAGATCGCCGCCGCGGCGAAGAAACGCCGAGCGGCTTTGATCGCGGCCCGCAAAAAGGCGGCGATCGCCGCGGCTAACAAGAAGATCGCACTTTCCAATACATTGACCGCAAAGGCCGAGGCCAACCTCGACAACGGTGAGACCGACCTCGCGATCACTAATTATCGCGCGGCACTGGTGCAGAATCCGCGCAACAAACGGGCGAGCGACGGCCTGAGCGACGCACTTACCGAAAAGGGAATTGCCGTCGCCGGCGACACGAATAACGAAGCCGCGATCGTTTATTTTGACGAAGCTGTAAAGCTCGATAACAAGAATGACGTCGCCTATGCGAAACTCGGGGCGATCTATGACGGGAAGAAGCAAACCGACAAAGCCATTCTCAACTACGAAAAGGCACTCGCGATCGATCCGACGTTGGCCGACCTTAGTGCAACCCTTGGCCTTGCTTACATCGACGCCGGACAGATCGATAAGGCCGATCAGTGCCTGGCGAAGGCCGAGGCCGGCGGGTCGGACACGGCCGACACCCGATATCTGCGGGGATTGGTCCTGTATAAGCAGAACAAGAACCCGGAGGCACTTGCCGCGTTTGACCGTGTTCTTGAACTCGATAGCCGAAATTTGATGGCAAATTACTATCGCGGCCAGACGCTGGTTCGAATCGGCCGCAATGATGCCGCGGTCGCTGCGTACAAGAGATCGCTCGAGGTCGATCCGAAATTCACGCCTGCATCGTTCGAACTGGGCGTTTGGTATTACAACGCCGGCGATTACAACAATTCGGCGGCCTCGTATGAAAATGTCATCAGATACGAGCCGTCAAACGCTCAGGCGCACGCCAATTTAGCGAGCTGCTATCGACAACTCGGGAGATATGGCGACGCGAATGCAGAGTATAAGATCGCGTCTGAGACGATCAAAACACCTGAACTGTACAGCGAATGGGGATTTTGCCTTGGTAAGACGAACGAGTGGGACAAGTCCGTGGCCAGGTTAAATACCGCTCGGGAAATGAGTCCCACCGCGGTAGATGATTCGAACCTTGGCTGGGCGTATTACAATTCCGGCGTAGCTAAACGCGAGGCGAAGGATGAGGCCGGGGCCAAAGCCGACCTCGAACTCGGAAGAGCGTTTCTGCAAAAGGCGGTGGAAAAGGATCCCAAGCTCGACGCCGCGTACCTTAACCTCGGATCCACAAACAATGGCCTCGGAGACTATCAGGCGGCGGTTACGGCCTTGAACGTAGCGGTCAGTCTGCGCCAGAACTGGGTGATCGCCATAAATCAACTCGGCCTCGGATATCGCGGGCTTAACGATCTTGCCAACGCCGTCGCGACATTCAAACGTGTGGTGGACCTCGACGGCAGCAACTCCTTCGGCCTTTTCAATCTAGGCGAGGCATATAACGCCAGCGGCAATAAGAAAGAGGCCAAGAAGATAAACGACAAGTTAAGAAAGCTGAACCCCGCTTTGGCTTCAAAACTCGATAACGTTCTTTCGGGCAAGGTCGTGATCGACGCCGCAAAACAGAAGATTGAGAACAAGATACCCAAGGTGCCGAAGATTCCGTTCTAGGTCATTGAGGGCAGCTTATATGAGAAGTGCGGTTATAATGGCCGCACTTTTTTTGTATAATCAGAAGTTTAGACATGCCCAAACGCACTGATATAAACAAGATCCTGATTATCGGCTCGGGCCCTATCGTCATAGGCCAGGCCTGCGAATTTGACTACTCCGGTACGCAAGCCTGCCGTGCTCTCAAGCAAGAGGGTTTTGAGGTTGTATTGGTAAATTCCAATCCGGCGACGATCATGACCGACCCTGAGATCGCCGACCGAACTTACGTAGAGCCTCTGACGGTCGAGACGCTGACCGCGATAATAGAAAAAGAACGGCCTGACGCGCTATTGCCGACGGTCGGAGGGCAAACCGGGCTCAATTTATCGGTCGAGCTGTTCGAACAAGGAATATTAGAACAGTACGGCGTTAAGTTGATCGGTGCAAATATCAACGCAATCAGGGTCGGTGAGGACCGCGAACTGTTTAAGGCGGCAATGGACGAGATCGGTGTGCCGTCTGCCAGGGGAGGATTCGCCCATACCTGGGAAGAGGCGCGTAAGATCGTCGAGGAGACTGGATATCCGGCGATCATTAGACCGAGTTTTACGCTGGGCGGTACCGGCGGCGGTACAGCATACAATCCCGAGGAATTTGAGGAGATCGCCCGCGGGGGCCTGGCGGCGTCGCCAAACTCGCAGATATTGGTCGAAGAATCGATCCTGGGGTGGAAAGAGTACGAGCTGGAGGTGATGCGTGACCTTAACGACAACGTGGTCATCATCTGTTCGATCGAGAACTTTGATCCGATGGGTGTTCATACGGGCGACTCGATCACCGTCGCACCGGCTCAAACCCTATCTGACGTCGAATATCAGCGGCTGCGTGATATGTCGATCGCCTGCATAAGAAAAGTCGGCGTCGAGACCGGCGGTTCGAACATACAGTTTGCGATAAACCCCGAAAACGGTGACGTTCGAATAATCGAGATGAATCCGCGTGTTTCGCGCTCGTCCGCCCTTGCCTCAAAAGCTACTGGATTCCCGATCGCAAAGATCGCGGCAAAACTCGCCGTCGGCTATACCCTGGACGAGATCCCGAACGATATCACTAAAAAAACACCCGCGTCGTTTGAACCGACGATCGACTATGTCGTGACCAAGATACCGAAATGGGCGTTTGAAAAGTTTCCCGGGGCCGAAGATGTGCTGGGAACGCAGATGAAATCCGTAGGCGAAGTCATGGCGATCGGGCGGACATTTAAGGAATCCTTGTTTAAAGGACTGCGTTCACTTGAGGCGGTTAAACCTCTGCGTTTGCAAGACATACCTGATGCTGAGCTACAACGAAAGTTGGCCCGGCCCAACTCCCAGAGGTTCTCATATCTGACCTACGCAGTACAGATCGGCTATGACACGGAGGAGATACATCGGCTGACCAAGATCGACCCGTGGTTCCTCGACCAGTTAAAACAGGTAATGGACCTGCAAAAAGAGATGGGAACCATCTCGCTCGACTCGATCACTCGCGATTTAATGCTTAGCCTCAAGGAATTTGGGCTGTCAGACCGCCGTATTTCATTTCTTACTGATTCACCTGAGGTAGAGGTGCGTAACTATAGAAAAGCACAGGGGATATGGCCCGTTTACAAGCGGGTTGATACATGCGGTGCAGAGTTTGAATCGTACACGCCGTATCTGTATTCGACCTACGAAGAGGAGTGCGAAGCTCAGCCTACTGACCGGCGAAAGATAATGATCCTGGGGTCGGGCCCCAACCGCATCGGTCAGGGCATCGAGTTTGATTACTGCTGCTGCCACGCCAGCTTTGCTCTACGTGACGCGGAATTTGAGACCATAATGGTCAACTGTAATCCGGAGACCGTTTCAACGGATTACGATACCTCGGACCGCCTTTACTTCGAGCCGTTGACGTTCGAGGATGTGATGAACATCGTCGACGTCGAGAACCCCGAGGGCGTGATCGTCCAATTTGGCGGTCAAACTCCGCTGAATCTGGCCGACAGGCTTCACGCGGCCGGAGTGCCGATCATCGGCACCTCGCCGGACTCAATAGACCTCGCTGAGGACCGAGAGAGGTTCGGCGCGCTGCTGGGTGACCTCAAGATACCCTGCCCGGATAATTCAAGCGTTACTTCCGCTGAAGAAGCCAAAGCTGTTGCAAACAAGATAGGTTACCCGATCGTGGTTCGGCCTAGTTTTGTCCTTGGCGGCCGAGCGATGGCCATTGTGTACGATGACGAGTCCCTCGATGAGTACATGCGTTCTGCAGTCGATGCGTCCCCCGAGAAACCGATCCTGATCGACAAGTTTCTCGAGCGTGCGGCTGAGATCGATGTGGATGCGCTTGCTGATGGCGAAACGGTGGTCATTGCCGGAATACAGGGACACATCGAGGAGGCCGGGATCCATTCGGGTGACTCGTCCAGCGTCCTGCCGGCCCAGAAGATCGCACCGGAACATCTGGAGACGATCGGCCATTACACTCGACTCCTGGCAAGAGCCCTCAAGGTAAAGGGTTTGATGAATATCCAGTTTGCGATCAAGGATGACCGTGTTTTTGTGCTGGAGGTCAACCCTAGGGCGTCGCGGACCGTTCCGTTTGTCGCTAAGGCGACCGGTGTCCCGATCGCAAAGATCGCTTCGTTGGTCATGGCGGGCCACAAACGGCTCGCGGATTTCGGCCTGCCTGAGATCCTGCCGGTTCCGAGGATATTTGTTAAATCGCCGGTATTTCCGTTCAAGAAGTTCGCCGGTGTCGACCCGATACTCGGCCCGGAGATGCACTCGACCGGTGAAGTCATGGGAGTCGGGGCGACGTTCGGCGAGGCGTACGGGAAGGCGATGGAAGGTGCTGGTTTGAGATTGCCGCTAAACGGCAAAGCCTTTATATCGGTCAACGAATCTGACAAGGGGCAAGCGGTCCTTCTGGCCAGACGTCTGAGCAACCTTGGGTTTAGCCTCGTGGCTACCTTTGGAACCGCGAAACGCCTCCACGAGGTCGGACTCGATTGCGAGACCGTATTCAAGGTCAACGAGGGCCGCCCGAATATCGCCGATCTGATCCGGCAGGGCGAGATCGCACTTATCATTAACACGCCGCTCGGCAAGGTCTCGCACTTTGACGAAAAGGCGATCCGAAAGGCCGCACTTCAGTTCAACGTCCCGTGTGTGACTACGATGACTGGTGCCGAAGCACTTATCGAGGCGATCGGGACAAAACTATCGCAGCAGAGCGTGGCGGTTAGGAGTTTGCAGGAGATCCACGCCGCCGCTAGCCGGAACGTTTC
>CALDGX010000054.1 GCA_937941715.1 uncultured Chloracidobacterium sp. | reverse complement strand
TGATCACCCAACGGACCGAACATCTCTGATCAAGCTAATAATAGAGGCGGTAATAGGCCAACTTAAAGTATTCGCCGGCGACCATCTGCCAACCGCGGAATCCCATCCACCAGGACCATGTTTTCGGCGTGCCCACGCCCGCCGGAGCATAAGAGACTCCGATGTCCACATTTTTACCCGCCAGAATCCGCTCGAACGTCCAAAGAGCCCTTCGGCTGTGGAATGCCGATGTGACGATCACGACTGAACTCAGAGTATGCGCTTCCAACTCGGCCGCGAGTTTTGCCGCCTCATCGCCGGTTCCGGATACCTTACCCGGCAAAACGGTTATTGCGTCCGGCGAGACGCCGTTGGCGACCAATTCGCGTTGTTCCAGAACGACATACGTCGGATTGGTTTGTTCCGCCTGCGACCAACCCGAGCGTTGGCCGTCATCAGTAATGAATATGCGTGGTGCGACGCCTTGTTTGTAGAGTTCCGCGGCGGTTCGCGTCCGTTCCTTATAAACGGCCGAGCCGCTCAGCACCATCAATGCGTCGGCGTGGTCGAGCCGTTTTTCGACGATGAGCCATTTTGCCAGAAACGGCGAGCACACGATCCACACGGCGACCAGACTCGCCAATGCAAGTATCAGTCTCGGCTTGCCGATCAACGCAGCCCTCCAGCGCTTTTTCTCGATGCCGAAACGACGGCCCGCAACTCATCGACTTTTGCTTCCCAGCTCTCATGCCGTATACGATCGCTGACCGTTTCTCGCGGCGTCGGATCGGCCAATGCAAACTCAATCTTGGCGATAAAATCGTCGTGATCGGTTCCGACGAGGCAATCTTCGAGAATCCGAACCTCCGGAATGTCCGTCGAAACCACCGGCAATCCGGCAGCCAGATATTCGCGAACCTTCAGCGGGTTGGCGGCAAGCGTTAATTCATTGATAGCGAACGGATTGAGTGCGACATCAAACGCCTTGCAGAACGCCGGCAGCTGCTCGTACGGTTTGCGTCCGAGAAAGTGAATATTTGGTACGCCGTCAAGTATCTTGACCTTTTGCTCGGCGTCGACACTTATCTTGCCGACCAGAACCACGGATCCGTTCTTAAAACGGTCGGCGACCTTCTTGATCAGCTCAAAATCCACCCAGTCTGCCAATAGCCCGTGAAAGCCGATGATCGGACGCGGCATTTCGCGTACCTCGTCAGGTATCGCGAGGGTCGGATCAAGCGCCGTCCGAAAATGCCGCCAATCGGTGCCGTGGCGGATAATATGCGTGTTTTCGTTGAACTGCTTTTTCGAATCGTAGAGCTTTTCGGCCGAAACGACGACCAGATCCGCCATTCGAAACAGCCTTTCTTCGATCTCCTTAAGAGCCGACGAACCTGTGAACGCCGTATATTCGTCCACGCAATAGTAGATCAGTTCGCTTTCGCCCAGACGCCCGGCGATCATTCCGGCCGCGGGGTTGAAGACCATATTGACAATATTTGAAAATCCCAGGTTCCGCATCGCCTTTTTCACCTGACGAACCAGGGAACGCTGATTGAGATCGACGATGACTTTACTGCCGTACGCGGGGATCGCCAGCGGATTCAGCACGAAGATATTCGGCTCGACCTCACGCACAGGTTCGGTAAAGCTTTTCAACTTTTTGAAGATCCGGGACATGTCCTTGGAAGACGCAGTCGGCATCCGGTTTGCGATCGCATTGATCCAGAGTATGCGATTTTCCTTTGCCAAAACACGCATCAGGTGCGTTTTTGACAGCGGGTCGCCGGTCCAGTCGTGGCTGAAACATAAAATATCCCGGCCTCGAAACTCCTTGTCGGCCTCGATTCCCACGGGCGATCTTTGCTCTTTCGTACTTTTCATTTAAACGATGCTGTCGCTTCCGTCAAAAAATCGCCTCTGCCATATCTCAAAATTCACAAGCGCCCAGATCCGCTCATCATGATTCTCACCGGCCCGGTGTCTGTCGACCAGCGACCGCACGAAATCCGGATCGAAGATGCCGCGTTCTGCCGCCCTCGGACTGAGCACGTATTCATCAACAATATGGCTGAATTCACCGCGAAACCAATTGCCGACCGGCACCGGAAAGCCCATCTTGGGACGATCGAGAATTTCTGCTGGGAGTATTCCCTTCATCGCTTCACGGAGTATCCACTTTGTCGTGCTGCCGCGAAGTTTCATCTCTCTCGGCATACGGGCCGAAAATTCGACAAGTTTGTGATCCAGGAATGGCACTCGGCTCTCGATCGACGCGGCCATCGACATCTGGTCCTGTTTCATCAGCAATTCGTGCAGATATGTTTTGGTATCGACGTAAAGCAACTGGTCGAGCGGATCCAGAGCGTCGGTCGCTTCAAGCCATTTCCTTGCTTGCCGGTACGGGTCGCTGTCGTGGATGCGTTCCCGCGTGGCCGTGGAGAAAAGTTCGGCCTGCATCGCCCGCGGAAAAACTCCGAAATTATCTAAAAACAGATTTTCTATATCGGCATCGCGGGTGAGAAACGTCCGGCCGAGTCTCTGTCCGAGTTTTCCGGGCAACGTCCCGACGCCCCCGCGGACCGCGCTTCGTACGAATCCGGGCGTCAGATCCTCATACCTCCGGCCGTAATTAAGCAGCTGCAGCGTCTTCGCGTACCTGCCATAGCCGGCCAGCGTCTCATCGCTTCCCTCACCGGTCAACACGACCTTGACGTGCTCCTGAGCGAGTTTTGAGACGAAATACAACGGCACTGAAGCAATAAATCCGATCGGCTCATCCTCGTGCCAGACGAGATCGGGCAGCTGATCGAAAAACTGCTTCGGCGTAATGGTGATCTCGTGATGATCGGTCCCGAAAGCTTCGGCCACGAACCGCGCGTAACCCAGTTCGTTTGCCTCACGCTCGCGGAACCCGACCGAGAATGTCTTGATCGGCTCAGATACCATCGTCGACATCATTGCCGCGATCGCACTCGAATCGATACCGCCCGAGAGGAACATTCCCAGCGGAACATCCGCCATCAGCCGCAATTCGACCGATCTGCGAAACAGGTCTCGCCACTCTTCGACATACTCAGCATCGCATTTCGGAGTGTGTTTTGGCTCGAACGAAAGGTCCCAAAACTCGCGGATGTCGATCCTACCGCCCTTCCAGACCATCGTATGGCCGGGCATCAGGCGCTTGACGCCCGCGAAAAGCGTTTCGTCGAAAGACGTACCGTGCGAAGCGAGTTGATCCGGCAACGCGTCAAAATTTATCTCAGGCTTAACCGCCCCCGCCGCAAGCAGAGCCTTGATCTCGGACGCAAAGTACAGACTACCGTCCTCTTTGTGCACGTAATAAAGCGGCTTTACGCCGAGCCGGTCGCGGGCAATGAGCAATTCCTGCGTGTTTGAGTTCCAGATCGCAAACGCGAACATCCCGCGCAGATATTCAACACAATCTCTGCCGTATGCGGCGTAAAGATGGAGGATCGTCTCCGTATCGCTGCGGTTGTTGAAGTGATGGCCCTTTGATTCGAGCTCGACGCGCCGATCGGCATGATCGTAGACCTCGCCGTTATATACTATCGCGTAGGCCTTATCGTCGCTGAACATCGGCTGGGCGCCGTGCCGCGGGTCGACGATCGCCAAGCGGCGGTGACCCAGACCGACATTTTTATCGATAAAAATACCGCCGTCGTCGGGACCGCGGTGACGCAAAATGTCCCGCATGGCTGTGAGCAATTCGGGCGAAACTTCGCGGCCCGAATCTCGTGAAAATACAATGCCGTTAATACCGCACATACCCTATATAGAAAGTAACAATAGCCGGCATTTTGTAGTTTAGGCCGCCTGCCTCAGCCGAACCCTGATAGATTAACGCCTCAAACGGTGATTTGCCATTCATCGAATCTGGATTGTCGGCCCGTTTCAGAATTTATTCTTTCTGACCGGATAATGGGTTAGTATTTACGATTATGGCCGAACAAGCGATAAGATCAGCCGGAAATAAGGTCAGAGCAAAGCCGCTGCCTGCCGTCAAGGCACGTCCAAAGGGTTGGATCACCGCGATCCTGTTCCTGATCGCGGCCGGGATCGGCCTTGGTTCGTACTTTGTTTTAGCAGGCTCTGGCGAACCAGCATTAAGTTCGGCAGCGAACGGATCGTATGCGGTGATACGCGTCCCAGCCGGCGGTAATTTCCAGGCCGCCCTCGACCGGGCAAAACCAGGCGACACCATCGAACTCGCTGCGGGGGCAACCTACAAAGGCAAATTCAAGCTGCCGAACAAGCCGGGCGCCGAGTTCATTACCGTTCGCACGTCCGCAGATGATTCTCGACTTCCTGCGGCCGGTAAGCGGCTCGAATATAAGAAATATGCCGATATTTTGCCCAAGATCGTTGCCAACGTTAAGGGCGAACCGGCCCTGACGACCGCCGCCGGCGCTCATCACTTCCGATTCGTTGGGATCGAATTCGGGCCGACCATCGAGGGGCTTTATAACATCATCGAGATCGGCACCACCGAGGAAACGGCGATCGAACAACTCCCGCACCATATCGAGTTCGACCGTGTCGCGGTGCTCGGTGACCCCAAATGGGGCCAGCGGAGAGGCATCGCCGCTAACGGCAAATTCATCAAGATCGAAAACAGCTACTTTGCCGATATCAAGCGCGAAGGCGAGGAAAGTCAGGCTATCGCCGTTTGGGCGTCGGACGGCCCGATCGAGATCGTAAATAACTATCTGGAATCCGCGGCCGAGAACATATTGTTTGGCGGGGCTCAAAACGCTCTTGGGCTCGTCGCCGCTGATTGTGTCATTCGCGACAATCACCTCAACAAGCCCATCGAGTGGAAAGGCACCAAATGGAATGTTAAGAACTTTATCGAGATCAAGAGCGGCCGCCGTATCAAGATCGAGAACAACCTGATGACCAATAATTGGCAGATGGCTCAGGAAGGGACAGGCGTGTTATTTAGGACGGGCGAGGACAGCGGCCCGCAGGCCGTGGTCGAGGATATCGAGTTTACCGGCAATATCATGCGGGGTTCCGGCAGTGCCCTGAATATCTTCGGCGGCGAAGGCAAAGGCGGACGCAACCTGACAGTGCGTAACAACCTGTTCGAAGATATCAGCGGGAAAAAATATGACGGCCGCGGCTTTTTTATCAAATCAACGACCTTTTCCAACGTCGTGATCGAAAATAACACCGTCATACACGACGGCAGCATCACAATTGCTTACGGTGATCCCGTAAGGGGCTTCGTTTTCCGCAACAACATCGTTTTCAACAACGAATACGGCTTTTTTGGTGACAATGTCGGCCCGGGCAAGCCGGCACTCGCGACCTATTTCCCCGGCGCCGTGATCACTAACAACATCATTGTCGGCGGCAAAGCCTCCGATTACGGCACATCAAATTTCTACCCGCCGGCGATCGGCCAGATCGGCTTCGTCGATGCAGCTAGGGGCAATTACCAACTCGACCCGAACAGTCCGTACGCAAAGCGCGGTTTTGGCGGCAAGAGCGTCGGAGCCTCGCTCGACCCGCGAACCGTTGGCGGCCGCTGATCAATGCTTGCGGCGATAGACCTTGAACGCCGCGTTTTCATAGGCGACCTCGTATTCCTCACGAAGCAGTTTCGGAAAATAGTCGAAAAACGCAGGAAATAATCGCTCAGACTGGACCAATGAATCCTCGACGGCGCTGTCGGTCACGATAAACTCGGGCCGCTTTTTCGAGTAGTAACCAAAACGGCCGTCAGCAATGTGGTTGACGTGCGGTTCGAGCCCGAAAATGAGTTCCGATCCACCCATCACAAGCTCACCGTTCCGGGCATTTTCGTTGAGATACGTGGTCATCGGCCGATAATATGTTCCGATGGTGTTTTGCGAGATCCGGTATGCCATTCCGCCGGCGGACACCAGAAAGACCAGTGCAAATGCCGCCATCGCCGGGATGCGCAATACCGGCTTATTGACCCAACACCAATGAGCGGCGGCCGCAGCGAATATCGCATACAGCGGCACAACATGGATCAGGTAGGTTGTCTGCTTTTGTCCGTCAAGTATCGCCAGGACGGCCGAGTATACCACCGCCAGCACTATCAGCGGAGCATATTTCTTTCGCAGTTCCCTGATGGCCACCACGCCCAGGATACCTGCGATGTACCCGACTAGGATGAGGCTCTTTAGGTAGATCGGCCCGCTATGGCCGCTGGAGGCGGCCCGCAATCCGTAAGCATGCGGATATCGTTCGGTGAATTCGCGGACCACATTTTGGAGCGGCGACGAAAACCCCTGCATTCGGCCGCCCATCGTCGCGTTGTCGATGAACTGCGATTGAAATGCCTCGACGTCCAGCATTACCCAATAGCCGAATGCCATCCCGCCGGCCAGGTAAGGAAATGCTGCCGCGATAACGTGCAATAGCTGCAATCGCGAGCGGTCAAGGTAGATCGTCAGAAACACAAGCCCTATCCACGCCATTATTGCGTTCGGGTGGGTCAGCCCGTCAATGGTCATCACCGTGTGACTCACGAGTACGGCCGCGAGCAGGTTTCGTTCACGCAGGATCAAATAAAGCGCGATCGCCAAAAATCCGAGAGACGCGCTCATCATGTCCATTCGGCCGGACGACGCCGTCTCAAGCACCATATAGTCGCCTGCTGCTGCCAACAATGCAACGACCGCGACCCATCGTTCGCGAGAGACACGATAGGCGATAAAGTAGATCGCCGCGAGTAATACGAGCCCCCAAATGACCGAGACCATGCGCATCTGCGTCAGCCCAAAGCCGAACGCTTCGAAAGACGCGGCGACATTCAAGAGAAAGACCGGCATTACCCAGTAGGTCCGGTTTGCTATGCGTAAAAGGGGCGAGCCGTCAGTTTCGAGTGACGTTGTGCCAAATGAACCGTGCTCTACCAGATTTCGGGCCGGGTCCGCGAACATACCTTCATCGATCTGGGGCCGATGGGTCACCGCACTTCCGATCGCTAGGACGAGGAATGTCACGATCGCGGCTGTCACGAACAGTTTCTGAATGCTGGTAGATCTTGAGGTATATTCCATGAGCTGGCTCGTACCTGTTTGCTTCGAGTGATATTAGGATCGATCCGGGATCAGATCCCGGTAAACGTCTATCACCGCTTTGATGTTGCTCCGGTCGTTTTTTTCAGGGCGGCGTTTGCTACGCGGGGTTTTGGCGATCGAACCGATCGCTGAAGCGAGTTCGCGTCCATCACCGATCGGTATGAGGGTCACACCCTGCGGCCGCATCCCGTTGTTCGTGGCGATCACCGCTGTGCCCAGGAATAGTGCTTCGCGTACGGAAATAGCGTCGCCGTCAAACCGTGTGGTCCTGAGCAAAATGTCGGCCATTTCGATCAGACGCAAGGTCACCGCGTGAGGCACGTCACCGGCGAGCAAAATGTTGCCGCTGTAGGGCTTGGAGGCGATGTGGTCGCGGAGCTCGGCTTCGAGCGACCCGGACCCGACGATCATCAACCCGGCGTTCGGATACTCGTTGACGACGCTCTCCATCACGTCGATCTGCATCGCCAGATCGTATTCCGGCTCAAGCAGCCCCACCGTTAGCAGAAACGGGCCGCTTTTCTTTACAAGATCCAACAGACCCTCCGGGATCTCGGCGCTTGGGTCGGGCAGCTCATTTACATACGGCAAGATCACCGAAACTCTCGCGGGATCTACGCCATAGTTGAGAAACACTTCCCGCAACTGTTCGTTGACGACGATCACCCGGTCAAACATCCGAAATATAATGCCCCGAACCGACCGACGGCGTGCCGAACGGCCCTCTTTCGTTTGTGGGTAGCCGCCGGAGTGGAGCGTCAGGACACTCGGCCCGCGTGAAAAAAACGCCGATACGAATGCGAGCCCGAGTACCCGGGCATTAACATTACCGCCGATATGCAGGTGCGTAACATCGCGCCTTATCGAAGTGAGTAGCCGGATCAGGGCAAACGGCGACCGAGGATGAAAGACACCGCGTTCTTCGGCGACACGGGTGCTGCGCGAGGTCGCGATGACCGATGTCTCGTGTCCCGCTGCGGCAAGGTCAGCCCGGATCGCAAGTATGTTGCGATTTATCCCGCCCTCCGGCGGCGGATATGGCCCGAGCTGGAGAACGTGCATTCTAAAGCGCCTCGTTAATGTCGAAATCTACCGGTCCTCCGGTTTGAGCCGAGCGGATCATTAGCAGACAGCCCAGCGTCGCCCGAACCCCGTCACGGACCGTGATTGCGGTCTCGTCGCCGCTGCGGATGCTGTTAACAAAGGACGTCAACTGCTCGTCATAACCCTTGGCAGCGAACATTTTTGAACTGCTTTTACGTGCTTTCTTTTTCACGGTGAGGCTTTTGAAATCCTCGCTCGTCAGCCCAACGCCGGGTGCGAATACCTCGACGAGTTCCCCGCCTGACGATTCGCTGCCGACAACCGTGTAGATAAAGTTACCGACCGATCCGTCATCAAACTTGATCGACGCCGCAATATTGTGTTCGCCCATTCCGTATGCCGAGATGCACACCGGCTCAGCGTCAAGCAACCAGTGCATAAGGTCGATGAAATGGCATCCTTCGCCGAGGATCACGCCGCCCTGTGCTGCGTCCGCAGCCCAGCCATTTTGGATCCCCGGTGAGTTCATCCGCGTCGAGATCACCACCGGACTTGTCCTGCCCTTTAAGTTCTGCTTCATTTCGGTATAGAACGGAGCAAATCTACGGTTAAACCCGACCATTAACCGCTTACCGCTCGCTTCGACGGCAGCATTGATCGCCCGGCACTCGTCGACGGTTATCGCCATCGGCTTTTCGATAAATACGTGCTTGCCGGCCTCAAGTGCAGCGATCGCCTGCTCAGCGTGATCCTTATGGCGGCTGGCGATGATCACGGCGTGAATGTCCTTGTCCGCGAGTATTTCGCCGAGATCAGAACTCGAATAAGACGCTCCGAAGCGCTTGGCGTAGGCCTTGCCGCGAGCACCGCTATTTGAATGCACAGCGTGGAGCCTTGCTCCGGCGATCTTATTAAGAGCCGGCAAATGGGCCCATTTCGCCAGATTGCCCGCACCGATAATAGCAAATCTGATCTCGCCGTCCTTTATCGGTTCGGTCGAGACGATGACCTTTCGTTTGGGCGAGTACGAGGCAACGGCATCCTTTTCCGAAACCGAAGCATATTTCAGGACGACCGCCAGGCTTTTGGACCCGGCATCCATCACGGTCGAGTAGGCTTTGGGGGCGTCATCTAGGTCAAATTCGTGGCTGATGAGCGGCTTGACGTTGACCCCTCCGTTGGAAATAAGCCGCAGGAATTCTTCCATATTCCTATTTTCCGTCCAACGCACATACGCGATCGGGTAATCGCGGCCCTGCTTTTCATAGGTCGGGTCATAACTGCCCGGCCCGTACGCCCTGGAGACGACAAAGCTCAATTCCTTGATGTACATTTCCGCTCGCGGAATGTCGATCGGGCATGCTCCGACCATCACGACCTTTCCGCGGTCACACGCCATCGAAACAGCGTCCTGGAGCGGTTTCGGCGATTTTGACGCGGCGGCGACGATCACGCGGTCGGCACCGCGGCCGCCGGAGAGTGCCTTTACCTCGTCAACCACGGTATCGCCGGCGATCAAGCCGAATTCAGCTCCGGTATCGGTCGCGATCTTGACACGCTCCGCGTCGAGATCGATGGCGACGGCAACGCCGCCCTGACATCTCACAAGCTGGGCGGTCAGCTGGCCGACAAGTCCAAGGCCGATAACGGCGACGACGTCGCCGAGTTTGATGTCGGCGAGTCGCACGGCATTCATCGCGATCGCTCCCAGCGTGGTAAAACAAGCCTCCTGAAACGTAACATTGTCAGGCACCCTGGCGATCAGGTTGCGGCCGACGTTGATCGTTTCACCGTGTCCGGTTCCCTCGCCGCCGTATGCCACACGCTGACCGATCTTCAGATCGCCCACACGTTCATCCTTTTCGACAATGACGCCGGCTCCCGAATATCCTAGTACGGCATAGTCTTCGAATTTGGCCCGGATCTCATTGAACGTACTTACCGGGTCGGTCTTTTTCATCACGTTCCAGACGGTCTGAAGATGGCCCGGATTATCTGCGACCTCCTTTACGAGACTGTCGGTATGAATATCGGCGGTTTCGGTGCCGGCACTGATCAATGAATAGAACGGACGTACTAAAACGTGGTTTGACGAGACCATCGGGTCTGTCACTTCGTCAACAATAATGTCTTTTAATCCTTTTCGGATAACTTGTTTCATTTTCGATTAAATAGGGCAGGAAATAAGGAAGGCGTGCCTTTGCACACTTTATATTTTAGCTAATTAGGCGGTATGTGAGCAACATTATTTGTCCAATATCGAGTTATACAGGTCCATGGTTCGTTCGAGTCGGTTCGACAATGAGAACTTCGTCTCAGCAAGACGCCGTCCGGCCTGACCCATTCTGACGCTCTTTTCGGTATCATCCAGCAGTTCGATCAATCTGGCGGACATCGCCGTGTCGTCATCCGAGGCGACAAGGTAGCCGGTTTCGCCCTCGATGACCGCCTCGGCGGCACCGCCGACATTCGTCGCCACGACCGGCTTTCCGGCGGCCATGTATTCAAGTATCGAGTTCGAAGAACCTTCGGCAAATGACGTCAAAACACACACGTCAGAAATGCCCAAAAGTCCGGGAACGTCCGTGCAGCGGCCTATGAAGTGAGTTCTGCCTGAAATACCAAGTCCGCCGGCAAGTGCCCGAAGTTCCTGCTCAAGCTCACCCTCGCCCGCAATGACGATGTCAGCGTCAGTGACACCGGCGGTAACTTTTGAAGCCGTACGCAAAAGCATCGGGAGGTTTTTGACCCTGTGTCGAAGGTTTGCGACTATCGTCACAAATCTACGTCCGTTCGGCAGCCCGAATGCGGCAGGATCCGGCGAGCGGCCGCCAAATCGCCCGACATCCAGACCGTTATAAATAACATGTATCTTTTCAGTGGGTACCGATCTCGCGATCAGCAGGTCGCGAATCGCCTCTGAATTTACGAGTATCGCTCCGGCACGGCCGAAAGCCATCATTTCGACGATCTCCTGCGCTTTCGAACGCATCTCAAATGTTTCGCGTTTCGACGCGATCTTCCCCTCGGCACCCGCGAGTGCGGCTGCGGCCATGCCGAATACGTTTGTGTAGAAATCGTGTGTATGGACGATATCGATCCGGTTATCGCGCAGATAACGAGCACACTCGCGAACGCGGCGTATGAAATTTGCGTTAAAGAATGATGTCAGTCTATATTCCGGTATCGCGGTAAAGCCGATCGCCTCGGCCTCGGCCAACAACACGCCTTCGCGGTTCAATGTTGCGGCAAAGACCTCAAAACGACCATCATCAGCCAGGTCGCGCATTAGGCTTACGGCTTGCCGCTCGGTGCCGCCCTGGTGAAAACTGCCGATGAATTGTAGAACTCTTTTCTTCAAGATGTGCAAAGACAGCCGTGAGGACAAAACTCACCGATTAACTAGGATCTGCCCGCAAAGCTCTGAGGCAGCGATATCCGGAACGCCGATCCGTCGGCCCGGACGTAGAGGTCATTGCCCACACGCCGGATCGAGGCTGAGCTTGCCGCCGGGGCATTTCCGATCACTTCGAATCCGTCGATCTCAAATCTGTCGCCGCCGACAAGCACGTATTCCTGCGGCACGTTTTCACCGCGTGCGACACGCGCCCATGTGAATTTGAAATTTGTGTCAAAAAGCTCTGTGCGCACCATTCGCCCGGCGTTGTCGGCAAATACAAAAAGGTCGGTATAACTCCTATAGAAAATGGCGAATGCCCTTCCGCCCTCGATCTCGATCTCGGACACCTCCGGCTTTTCCGCACCGTCGGTCGGTAGTACGAACGAAAAGAACTCTTGTGCCCCTCGGCCTTTTGCAATAAATCGCAAGAACGGAGCATTGGTCTTGTTGCCGTAGTTATTTGATACCCAGCTCTCATTTTGCTGCCATCTGCCGCCGTCGCCGAACGTAAAGATACGCCAATCGTCGCCCGCGGCAAAGTCACCCTCGGTATCAAGCACGGTGCGCTCGGCCGGCGTGAAATGAAAATTCAACGAATGCTCGTGATCGCCGGCGGCCTTAATATGATCGCGGACGATGAAATAGTCCTGCTTTAAAAATAATATGCTTCGAGTATGATCGCCGGCCGAGCCGAGCCTGCGATATCCGTCGTGTCGGCCCTCGAAAAAGTCGAATCGGTCGTTCGACAGCCATTCGACAGCCTCGGCATTTGCCTTTGATCGCCAGCCAAAGCTCGCACCGGGCTCTGACGAGGATCGGTCATCGACGGTCAGCGTGTTGTGGGCCTTTGTCGACCTGAAATAATCACGCATTTCCTTGGATTCGTGATACGTATATGTGCCCGAATCGGCGAGAAGCGTTTTGCCGCGTAGCGCCATCTCGATCGCCAACGCGTCAGCATGGCCGTGTCCGCCCGACAGCGCACCGACATCTCCGCAATCGATTAGTAAATAGTTGTCCGTGTCCAGCCAACCGTCACGCATCGCGAAATATCCGCCGGCCTCGAAAGCCCTCGACCCGCCGGCAGGTTCCTCCGCGATCAATGTCGTATACGAGGCCAGGCCATTGGCACCTAGAAGCCAGAAAACTTCCTGTGAGGCGTCTCCGGCGATGGACTTCAGGTCCCGGCGGCCGAATAGAGCAGCTCCCGCCGCAAGCGTTCCGCGGTGATCGTCCGGTGCCGCCGCCGTCAGCGGCAACAATCGGCCGCCGTCGTCGTCGCCGATCATCGGCGTCGTACCGTCCGGACGCGTGACGTACATCATGAACTCAAGTGCCGCCTGCAGCCGCTTTTCAAGTTCCGACGCGGGGGCTCCGCCGGGCTCATTGTTAAACGCTGCCCGAAGAACGATAAAATGAAGATAAATATCGACCGTGTATCGCTGGTACCATGTACTTTGCTCAAAATAGACGCCGTCGTCATAGATCTGACGCGTTACCTCGCCCATCAAAATATCCTCGCCGACCTTACGCCAATGCTCGGCGCGAGTCAGGAACGGTAATTGGGTACCGAGGTAATATAGGCCGAGTGCCTCGCCCGTGAGATGAGTGTTTGGGCTGTAGTATTTCGACAGGTACCGCTCGATATGCCGGCCGTGCAAGTAAAGATACTTAACAGCTTTTGAAAACAGCTCGATCGAGAATGCTTCGGCGTGGCGAAACAACTGAAATGCCCACAACCAAGACATCGCACGGTAGGCGACCTCGAGGCTGCTCGCCCAGTTCACGCCTTGTCCGGGCGGATTTTGGTCGATCCAACTATCGATCTGGCCGGCAAAAGCTTTTGCATATCGCTCATCCTTGGTCAGCCAAAATGCAACCCCAAGTGTAAAGAAATGCTGATGCCGGTTTAGTTCCCAAAGCACCTTTTTGTCGCCGGTCTCTGCGCTGTCGAGTTCGTCAAACTCCTTCCAATGCTTGATCGGCGAACGTTTGCCGGAGATCGGCTCAAAGTGCCAATCGATATCAGTGCCAATGTAGATATTTGTGATACCCAGGAGATCGATGCGCCCGTCGAGGATCAGGTCCGCGGATCTGAGAAAGTGCTCCTTTGCTTTCTTGCCATATGTTTCGACGAAAGTCTCGGCGGAGCGAAATTGATCCTTGAATGCCGGAAAGAAAGTTTCATCGCTGTTGAGAAAGAACTGCTGCCACAGCGACTCCGGCGACATCGGGGCACCGTTATATTTGGGGTCGATCAGTCTTGAGAATTCGGCGTCGTCCGGCACATGATCGCCGAAACCGAGTTTTTCGCCATAGGCGGAAAATACCTGGCTGCCGCGCGTGACCAATTCGTCCCACGAGCGGCCACGCATCTTCTTGAGTTTTCTTAGCGGTTCGGCCATCGTTCCGACTGACATATTTACTTAAGATCCGTTCATTATCGCTTTCAGCCGATAATCGCGGTATAGTCTGGGTTCGCCGCGTTCACCGTCAATAATGGCTGAGGCGATGTTAAAGGCCTCGCGGGCCGAGGCAAAATGTACATCGAAGTTGCCGCCGTTTGCCCCGTGTTCGATGATCTCGTTAAAAAATCGCCTGGCACCCTCGCCGATACAGGCACTTTGGTCATAATCGAAAAAGCCGTGGCAATAAAGCTTTACAAAAACTACGTCCGGCCTGCCCGCTACCGTGATATTCGCCGACATCCAGCGATAGAATCGCGCCAGGTCCGCCGTTTGGTTCGCTACAAGTGCTCCGTCCTCGAGCCGCGGCACCGGAATTCCCTTTAACCGGCGTGTCCAATTGAATACCAACGGTCCGGTAAATATAAGTGGTAATGCGGCATTGTTTCCATTTACGCGGACCCGTTTTCCGATCCGGTGTGGCGCCGCCTTGTTCGCATCGCCGCCAAATTCGTAGATCTGGTTGATCATCGCTACCTGCGATCGGTCGGGAGCCGAAGGCAAGGTCATATCGGCGTAGCAACCGGTCTCCTGCAGGATCGCCATCTCGTTATCGACGCCGCAATATAACCCGCCGCATGAGTTTGCCAACGCGAGATTGCCGTGGACAAACGCGTACATCGGCCGACCCTGTCCATCGATACGCGACAGGCACCGGTGACGCTCGGCGAGCGTATCGCGAAATTCGATCAGTGCGGCACGCAGGCTGTCCGCCGTATCGGGCCGCTCAACGCCGTGGTGGAGATGGATCTCGACCTCGCCCAGGCCTTCGGCCTGCATCTCGGCCATGATCTCCAGTAATTCCGGGTGATACTGCTCCGCCGGAAAAAAGTTGGTGTGCCGAAACTTTGTACCGTCGGAATCGCGAACCGATTCGCCGGTCTCACGTGCCATCTTGTGATAGGCCTTGAGCCGCTCGATCTGGGTCCGGATGTCCGCATGGCCATTCGGAGACCAACTTGGCTCAAAGTGGTCGGCGATCGTGAAGACGACGTGCTTCTTGTCAAAAACGGTGCGCTCCATCATTGCCGCCGCCCGCGACACGGGATATTCGAGGAGCCACGACAGGTTCCATCCCAACTTGGTAATGAATGAAGTTTCCGTCATTTATGAGTCAATATATCGCCGATGCCAAAGTTCAAGCATCCAGAGCGTCCACAATGAGTGCGAATGGTCGCGACGCCCGCGTGAGTGCTCATCTAAAATCAGCTTGATGTATTTTGTATCAAAATATCCGCGTTCGAGCGTCCGCCGTTCCGCCAGGTCTCCCGTCATTCGCTCCTTCAACTGACTGTTTATCCAATCGCCGATCGGCACGCCAAAGCCCTGTTTGGGCCGCTCGAGTATCTCTTTCGGCACGATCCCTCTGACCGCTCGCTTGAAAATATACTTGGTTTCGCTGCCTTTCAACTTCATGGCGGATGGTATCCGTGCCACGTGATCGATCAACTCCTGATCGAGCAGCGGACTGCGTGTTTCCAGCGAAGCCGCCATGCTCATTCGGTCGACCTTTGTCAAAATATCGGACGGCAGATAGGTCTTTGTGTCGAGATATAAGAGGTTTTCGACCGGATCATCGGTTCCGGAATTGGCCGCGATCTGTCGGAAAATGGCCTCGCCGCGCGCGAAACTGCCGTTCATTTTCGTCCGGGTCGAGCCCGAATACAGCTTTTGCTTCCTCGGCCCGTTGAAGTGCGAAATGCTGTCGATATATCTTGCTGCGGCATCGAGCGAAATATTGAACAGATAGTTTTTCCCACGAGCCCCATGCGGCAATGCCTCGCTTAACGGGCGGATCAGATTTTGTCGGATCGACCGCGGCAGACGTTCAAGGCCGCTGCGTTTACGCTCTGTCACATATCTCGAGTATCCGGCAAATAGTTCGTCGCCGCCGTCACCCGACAAGACCACCGTAACGTGTTCGCGCGCCATCTTCGAGACCATATAGGTCGGCAGCGAGCTTGAGTCCGCAAAAGGCTCGTCAAAGTGCCAAACAAGTTCGTCAATCACGCTGACGAGATCAGGCGTGACCGTAAATTCGTGATGATCCGTGCCAAAGTGCCTTGCGGCGATCCGGGCATACTTCAGCTCGTCAAAACTGTCCTCGTTAAACCCGATAGAAAAGGTCTTAACGGGCGAATCCATGATCTGTGACATCAGCCCTACAACGGCGCTCGAATCGACGCCGCCCGACAGAAAGGCTCCGAGCGGGACCTCAGAAACCAACCTCACCGCGACCGCATCACGGAGTTTTTCGAGCAGTTCGCCGGCGATCTTATCTTCGCTATCAGTAAATTGTTCGCCGGAAAAATCAAGGTCCCAGTATTTTTCGGTCTTGATCTCCGCATTTTTGAACGTCAGAAAATGCCCCGGCTCGAGCTTTTTGACCGAGGCGAAAATACATAGTTCCTCGGGAACATATCCAAACGTCAAATAGGCGTCTAACGCGCCGCGGTCGATCTCACGCGAAATGCCGCCGTGCGTCAGCAAGACCTTAAGTTCAGATCCGAAAACAAATTCTCCCGATGGGGTCAGCGAGTAGAAAAGCGGCTTTTTGCCGACCCGATCACGGGCGATGAAGAGGCTTTGGTCCGAATTGTCCCATATCGCGAAGGCGAACATCCCTCGCAGGTGCCTGACGCAGTCATTCCCGTATTCCTGATAGGCGTTGATGATCGTCTCGGTGTCGGAGTTAGTGCGAAATACGTGTCCGCGGGCTTCAAGTTGTCGGCGAAGTTCGCGGTAATTATAGATCTCGCCATTGAATACGATCAGCTTTGTACGGTCGGCGTTGTAGATCGGTTGCTGGCCGCCGTCCAGATCGATGATCGACAGTCGCCGCATTCCCATTGCCGCTCGGCCGACGACCGCTGTGCCCTGTTCGTCCGGACCGCGGTGCGTAATGACGCGGCACATCGCATCGAGCCTCTCGGCACGCTCGGCGACGGCTCCGTCCGTCATTGATATCATTCCGGCAATTCCGCACATAATTAGAGATCACCATCCGCGGCCGGTACCGCGCCGCGTCCCGGCCAGATCCGCCTCACCGCCGCACGGACACTTTCCTTTTCGTCAGCTTCGATAACGCCCCAGATATTTGCCAGAAACAGATATATAGGGGCAAACACGATACCCGATATTAGTAAAACGAGGCTGCCGCCGAAGAAATTAAGGATCGCCAGCTTTTGCGTTGAGAACATCTCCTGCGCAAAATGCTCGCCCGCTGTTTCCAGAACGACTTTTACGTTCTCGTAAACAAAATAGGTCACAATGCCGGCGGCGATACTTATGACCGCGGTCTTGAGGACATTTTTCATCAGCGGCAAGTGCCGCATCCCGAGCCGCAGTTTTCGGATCACCATCGTTTCGGCGATCATTTTTTCCAAAACGATGGCGCCCACCGCTGCGGTGATCATTCCCGTCAGGCCAAAATGCTCCAATCCGTAGTAAAGCACCGTCACCAGCGTCAGCAGCACCACGATGCGCGTGACCAGGAACAACCTGCCGAGTTCCTTATACGATCGGACGATCGGATCGGTGATCAGGATACTGAACGGAAGGATCGTGATATTTATGACAAATATCGATGCGCTCTGCTCATATTTGGTCGTAAATAACGTGGTGATAAACGTCTGTGCCGTGATCAACAAAAAGACGTAGATCGGAAAATAAAAGAACGCCAACTTCTGCATCGCACGAGCGGTGAGGCGGATCATCTCCTCCTTATCGCCGGCGACCTGCAGCGTATTCATCCGCGGTATCAGGACCGCCGTGACCGACTCGGCAAGCATCGCGATCAGCGGCACCTCAAAACAGCCGTACGCGTAGATTGCATACTCTGCCGAGCTGAATTTGTACCCGACAAAATAGTTGTGAATGTCGTTTTGCAGCATCCAGAGAATGCCGGCGACGCCGAACGGGATCGCGTAAACGAACTGGTCCTTAAAAAACGACGGCTCGAATTTCGTCCAAAAACGCGGGAATCGCGACCGAAGATACCAAAATAGGATGCATGACTGGATGATGCCCTGTATCATCGCCGCGTAGATAAAAGACTCGACCGTAGCGAACAGAAAGACCGCCGAACCCATCAGCAGCGTCTTGCTGAACTGGGCCAGCACGATAAAGACGGTTGCCACCTTGGCTTCCTGATTGGCGATCGCGACCGTTTCTAGAAACGTCGAAAAGACCCATATCCAGATCACAACGCCGATTAGCGGCCCGAGCCGCGTCAGTTCGGGACTCTTAAAAATGTTCCCGATCAGCTCCGGATAGATGTAAAGGGTCAAACACGCCAATCCGCCGACGACAAAATTGAACAAAAGAATATTCAATATCGCGGCACCCCGGCGGTCAGCCTTTTCTCTCGCGAGAAAATAGAATGAACTCATCGAGAACCCGAGTGGCAGGATCACAATGGCGTTCATTATTACCTGGAATGCCTCGCGGTAGTGGCCAACCTCCTCCTGCGACAGGTACCTGACGATCAGCAGCGGCAAGACAAAGCTGAACCCAAAGCCGATCACCTTGGCCACCAGCAGCCAGGCACTTTGCTGTTTTAAGGATTGGGCTGCTGCTTCGGGCTTGCTCATACGCTGGGCGAACCTCCTTCGAACGAAGAGTGCCGTGCGTGCGTGTCGTACCATCCCGGGATCGATCGGCGAACTATCCTTTCGAGATTCGATATCAGCCTGCGACCGCCTTCGGTCTGGATCAGATATGAATAGTCGCCGAACAGCCAATATTTCACAAAGATCTTTTTATACTGCTTCAGGACCTCTGCCCGCGTTCGCCAGCGGCCCGGCGTTTCCTCACCAAACGGCCCGGACGCGCCCTCTTCGAATGTATGGAACCTATCGCCGTTTTCCGCCGGCAATTCGGCCCGGATATGGTCAAAATCCTGCTTAATTGCCTTAAATTGGTCGTATCCGAGCTGTTCGAGCAGGTCAAATTCGTATTCGAGCCGTCGGAAAACTATCTTTTCGGACCGGATCGAAATGTAGTCAGGCTTGTTCTCGAACCGCAAGAGCGCCCGCAGACAGATGACCTCCGAACCGACAATGTCGGCCTTCAGATAATGGGGCACTCCATAGCGCTCGACCTGCTCCGCAAAATCGATCGCCGGCACACTAATGATCTCATTCGTAGTACCGAGCACCTCATTGCGGACCGCCCAATCTTCGGCGGTGCTTCCCCACAAAGTGTGATGTTCGTTGCGGTAAAATTTGACCGTTCGGCCCTGTTCGGATTCGATGTAGGATTCGGTGATCGCTCCCTCGACGATCGTTAGACGCCCGTCCGCTATCGCCGCGGCAAATCGATCACGGCAAAATTGTGCATTTGCGGGATCGGCCTCAAAAGCCACCACTCGGTAGCCTTTTTTGAGATAGTGATCGGTGTCCTGGCCGTGGTGCAGCCCGACATCAAAGATCAATCTCTGATCCTTGGCGGTTGGAATTAGATCCGACATTTGGCACTCCAAAAAGTGTCATTCCGCAGCGAAGGGCGATCGATGCGGAAAGCACCTCTAAATCATATACTTAATCGGGCGATTATTTCAGTATTTTGTTCAACTTAGGCAAAATCCGGGACACCGTCGCCGGTTGCTGATGACCCCAAAAAAGGTGTAGCGCGGATGGGGCTTAATCGGTTATCCTAATAATGGCGCTCCTTTCTCACCAACCGCCGTTTCTATGAACGATTCTGAGATAAAACGCCGCGACGTTCGCCCCGCACTTGTATTCCTGAGCGGCGAATTGATCGCTGTCCCGATCCCGCTTGAGCGTGAAGAGGTCATCCTCGGACGTGCGCTCGAGGCGGATGTGCGCGTCAACGACACGCAGGTCTCGCGTCAGCATGCCCGCGTCACGACCGTGACCGATCCTGCGTCCGGCCGTGTGAACTACGTGCTTTCTGACCTGAATTCACGCAACGGCACATTTCTGAACGGCGACCGGATATCTTCACACACTCTGACCAATGGCGACAAGATCTCGATCGGCGAGACGCTGCTGCGATTTGACCTGCTCGATGAGATCGATCGCGAATATCAGCGCCAGATACATCGTTTGATATCGCACGATGACCTGACCGGCCTCTTGTCCAGCAGGTCGTTCTTCTCGGAACTGAGGCGCGAGGCTAGCAGGGCGACGACCGAAAATCGGCCGTTCTGCGTCCTGATGATGGACGGCGATCATTTCAAGGGCGTGAACGACAAATATGGCCATCTCACCGGCAGCAAGACGATCGAGGAAATAGGGCTTTCTATAATGGCGAACCTGCGCAGCGGCGACGCGGCCGCTCGTTTCGGCGGTGACGAATTTGCCGCCTTTTTGCTCGACGCCGAAATGCCCCAAGCCCTGGTCGCGGCTGAGCGGATGCGTGCCACGATCGAGAGCCGCGAGTTTAGCGTTGTCCAGCCCGGACGCACTTCTGAAAAACATCACATTACGGTCAGCATTGGTGTCGCTTCGTTTCCCGAGGATTCGTCCGACCCGATCGAACTGGTTGAAATGGCTGACTCCGCTCTCTACCGCGCAAAACGCGAGGGTCGGAACCGTGTTGCCGCGTATCGCGATATGACGCAGGAAGAACTTGCCCGCCACCTGCCGCCGCGCCGTTCTTGAGACCATTCCTTTCCGGCTTCAGACGACTGCCACAAAGACCAGCCAGCTTGCGATAAGCACCGCAAACAACGCCATCGTGTATCGCATCGCCGCTCGCCGCAGCTTATGCGTACCGATGGTCCAGAGCAGAAACATCTTCGAGATAAATGACGCGGTGACCGACAGCGTTATCAGCCCTCCGAGAAATTCGACGCCGAACGCGCCGGCGTCGTGCATCTGAATATTAGCTATCACCGACCCATGTATCTCGAATAGCGAGACCAGGAACGTCAGCACTATCAAACCGCTTTGCCCGAGAAAATGCTGCAGCAGTTTTGATGTCGCCAGTATCGCAACGATAAATGCGGCGAGTTTTATTACGGGTAGTATTTCGATCTGTACCTCACGGCCGGCAACCTTGCGATGAGGTATCCGCATGGTCAATATGACGATCATTATCACGACTGCCAGGATCGGCCCTGACAGGATCAGAAACAGCGGGGCGTGGATCTCGCTCGTGCCGAACAGCAGCAAAACTACGCCCTCGGTTAGCATCGCAAGTGTCGCGGAAAGAAAAGTAAGGGTCTGTTTTCCGAGGTCTTCCGGCGGGGCATCGACACTGTCGCGTGCCAGATCGACGGTTGTCGCGGTGCTCGAAACAAGTCCGCCGAAGAAACCCGTCAGGATCGCGCCTTTTCGATTGCCCAAAAGTCGTATTGCCGCCGCGCCCAGAGCCTCGATAAAGGCAAGTGCAAAGACCATGTACGCCGCTTTTTTGAGGCTGAACATTTGCCAGGGATCGATCGGCTCGGCCGGCGTCAAGTAAGCGATAGTGAAGAATATCGCAAGGATCAGTACCGGCTTTCCCCATTTTCGAAATTGATCCATTTCGCCCCTCACCAATATTATCCGCTAACGCGGTTGCGGCAACAATGATCCGATGTGTTGCCTCTAAACGAAATTGCAACCTTTTACCGCTGTCGGCGTGTTAAAAAGTGCGTTCGTTCGTGGTAAACTCGTGCATTGCCCTGCGTAGCACGGCCGGCGTGATCTGTAGTAAATTCCTTTGGCAGGATATTAGGTGATAAATACTCTCAATCTAGCTACCAAGCCCTTTAGGAACAGGGCTCTACCGTTCCTGTTGGCGGCGCTGTTGCTCTTTGCCGCGGCGGTAGGACTTATTGTCAGTCTTGCCTACTGGAAGCAAACTGCCGACACGAACAAGCTCTTGTCCGAACAAAACTCGCGCACCGAAGCCGAGATCAAACAGCTCAAGGGCGAAGGCGAAAAGGTACAGCAGCAATTGACGCCTGAACAAAAGGCCATCCTTACCGCGTCGCACAAACTCGTCGCCAACAAGACATTCGGCTGGTCGAGGCTGTTCTCGGATCTGGAAGGCGTGCTGCCTGGTAGTGTTTCGGCCTCGCGCATCTCGGTACAGAATATCTACAATGATAGCGGCCGCCTCAAGGCTGAGCTGGAGTTAGGCGTGCTTAGCCGCGACTACCCTGCCGTGATGGCAATGATCGATAATATGCACAACTCAGGGCTGTTCCAGGCTGAACTGCGTGGACAGGACCTGCAGAAGAACGAACGGATGACCTACACCGAATATACTCTGCGGCTGGTCTACTCGCCCGGTTACGGTTATTCGACGTCGCCGACGACCGATGTCGCCGAGAACAATCCCGGAGGTGCCCGATAATGGCTGAGACCGATACCAACGAGCTCGCAACCTCCGAAGCACAGTCGGCGAACATCTCGGCCGTTACGCCGGAGGTGATCGCCCGCCGTCCGCGAAAGGTCGCCGGAGGAATGTGGGGCCCGGTCGAGGTCGCGGCGCTTGCCGTCGGGGCCGTGGCTTTCGGGGCGGTGATCCTCCTCTATATTTTTGCCGTTGCTCCGGCCGGACGCGAACTTGCCCGGAACCGCTCAGAAGCGGATCGGCTCGAGGCCGAAAAGATGTCGGCCAAGACCAAATACGGCGAGATCACCACGACCGAAGCGCAGGTCGGCAAGCTTCTGACCAGCGTCGACGATTTTGAAACGCGATTTCTGCCGCCGGCAGTGAACGGCCGGGCCGCCCTCTACCAGCGCATCAACTCGCTCATTCTCGCTTACGGCCTGACCAATACCACCGGCCCGGACTATCAGACGCTGGAGTCCGCTGATGTCAACAAGGATAACGAGAGTGACGAAGAACGCGGACGAGCCAAATTCCGCAGCCTCTTCCCAGGAATTTATGTGACCATGACCGTCGAGGGGTCGTATCAGAATCTCCGGCGTTTTATCCGCGATATCGAGACCGGAAACGAATTTGTCGTCGTAAGCACCATCGAGATCGAACCCTCGGACAGTCAGTCCGAGCCAAAACCCGATCTTACCAAGCCGCCGGCGGCGCAGCCGGGCGGCGATATGACCGCGGCCGGCTTTCCGGGCGGCGGCAAGCCTGATGCTGGGCAACCCGGTGCGGCTAAACCAAAGGGACGAACGCATGGTGAGATCGTCGCTCTCCACCTGGAAATGGCCGCTTATTTTCGTCGGGCCAATTATTCGCCGATCCTGAACAAGGGGGCCGAACAATAACGCAATGGCAGTAACCGCAGGCAAAACTACAGCGGAACGCAACAAGCTGATCGCGGCCTCGCTGCTCGGCGTACTCGCGATCGCCGCGCTTTACTTCGCCTTCGGCCGAAGTTTGTTCGGCGGCAGTTCTTCGGCGGCCGTAAAGGCAACGCCGACGCCAAAACCAACGCCGTCGGCAGGCAGGAAGGACATCGAAATGCCTTCGGCGTCGGAACAGGATTTCGCGTATCAGACGACGCCGATCGACTATCGCCCGGGCAACGCCTACGCACCTGACGCGGGTCGCAATATCTTTGCATTTTACGAGCCGCCGGCACCGACGCCATATAGCCCGACGCCGCTGCCTCCCGCGACTCCGCCGCCGACCCCGATCCCGACGCCAACGCCGGAAATGCTCGTCGGCTTTATGATGCCGCAGAGTGTCTATGCCGGATCCAGGGGCTTCAAGCTCGAGGTAAACGGTGACCGATTTACGCCCGAAGCACGTATCTATTTCAGTCAGAGCGAGATCCCGACGTCGTTTGTCAGTGCCCAGAAACTCGTCGCAGATATTCCGGCGAACTTTATCGCTCAAGAGGGCCCGCGGCAGATCATCGTCCAGACGCCCGACGGCAAGAAATACTCGAATCAGGTCATCTTTCAGGTACAAGCGCCGCCGCGGCCGACATTCCAGTACATTGGGATGATCGCACGAAAACGCTATAACAACGACACTGCTTACTTCCTCGAAAGCGGCAAGACCACGCCGTTCGGGGCACGGCTCAATGACGTGGTTGGCGGCCGGTTTCGCTTGATAAACATTTCGGCGTCGGAAGTAACGTTCGAGGATACCAGCCTGGGATTCAAACACAAGATCCCGATCGTCAAGGCGGGCACCACCGGCTCGACCGGTTCACCCGGCGTCCCGGCGGGCCGGCCCGGAAGCAATCCGATGGATCCGGGGTTCATGCCATTCAATCCCGGCGGCATACCGCAGGGCGAGATCCCCGGCATCCCGAGCAATATTCCACGGTACGTGCCGCCGCAACCGCCCAATCGCAATCCTAACGACAAGAAGGATGTTGACGACAATGATGACGGAGACGGACGATAACAGACATGGTGAACGCGGGATGACTCTGCTCGCCGTAATGGCGGTAATGGTCGTTTTTGCGATCGGCATGCTGGCGGTCGCACCCGCTGTCCAACTGGAGGTCCAACGCGAAAAGGAACTTGAATCGATCCGCCGCGGTGAAGAGGTAGCCGAGGCGATCCGTCAGTACGTTGAATTTTATCGTGGAGCCAAACTGCCCAATTCGATGGACGAATTGCTGGAGGGGCTGCCGCAGGGAACCAAAAAACGTCAGATATTGCGGGCATCCGCGGCCGTCGACCCGCTCAGCGAGGACGGCAAATGGCGGCTGATCAAGGCCGAAGTTTCCACCCTCGGCCCTTTTGCCAAGCGGGTCCAGACATTCAACGGCGGGCTGCTTCCGTCAAACCCAAGTCAGGTCTTTGACCGGTTCGCCCTGGTGCTGGTAAATACCCTCAATACAGGGTCTGAAAGCGACGCGACCGAACCGGACGATAGCGACACCGAGATCCTCACCGAAAACACGCCATTTATCGGCGTCGCGAGCCAGAGCCGCAGCAAATCGGTCATTTCCTATTACGGGATCGAAAATCACTCAAAGTGGATCTTTACACCGCTGTTTCGCGGCGCGGGCGTCAGCAACGTTCGCGGTGCACGCCCCGCTCCCCCGGCGATGTCGGGCACCGACGCCCGATAGGCAGATTACAAATCCGTTTCAATTTTACCCCTTGACCTGGTCGCGGTTTTCGGCGGCTGTTCGGCGGCGGCCGAGACCGCGCTCGGTACCGTTCCCGCTTTTCGCAGCGCATCGACCGCGGCCATCGCAGCTTCGTCAAATACTTCGAGCGGCCGATGTTCGTCGGTATCGATCCAAAAGTTTATAGTCAGCGTGATGTTCTCGCCATTCACCTCTGAAACCAGGACGCCCGGCCGCGGATCGTCCAAAATGCCGTTTACCTCGACGATCGCATCCCCGATCAGCCGCTTTATCAACGGGATGTCGCTGTCGAACTTGAAGCTCATCGTCATTGCCAGCCGACGCTTCTCGCCGGCTTTGTGAATGGTCAGCGTACTTGAGTACATTTCGCCGTTCGGGATCAGGATCAGTTCCCCGTCATCTTTTCGCAGTTGTGTCGCTCGCACCCCGATATTCTCGACGCGCCCTTGATTACCGCCGATCTGGATATGGTCATTCCACTTGAAAGGCTCTCGCCAGAGTATGAGCAGCCCGGAAAAGAGGTTGTTCAGGATGTCCTTGGTCGCAAACCCGATCACAAATGACGTGAAGCCCAATCCGGCGATGACGTCCTTAAACTCAAGCGAGGGAATGATCACTGTCAGTGAGGTCAAAACACCGAAAACAAAGATCACGATGAACGTCAGCCGCATGTACAGCACGCGCAGCCGGCGATCCATATTGGCCCTTTTGCTCGCGGTCCAGATCACCTGCCGGGCCAGGCGGCCCAAAAGGTAAAACAGCCCGAGCAGCAGCAATCCTGCGATCAAATAGGGCAGCCGCTCGATCAATGTTGTCCACATGCCGTCTATCGACGTCCAGAGGACATCCTTGACCTCGTGTGCCTGCCGCACGACCTGCACTTGCGAATTTGAGTTCTGAAACATCATTATCGGCGTCTATTATAGCAACTTCGTCCGGCCTCCTGCCTCTCTCTATCGATCAGCCGACGGAAGTTATGCAGACTTGACATTAATTCTAATTATAATTAGAATAATTCTAAATACTGAGGTATCAATTATGCATAATACAAAGATCGACATAGCAAAGGGAAAACGTGAGAAACTCATCGGCCTGCTCAATCAGCGTTTGGCTGACGCGGCTGACCTGCGTTCACAGGCCAAGCAGGCCCATTGGAACGTGAAGGGCATGAATTTTATTGCCCTGCACGAACTGTTTGACCGCGTTGCCGCTGACCTGGAACCGATCGTCGACGATATTGCCGAACGCGTTACGACGCTCGGCGGTGTCGCCAACGGAACTGTCCGCGTCGCCGCTCAGACATCGACCCTGGCGGAATATCCGCTGGAGATCACGGATGGCGCGGACCATGTTGACGCACTTTCGAATGTCCTCGCGGATTTCGGTAAAAAGGTGCGGGCTGACATCGAGGCTGCCGACGGCCTAGGAGACGCGGGTACGGCCGACCTTTTGACGGGCGTTTCGCGGACGGTGGACAAACTCCTCTGGTTCGTCGAGGCCCATATCGGGTCGTAAGGTTCGGAAAATAAACGGTCCAGATAATAAAAGCCGCGTTTCGTCACGCGGCTTTTTTGGGTACAGATTTACGTCGCCGTTATTTTACAAAGTCGAAAACGATATTGCAGAACGCTTTGACTCCTACATCAAGACGGCTGTCGTCGATAAAGAAATCGGGCGTATGGTGCGACGGTACCGTTTTCGGGTCGCCGCCCTTTGGCATACCGCCGACAAAGAAGAAGAACGAAGGAGCTTTCTGGCCGTAGAACGCAAAGTCCTCGGCACCGGTGACCCACTCGGCATCAATGACATTGCCCTTTCCGACGGCTTTTTCGAGCGACGGCAGCATCTTTTTCACAAGCTGCGGATCATTGTAGGTGACCGGCGTCTTGCGGTCGATCCTGACCTCAGCGGTGGCCCCCATGCTTTCAGCGATCTTGGTGGCGGTACGGCGTATTTTTTCATGTACCTCGTCCTGCATTGCCGTGTCGAGCGTGCGGATCGTGCCGGCCATCACCGCTTCTTCAGGGATAATATTTTCGCGGATGCCCGCTGTCATCCTGCCGACCGTGATTATCACCGGCGCTTTCGGCAGTTCAGATTGGCGGGCAACGATCATCTGCAGGCCGGTGTAGATCTGTGTTGAAACAGCGATCGGGTCAATGCCCTGCCAGGGATACGCTCCGTGGCTCTGGCGGCCCTTGACCTTGATTTCAAACCAATCGCTGGCCGCCATTTCAGCTCCCGATTTGTACTTGATCTGGCCGATCTCGGTCGCCGAGTTGATGTGTATTCCAAAAACGGCGTCGATCTTCGGGTTGTCCATCACGCCTTCCTTTACCATATCCGACGCTCCGCCGGTCTCACCTGCGGGAGCACCTTCTTCGGCCGGCTGAAAGATAAATACGACCGTTCCTTTGATCTTGTCCTTCATTCCCGCGAGGACCGTGGCCGTACCTAGCAGCATCGCCACGTGAGTGTCGTGGCCGCAGGCGTGCATCACCCCGACGGTCTGGCCGTTGTATTCGCTTTTGGCCGTCGATCTGAAAGGGACGTTGACCCGCTCCGTCACCGGCAGACCGTCCATATCGGCACGCAGCCCGATGACCGGGCCCGGCTGCGAGCCCTTCAGAATGCCGACGACGCCGGTTTTGGCGATACCCGTGCGAACCTCGATCCCGAGTTTCCGCAGCTCGTCGGCGACGAGTTTTGAGGTGTTGAATTCGCGGTTCCCAAGTTCCGGGTGTTCGTGAAGGTATCGCCGCCACTGAATGACCTGCGGCAGGACCTTTTCTGCCGCGGCGTTGATCTCGGCAGTCAGATCCACTGCAAAAACCGACACCGAGATCGAACACAATATAAGAAACGAGAACAAGATCCGCATTTACAGGACTCCTTTGGGTTAGAATGCCTGCAAGTTTATCACTATTTGCGGCAAAGTCTCACTTTTTCACAAAGTAGTTCTTATCCACTGTGAACCATTTTTCGGGAACCCAAAGATCCGGGTCCAGTTTGATGTCGGCCTGAATGTCGGAATATTCCTCAGACGTCGTCGGTTTGCCGTCGACAAAGAACTTGACCTCGGCCGCGACCCAACCGCCCTTTGCCTTCACGTATTTGTTGAACTGCGTTTCGGCCACGCTCTTTTTATCGCGTCCGGCCGTCTGGAGTAGGCGTACGAATAATAAACTCTTTTTGTCGACCCAGAATTGCGGCGTTGTTACATCGCCCGGCTTTGCCCCGACGACGTAAACGTCCTTTCCCTGCCACTTTTCCCGATGAACGATCGACAGATCGATCCCGAGGCCCTTTACCTGGGCGATCGTTGCCTCCGGGCCCTGACAGTACACATCGAACCCGAGGACCATCAATGGATGTACGAATGGCCTCGCCGGCCCGCCCTTACCGTCCTTGAACGAGCTGATCTTGCTATCCGCGAACAATATTCCGTCGCCGGTCTTCGATTCGGCGAAGTCAATTCGCAGTTTGCCCGGACAGGTCATCGCTTCATTCCAGATCTCGGCGGTACTCGTACCGTCGGGTTGATGATGGATAGTCTTTTGCACGAACGTCAGCGTCTTGTACCATTTGCCGGCGTATTTTTTGTACATCGCCGAGATCAGTTCATCGCCCGACTTTGGGTCGCCTGCGAATGCCGGCATCGCGAGAAGGATCAACAAAAGGGTCAATTTGATTATTTTCATATTGAGTTAACGAATAATACGCGGAAAAGGTTTAATGTCCGGCACCCGAATCTATGACTTTCGCCGGGAATATGTGAGGTCAAATGCAGTTGTCCACGTCTTGCCTTCGTCGGTCGAATTTTCACCGTGCTGCCGCACATCGCCGTTCGGCAATTTTGAGAAGGTCATCTTTGCAAGAATCTTCTTGCCTGAAATCACTGTGTCAGCCACGACGACCATGCTCCCATCAACCAGGCCGCCTATATAGTGCGTGAACGTCCCTTTGTTATCTACCCACGTCTGATGCCATTTTTTAGCGCTAGTGTCGTAGATGTTAAAGCTCTTACCGCTTGTGCCGCCGATGCCGGTCCAGTTCTCAAAGATAATGCACTGGCCCAGAATTAACTGAACACTGCTGGAGCCGGCCATTTGCCCCTGATTGTTCTTCACGTCCCATTCCCCGATCCAAAAATCGAATTGGCGATACTCGGGCGTCGCTTTGCAGGGACTCACTGCAATGTCGTTTTTTCTGACGATCTCTTTGAACTCGGCCTCATCTTTCCAGGCCAAAAAGTCCTTCTCGGCAGTGATGGACTCGGGCACAATACCGCCAACGGCAATGCTTTTATCTAATGTCTCATATGCCCGTTTCTTATCTCCGTTACGGGCAAAGGCTCGGGCCAGAGCAAGTGCCGCAACTGGGTTTGGTGAAGCGGCAAATGACTGCTCAAGGTAAGTTTGAGCTTCACGGTTCCGGTTCAAATTTAGGTACACCGAGCCAAGCCGAAAGCCCGCATTAGCATTCTTTGGCTCAAGCTCGGCGATCTTCTCATACGCCTTTGCTGCGTTAGCCCAATCAGCGGCCTGATAAAGCCTGTTCGCTTCGGTTCGCATTTCCGGCGTTACGCCGGAAGCCGAAGTAGATTGTGACAATACAGCATTCGCCAAAAGCAAGACGAAAAGTAAATATGCGGCTACTCGAACTATCATTGAATTACCTCAAAAAAAAATAAGAAACTATCAGTTCCGATGCAGTTCATATCTAAGAACGTTGCCGCGGCCAAAGTTAGGATCAAGGCGTAGCGGCTATTTTCCGCCCTTTGGCAAATATTCCTTAGGGATCGGATTGTTCGGCCGTTCATCGTCCCAGCTCGCGGCGGAGATCCACCAGCGCGTTCCGTCCCAGTAGAGTTCAATGCTGTTCACGCCGCGGCCTTTATCGGTGCCCGCGTCATTCGTGAATTCGTAGGTCGAGAAAACATGCGCGATGTTGCCAAACCGGCGAACGACGCGATTGATCTCGCGTTCGGTAAACCCGTTGCTGACGAACGACTCATTCGTCGAATTCACATATTGCTGATGATTGGAGATGCCGGCACGGATCTTACCGTCCTGTTCGCTCATGCTGACAAAACGGACGTCGGGAATATAGAGTGTCCTGTCTCTCGACCATTGACGCGGCTGACCTTTCGGGCCGGTTATCGTGGCGTAAAACGCCTTGATGATGCCGTCGAGTGTCGCTACATCGGCCGGACTGGCGTCTACCTTCGGCACATCGATCGCCTTGAGATCGCGCTCACACTGAAACTCGAGCGTGAACGAACCCTGTGCGATCTTCCATCCGGCGGCGGTGCGGACGAGTGAAAAAACATCGGTGCCGCAATGTGAGAATTTATCGCCGACATGGAATGTGTAGCGGCCCGAAACGACCGCCAGATCGCCCGAAACCTTCGCTTCCGGCGAGATCATCTTTTCGATGTAGTCGGGGCCTGTATATTCACCGATCCGTTTAGTGAACGACTCGCCGGTCATGACTCTCGACGTGGAGAGGCCTTTTCCGTCGCGGGGTTTGTCGATCGCGATGAATTGAGCATCCGGTGCAAAGACTCCCTTCAGTTGCTCGGCACTCTTTGCCTTCATTCCGGCGAAAAGCTGGTTAACGACGGCGATCGCCGCCTGTTTGTCATCTTGCCCAAAACCAACGGCCGTAAGAAACGCCAGGATCACTGATGCAATAAATAGTTTTCTCATGTTAGTGTTTTTCGATATAAGACCCCGCTATCTTCGGGGCGATCTCGTCGAGCCATCCGTTAAGCTCGGATTGAGTGTACCACTTGCCCTTTAACATCACTCCCATACGATCCTCTGTCGCCCCGATACTGTCCAGCGGATTTGAATTCAGCAATATCAAGTCTGCCTGCTTTCCTTTTTGGATCGTTCCGGACCTGTTGATCGTACCAAGTAACTCGTGAGCATTTCGCGTTCCGGCCGCGAGCACCGCGTAATTCGACAGGCCCGCATCCGCAAGTGCCTTAAGTTCGCGATGCTGTGAAAAACCGTACAGGAACAGAAATTCCGGCGTGTCGGAACCAGCCATGATCTTGCCGCCGGCGTCATGGATCGCCTTGATGAGCTTGTTCCGGAGATCGACCCAATGGGCTCGTTTATCGAGCGGGACGGTATTGATGAAGCGGTTTCGACGGTAAAAATCCAGCCACTGCTCCTGTACCTTCGGCGGATAGAACTTGAAGTCAGGTTGAGCCCTGATCGATTCCTCGGTCCGCAGTCGGCCGAAAGTGTTTTTCATAAAGTGCTGCGTGGGATCGACGAAGGGATTTGACGCTACTGTTTTGCGGGCGATCTCGGGTATCTTTGATTCGTCCATGTATTCAAAGCTCTGCCAGTTGTCCGGCGCGTAGATATAGAGATCAGAGACGGAACCCTTCATTGGAGCGTCGGGCCTGAGCAACAATTCCATATAGCCGTCGAGATGCTCGATCTGTTGGCCCGCTTTCCACGCCCTTTCGACGCCGACGAATCGGCTGTCTGCGTGGCCGACCACGCGAATGCCGATCTTTTTGGCTTCATCGACCGCCGATTCGTAAATGAGCGACGGGACGAAAGTCGTTATCTTGATAAAGTCGTATCCGGCGGCTTTTGATTTGCGGACTGCCTCGCGAGCCTCGTCAGTCGTTTTCACAACGAAGTTATTACCCTGTTCGCGGCCCGTAAGGTGCGGACTCGCGACATAGATCGTCGGAGCCACGATCGCACCGGCGGCTGACCGCTCGCGCAGCTTGAGCAGTTCCGGAGTACCGATCATAAACCGCACTGTCGTCACGCCATTTGCGACCATAACGCGAAGTTCGTCAGGTGCGATCGAATCGGGATATTCGTCGCTGTCCGACAGCAGATGCGTATGCATATCGACAAGGCCCGGAATGAGATACTTGCCTTTCCCGTCGATAGCGACAGCGTCTTTTGGCACCTTGACCCTGGACGCATCACCGATCTCGGCGACCACGCCGTTCCTGACGATAACGGTCTGGTTCGCCAATATGCGCTCACGGTCCATCGGAATGACATTGACACCAATAAATGCTGTGGTCTGACCGCTCAGCCCCGAAGCAATAAGCAACACGAATACGGCAACAAAAGCTAGATTCTTCATAATTCAGATGGCAATAATACGAAGGCTGACCAGAAATGGTTTCTGGTCAGCCTTCGTATTATTTTACGATCAGATCGTTCTAGTCTATTTCATTGCCTTTCGCGGCAGTTTGCCGTCCATCATGGCCGTTTGATAGGCAAACGCAGCGATGATCGTTGCGGATTGTTTCATATCGTCCGCCTGGATCCGGTCAAAATTATCCTGATTGGAATGGTGCGTTCGGGTATTGTATTCGACCGCGTCCTGTATGAACTGAAATCCCGGCAAACCGATCCCGTCAAACGGTAAATGGTCGGTTCCGCCGGTATTGGACAACGTCAGAGTCTTGGCACCAAGGTCCGCAAACGGCGCCAGCCACGCCTCGAAGTACGGCCTTACGGCGGCGTTGCCCTGCATATAAACACCGCGGATCTTGCCCGTACCGTTGTCGAGATTGTAGTAGGCTGACAATTTGTCAAAATCGGGCCCTTTCACCAGGGTTCCGTCTTTTTTCTCGCCGAAGTGCTTCTTGACGTAATTGGTCGAGCCGAAGATGCCCTGTTCCTCACCGGACCACAGAGCGACGCGGATCGTACGCCGCGGTTTGAGCCCTGAGGCGATGATGATACGAGCCGCCTCCATGACCGCTGCGCATCCTGCACCGTTGTCGGTCGCCCCCGTGCCGCTGTGCCACGAATCGAGGTGGCCGCCGAGCATAACGACCTCGTCCTTGAGTGCCGGATCGCTGCCGGGAATCTCGGCCACAGTGTTGTACTGCATCGGATCATCGTCGTGGAACTGTGAGTCGATCTCGACCGTCATTCTGGGCTTGGCACCGAGTTTGATCATACGGACAAGCCGGTTGTAATCTTCGGTGGCAAGGGTCACCTGCGGCATCATGTTTGCTTCCCATTTTTTGACGTGCGGCTGAAACGCGGCGGCGTTAAAGATATCTTCGATCGTCTTGATCTCGCCCATTTCGACCCCCACACTTGCTCCCTGGACGAAGATCGTGCCGCCCGAACCATTATTGCTGTTTTCGAGCATGACCGCGGCACCTTCATCAATGAGAAACTTCATCTTCTTTGCCTGAAAATTCATCGAATCTACAAAGTTCTTGATCATTGCCGGCGGCGGGTTGCCCGAATCGCCCGACGCAGCCGGATCGGGAGCCGCGGCGAGTTTGGCAAGGTCCTCATCGCTCATTCGATTCATCAGCGGCTTGTCGAGCGGTTTCAGCGGCCGCTCGTTCGAGACGAGTACGATCTTGCCGGCGAGCTGACCTTTGTATTTAGCCAGATCTTCCGGCGTTTTTGCCGATAAATGAACGACCTCACCGGTGACGGCACCTTTCGTCGAGGGTGACCATGCCGATGGAAAACCGATCACCGGAACATACTGCGGATCGATGATGGTCGCTGAAAATTTGCGAAGCGACCAGCCGCGGCCGAATGGCCCCCAAGACTCAAGATCGGCGTTTTGCATGCCCCATTCCTTCATCTTGTCGCGCGTCCACTCATTGGCGCGTTTCATATTAGGTGATCCGGTCAGGCGGGGGCCGATGACATCGGTCAGGTAAGACAGTGTCTGCATTACCTGCGACCGATTCATCCCTTCGTCGCGTATCTTATCGATGGTCTCTTTCGGGGCGGTATAGACCGCCGGTGCGGCCGCCTGGCCAAGCGCCGTGATGGGCAGCACAAATGCCGCAACAAGGACGGCGCTGATAAACTTACGTCGTAACATATTCATTTTTCTCCGGATCATTTTAGTTTGGTGATTAAGCGTTACAACCAACTACGCAAAATATCGGCCCTCTGTTCACATTAAATAGGATCAGGCCAACAAAAAAAGCGAGCCGTGAACCTCACGTCTCGCTTATACGGCATCGCCGCCCTAAGGGTTTCGGCCCGCGGCCTAGCGTTTCAGTTCGGGCGAGACATATTCAAGAATCTTGTATAACTCCTTCGCGTCGCTGTCGGCGATATCCTTTCTGACCAGCAAGACAAGATCGACGCCCGGCCTCAGCGGATAGACACCGTCAAAGCGGTAAAATGCCGAATATCGCCTCAGCATCTCCGCATCTTGCGCGTCCTTCTTGGCGATGATCATCTCGGCCGTATTGGCGTCGATAAGCGAACCGTGAAAGTTCGCGTGTTCGTATTCCTTCAAATACCACGTCATCGGCCAATAGTCGGGTGAAACGATCTCGATCGTCGCGTTCTTCCCCTGTTTGCTCTTGTCCGCATAGTGATCGATCTTTGCCACCAGATCGAGCATTTGGCGTTTGGTGTGAGCGTAAACATAGCCCATTTCTTCGTCGTCATACCGGACGAAATTGATCGAATAGGCCTGATACGCGAGCACGGCCGAGGCGATGACGCCGAGAGCAACCCCGAGGGCCTTGAGGGGCATTCGCTTGGAAGTGAATAGCTCATTTATCCCGTATCCGGCGATCAGGCACATCGGCAGGTAGAAACTCAGCGCGAGCCAGGGCGTCTTGTACGGAATGATCGTATACGCGGCAAAAAGGCCAAATGCCCAGAAAGAGCTGAATATCGCGAACCGATGTTTCGCTTTCAGCAATGATATGGCGGCACCGACCGGAGCCAGCAGCAGCAGCGGGGCCTCGACTTTCAATCCCCATTTCACATAACCCAGGAGTCCGTTTTGGGTATGGTCCTTATTACCCGTTTTGGTCCAGATCGCGTAGGCCTCAAACGCCTTTTGTACCCCTTCCGCATAGCTGAAAAAGGACGAAAAGAAAAGGACATTGAGATAGATAAAGACCGCCGCGACCGCTGCGATCATAAGAATGAGGTCGCTGCCGCTGCCGAGAGCCGGACGAAAGGTCCGCCAATTCAGGCTGCCGTCCTCGTCAAGCAATGTTTCGTTCTCAGTTCGGTAAAAATATAGGAAAACCGCCCATGCCGTCAGTGTCGCGACCGCCAGGGCGACGATCCCGTAAAACGCAAAGGATTCCTGCGGACGTCCCGGCCCGAGAAAATTTGCGTAAAACCACTGTCCGCCCTCAATGAACTTGTCCTTGTAACCTATGACCACGAGTACCACCGCGATATGGACCGCGGCGATGCCCCAGAACGATCTTTTGACGAAAAGCTCCCCCGCGGCGATGCCCCGCCAGAGCCACACGCAAAATATGGCGATCAGCATCGTCCCCAACGTAATAAACGCCGTTTCCTTGGTCGCAAAGAGCATCGCGGCCGAGGCCGACGCCAACAGTAGGTATATCGGACGCCCGCTGTCCCACGACAGCAGCATCCGCATCACAAAATAGACAAGGACCGATTCGACGATAAAGAACGCCGCCCGAAACGCCAACAACGCCGCCGTATTTTCGCCGCCAAGCGCCGACGCGAGGTTAAGTGCCGACGGCATGAATGCCACCAGCAGGATGATCACCATCCAGATATTGGCAAAGATCCCGGACCGTCGTTGGTCAATAAAAAAGAGCACGGCGACAACGACCGCGAGGCTGCAAAAAACAAAGAACATCTCGTGTATAAAATATCTCGAGATGTAGACCATTCCCGGCGACAATGCCAGGAACGTCGCGGCCGACAGTGCACCGACCTTTCCGATATAGCGTCGCAGGAACAACGCGAGCACAACTGTCAAAACGCCGAATATGGCGACGCTTGACCTGACCGGCACGGTTTCAAGCCCAAAGACCTTCGCGAAAGCGAGCGAGATGTAATATAACGTCGGCCCGTGGTAATTGGCCGGATCATACGCGTATGTTCCCTTGTCGAAAAGCGTCTTTAGAAAAAATCCGTTGACGCCCTCATCGTGATGAAACGGCTTTAGGCCCAGCCAATAGAACCGTAGAAATGCCGCCGCCGCCGTCACAACCGCGCAGCTCGCCAACCATCCGATGTCGTATGGCCTGGAGACGGTCTTGTCGTTTAATTCGTTCTTGTCCATCGGTAGCTCAGTTTTTGATCTTATATACCCGATACTGGCCCGATTCCGCGATCATCGGATACTTTTTGAAATACTCTTCGTTCGCGCCAAGCGAGTTTCGTTCTTCGGGCGAAACGAGCACGTACTCGATTCCATTCTGGCGCAAATACAGGTCGGCAACGCCGCCGCCGTCATAGATCCGCTTTGTTTGTTCTTCACGCTCGCGATAGTCGATACCGTGTGAGGACAAATGCCCGATGTACCGAATGAACGAGCGTCGGCCCGACAGAACAACCGCCGAATTATATGTCGGAGCATTGAGAAAAAGTGCGTTTGGCGGCGTCTTCGCCTTGATCTGTTCGGCCAGGCGGACCGCGTCAGTGTCAAACACCTTGATCTTGTTCTGGCCGCTCATCGTTCGCCAGACATCAAGCCCGCCCGAAAGCGTCAGCACTGCCAAACAAACGACGACCGCGGTTCGCAGCGGCGTTCCGCTGTCCCAGGCCTTTGCCAGGGCAAAGGCGATGAGCGGCAGCGACCCGACGTACCAATAGATCAGGACCTTAATATTGTCCCATTCCCACGGTGCGAGTTTTACGGCGTTTGAGACAACAAAAAGCAGCAGGAACGGTACATAGAAAAGGAGCAGTGTGCGCCCGTCCGGCAATGGGACCTCGCGGCTTGAATGTTTACGTTCGTCCTTTTTCCCTGTCGAGAGAAGAAGATAGACTCCGGCCGCGATCATCGGGATCACGATGCCGGTGTTTTTCAGCCAGAACCAGAGCACGTTCGAGTCGCCCTTATCCCAGCCGAAATGCCAGCCGATAAATTCACTTGCCTTAGATGCACTGCCCGATAACGACCATGCCAGTTCCGGAACCGCGATCAACGAAACGCCGACGCCGAACGCGATCCACTCGCGCCATTTTTCGGGGCGAAACAAAAAGCAGCAGCCCGTGACGGCGAACAGCACCGCAAGGCTGTGAAGATGTATCAGCGGCAGCGTTCCGGCAAACAGACCGATGACCAACGGTTTGACAAGTGCCTTGACCGCCATCCCGTCGGCGGCTTGAGCGTCATCGGCCGCCGGATGTTCGGGGTCGGTGTTCCCCGCCGGGGCAAAGACCCGCCACAGATATCCAAGTACGAGCAAGGTGATCGGCATTCCCAACAGCAGGCTCCGCTGAGTGATGAAAAGCACGACCATCGAATTTCCCCATCGAAACTTGTCGCCGATCGTGTAGTCCCGCGGCAGGTGCCACAACACTTCCCAAAGGCCTTTACCCTGTTCCCAATAGTCCTTCGCAAACCAAATGAACCCGAGTCCGCCGCTGAAGAACAACAACATCGGCGCGATCCGGCCGGCGAGTTTACTGCCCGTGAGCCTCACGGTCAGCCGCTCGAGGATGACCAGCAGCGAAAACGCCCACGCCAGATCCTGTATCACCATCGCCCCGCGAACGTCCGCCCCCAGTTTCATAAAACCGGCGGTCACCAGATCGGCGATAAACGGATAAGAAAACCTCGCCCCCGCAAATGAAGGATTTTGCGGCGGAAAATTTGCTCCGTCCGTAAACCCGAAGATCGCTCCGAGATGGAACGGAAGATCGCCAAGATTGTTAGATCCGCCTGTAAATATGCCGGCGTCTGTCTGGTACATCGCCTGGCCAAAGAACAGCAAGAATACCAACGCGAAAAATGCGTAATAGCCAAAGCCCGTAAACCGTTTGAGGTTTCCGCCTTGGAATTTGCCCTTTGCCTTCGCCCAATCGTGCTTAAATTCGTCTTTGAACTGCTTTTGCGTCAACAACAAAAGCGGCGACAGCGTAACGGCGATCGCGGCGCCCGCGGTTCCGGCACTCAGGCCAAGAAACGATGACAGGATAAACGCCGTGAGCCCGAAGATGCTCGTTCCGATGACGTTGCCCGCCGCGAGGCGCCACATAAAGCGTTCGTCGCTGACGAGAAGATATGTCAACGCGAGTCCGCCAAACGAAATAGCACAGATGAGCAGGGTCGAGATCAGCATTTAGTTTTATTTACCGCCAAACCGTACGATATTTTCGACATACTTGGCAATGACGTCGGCCTCAAGATTGACGGCATCGCCCGCCGACAGTGTCGACAGGTCGGTCATCTCCCAGGTTTTCGGAATGACGGCAATGTCAAAATTCGTATCCTTGAGCTTTGCGATCGTTAGACTTATACCCTCGACCGCGACAGACCCTTTGAAGACGAGATAGCGTCTGAATTCAGGCGGAAAGCCGATCTTGACGGTCCGAAAGTCGCCCTCGTCGATCGCGCCTAAAAATATACCGCGGCCATCGACGTGCCCCTGCACTATGTGCCCGCCAAGCCTCGTTGACGGTGTCACTGCCCGCTCCAAATTGACCCTCGAACCTACCTCAAGCCGGCCGATCGTCGAGCGCTCGAGCGTCTCAGGCGACACATCCGCCGCAAAACTCTCCGTACGAGGGTCAAGCGCGGTCAGGCAAACGCCGTTCACTGCGATCGAATCGCCGCTTTTTATGTCGCCGGTGACGACGTCGGCCGCGATCGTTATCCTGACGCCGGCCGCAAGGCGGTCGATAGCCGCGACCCGGCCAAGTTCTTCGATTATTCCCGTAAACATTACGCCTCCGCCCGTTCCACGCTCGAGAGCCGGCGCACATCGATCGAGATCGGCTCGCCCTCGGGCACTTCGCGGTATATACTCGCAAATTTTTGGCCGAACCTGATCTGGCTCGGCTTATATGACGTTCGCGTATGGACAACCTGTGCAAAGGTCTCATCGATCGCGGACATTAGGATCAATATCTCGGCATCAGCCTGAACAAGGTCCTCGTGCGTGAGGCCGGCAAGCGGCGAATCAGGCGTAATTGGATGCACGACAGTCCACGCCAACGGAAAGAACGAGACCTTACGCCGTTCCAATTCCAACAGGTCAAACCGCCGGACCGGACGGCCATTTTCAGCAACCAAACGCGAGAACATAACTTGCGCCGTCACCTCGATCAGCTGATTGTGACGCCCGTTGACCAGGCGAAACATAAGCCCTGTAATGTCTCGATATGGCGCGACAACAGCGACATCGCTGTAGATCAGCCGTGCGGTCGGCCGCGCAAATCGGGCAAATACAAGCCCCGTGATCAAGGCGTTGACGAGCAGGCTGTAATACGATTCGACCGTTACGAGCAGATTCGGAACGATCCCGACCGGATGGATCGTGCCGTATCCGATGGTCGCAAAGGTCTGAACGCTGAAAAAGAAGCCCCGCACAAAAAGACTCTGGGTCGGATCGGCTGACGTGTCGACCAACGCCGTTTCGCCGAACGCCGCGTACGCCATTCCAAAAATGACGTTGCTTACAAAATATATCGCCAGCAGCAGCGACAGGAACGTCCGCCACTTCATCTCCAGGAAGAAGTGAAACAGGTTTAGCGATGAGAGAAATGGCAATCCGGACCGCCGGACGTTGAACGAACCGTCGGGATTGAGCAGCCGCTGACGGCTCTGGCCGGACACGATCGATCCAAATCCGAGATCGCGCTCTTCGCCCTCGGGCGCCATGTCCGAACCTGTCGATAATTCAATGTTCTCTGTGGGCACGCTGATACAGTGGATTATAACGACCGCCCGCCGGAATTGTAAAAGTCATTTGGTTTTTGCCGGGCAAAAATGGTGAAATACCCCTTATGGCAAAAGACGCTCAGGCACAGGACCAACCGCCAAAACTAAGAATGACCGCCGAGGGCGGACCCGATATCGGCTCACTCGCTGACATCCTCGAGTGGTTTCTGAACTATGACGAACGCGTGGCTCGGGTGCGGCTGCCGTATGTCGAACAGATCTTTCAATGGAAGCAACAGGACGACAAGGTCAATGGCGTCACGACGTACCCCTTCGACAACGCCGAGGCCCGGTTTGCCGTCGGGGCGTTTCAGGCACTGGCCGAAAATAACACCGAATCGACGCTCAACGCCTGGATAACCGACATCCTCAACGCTCTGCAGGACGCCCGATCGGCCCGGATCGAATTGACCGACGCGTACGGGCTGGACGATGATCACGAACTCTCGGCCATCGAAAAGGCCGACAAACTGACGACCCTGCTCGAAAAGCGAATGTACCTGACTAGTTCCTGGATCGAAAACCTCTGCACAGCCGAAGCCCGATTCCTGGGCTGGATCTATCAGGAAATGTACGGCAAGCCGTTCACGCCCGCACCCCCGCCCGAAGACGCGGCAATTGGTGAGTAATAGTTAATCCGAGCTTTTTGACGGCAATGTCCGCGGTACAAAGGCGATCTCGTCAGGGCGTCGCGTCCGGTAATGACTCAGCAGCCGGCGAGGGGCAAGGCGGGCCAGCCACGTTATGGTCCGCAGTTTCATTGACGGGCGTATGCTGTTCGCCTCTGCAAACGAACGGTACGCGTTTCGAAAATCCTCGTTCAGCAGATACGCCTTGCCGTATTCGACCCTTAATTCCGACTGAAGACGCTTGAGCATCGCATCGACGACCGAAATTTCGCGTTCGTCGAGTTCGATGGACTTTTTGACACGTCCCAGCACATCTATCTCACGCTCGACGCGGCTGACCGAGTCTCCTGACAAACTCTGCAGGTGCACTCGATACTTGAGCAGCGGTTTTCGCTGGTAACCGATCTTCGATCCGGTCTTGGCCATTCGGACCCATAAATGAAAATCGTGAGCCTTGGTCCGCTCGTGTTCAAACAGTCCGGCCCGCTCAAGTGCGGCCTTGTAGGCCACCGTACCCGATGTGATCACGTTGCACGAATAATCGAGCAGCGACAGTGCTGTCACCTCGCCGTTCGACGGGGCTCCCTCCATAAAGGTCTTTCGCACCACCGACCGCATTCCGAACTGGAACGCGTCGCAATAGACCATGTCGTAGCCGCGTCCCAGAAACGCGACCTGAGACGCGAGAAAATCCGGCAGCCAAATATCGTCGCCGTCGAGAAAGGCGATGATCTCACCACGCGCGTGCCTGATGGCGGTATTGCGGGCCGCACCGGCCCCGAGGCCGGGCTGCACTAAGTAAGTAATATTCTGGCGAAACGAGTGTATCGCGCGCTCAAATGCAGCTGTGTCCGGAGATCCGTCGTTAACGACGATGACCTCGTAATCGCGGTACTTCTGATCCGCGACGGACTTGAGCGTCTCGGCAATGAACTCAGCGACATTGTACGCGGGGATGACGACACTGACCTTAGGCGCCCACGAAAATACGTTTCGCCCGACCGTGATCTTTTCTCCGATGTTATTTCGGTCGATGGTCTCCATCTGTCAACGCGTTTCGCGGATCGGCTCCCAAGTCACCACACGTTCGCCGCGTATGAACCTGACGAACGCGATCGCCGAGGCAAGATTGGCAAGTACGAAATAGAGCGGTATTGCCAGCAGCGTTATCCGCCGGCCGGCACGTTCGACCAGCCATCCGAGGAACGCGGCGGCATAAACGGCCGCTTGGCCAAGCAGCAAAATGTCCCAAAACACGCTGCGGCCGGCCAAAAATAGATTCGTTACGAAGATCACCGCGAGGATCAGCGGCACACAATATCGCAAGAGCTTATGCGAGATCAGCTGAACGGCATAAAACCCGCTCTTGAACGGATTAAGCATATCGGCATTTCGCCACAGATCGGTGTAGGTCTGAGAAATGACCCGCACCCGCATCCTAAATTCCTCGTGGGTCCGCTGATTGGTATGCTCATAGCAGACCGCGTTCGGTTCAAAAATACTGCGGAGACCCTGTCTGAAAAGCTCGGTGCAGATAAGAAAATCCGAACACGCCTCAGCGTACATCGGCCGGTACGCCGCACGCCGGACCGCGTAAAGACATCCGGAAGCACCGATCAGCGAACACGCACGGCTCTCGGAAATTTTCAGGAACGTCTCATAATTCCAGTAACTCTGCGCACCGGTACCGACGTTGGTTTCACCCTTGTCGAGATATACCAGCCGGCCCGCGACGCAGCCGACCGTCTCGTCGGCGAATGCCGGCAGCACCCTGCGCAGCACGTCCGGCGAATATTCGGTCGTCGCGTCGGAAAACAAGATGATCTCGCCCGTTGCGGTCGCGACCGCGTTGTTTTGGGTCACGGTCTTGCCGAGCCGGCCCTCTTGGCGATAAAGCCTTACGCCGAGATGCTCGTGTTCCTTCACGATCGCGTCGGTCCGGTCGGTCGATCCGTCCGAAGCGACAAGAATTTCAAGCTTTTCTTTCGGGTACTCGATCGCGAGGGTGTTGGCAAGCTTTTCGGCGATCGCCGACTCCTCGTTGAACGCGGTGATCAGTATCGTGACCGTCGGCTCGATCTCACCCCGTCTGACGGGCCGTGCAAGTATCAGGCCGGCGACGTACACGACCAGCGGATAGCCGACGTAAACGTACGCCAGCACGCCGATGCTGAGCCAGAACAATATTGCCGCCGCAGTTGTCATTTCGCCTCAGCCGTCCGCCATTCCCACAGCGGCCTTGCCTGTACGTCCTCCTTTAGTCCGTTTTCGACCGAATAACACCGTCTGAACGCCACGGCATAGGCGATCAGATAATATATGAACCAATTATACGCAACTGAGGCAAAGAAACTAGATACCATATAGCCAACGATGCTTGCCTGCAATCCGATCGCCATATAGTAATACCAACCAAGTTCGCCTTTGTCGAAGAGCAGACGCTCGATCGCACCGAGCTTTCTGAACGGGCTGACCATAAAGATCAGGTATGCCGCCAGCCCAAGCAGTCCCAGTTCGGACGAAACCTGCGTAAATGCGTTGTGCGACTGCAGATTGTGCACACCGACGATCGGAAAATTTCCGATGCCGATGCCCCACGGATTTCGGGCGGTGATCAGCAGCGACCGGATGAGAAGCTCTTTCCGCTGGTCGCTCGACCCGACCGGATCGAGTCCCGGGATAAAGATCGACAACATTCGCAGCCCGTAGTTGCCGGGTGCCGCAAGGATCGTTATCGCCCCGACGAAAAGTGTCACGATAGTGACGTTCAAGCGGTGTTTGCGGCCCAGTTTCCATCCCAGCATCCCGCCCACCACGAGCAGCCCGATAAATCCGCCTCGCGAAAACGTGACCATATTGCCGCCGACGAAAAGCAGGGCGAATCCGAAAAAAATGTACCTTGCGACCTTCGACTTGCTTACGATCCCGAGGGTTATCACGAGCGGCGTCATCATCACGAGATGCATCGCCATTTCGTTGGGATTGCCGAACATACCCTTGACATCGACGCCGACCCGATATGATTCAACGGTAAATTCACCTTTGATGTACATATCAAGCGCCGAAAATGAAAGGTAGAGCGCGATCGTGATCGACAGCCACATCAATCCCATCAGACGCTTTTTGGTACGCACCACGTTGACCAGTACCACGAAGATCACCACGGCCTTGATGAACGGATCATTGAACGTTTCCCACGCGATGGCCGGATCACGTGCGATCGGCATTGTCACCAGAGCGATCGCGGTCAGGGCCAATATCGCCTTGACCTCGGTCGAAAGCATGGTCAGGCTGCCCTCGGTGGCGAGCTGGGCCGGAATGTAGATGGCCAAAGTCGCCAGAGCAAAATAGAACGCCGTTGCCGAGAGGAACGACAGCGACGAGATCAGTTCGTACGGGCGAAACAAAACGAGTACCGAAAAAATAAAAAGCCCCACGTAGGTAAACGTGTGGCCGTTGCGGACCAGCCAACGCTCCTTTTCGAGAAGCTTGACGTCGTTTTGCTGTTTTCGCTCGCGGCGGGGATTCGTCTCAGGTCTCGTATCATCCCGGGGCGTTTCAGCATCGGTCCAGGAATCTTGTTCGTCCGTTTGAAAAACGCCGCTGTCCACCTCCGGCGTCTCCGGCTCGCTGATACGGTCAAAAGACGGCACTTCGAGGCCCGTCGCCGGTTCTTGGTCCAGATTCAGGATCGCGGATGGCCGCAGGGTCGAAGGCCCGCCGATCGCCGATGCGTCATCGGGACCCTTCGAGGGCCCAATCGATTTGTAATCTCGGCTGTTTGAACTTTCGGTGGGCATTGTTGGTTACCGGTATTCCTCGTTAGAATACTCAAGTTCGCATACCGTTGTACACGGCAGGTCAGCAAGGCTATGCGGCAACCACCTCTTTTTCAATAGTCACCATCTCGCGGACTTTGCGCTTAAGAGCTTTTTCAAATTGTCTTGCCTCATTTACACCGCCAAACTCAAGCTGCTGCAAATTCGCTTCGATCCGCTTTCGGTAATCCGATACCAACGAGTCCGAAACGCCAAGCATATCTGCCACCTCCAGCTGGGTACCGCTGTCGGCGATCAGGTAACAATGCCATAGCACGTTGATCATTCGGTCGTACTGTTTGGCCTTTCCGCGCACTGACCGATTCAGCGTCTCGAGAAAGCCGTCGACATAACCCATCGCCTCGCTTTCTGCCTCGTTTCTAAGCAGGTCCTGCTCAGGCGTTTCCCTGATGTCCTTGAACTCGAACTGCATCCGATCGTCGTCGTCACCGTCGGCCGGCCCGCCGACCGGAACGAGGTGAATATCCATTATCGGAAGTCGCGACATTACGAATGAACGCAGCGAACGAACATCCACCGGTGAGTCGATCGCCTTGAATACTCGAATGATCAATTTTTCGAGTTCGACGTTGCTGATCACGATCTGGGCGTCACCGGTACAGCCGACCATTCGCGTATCGCGTTTTTGAAATGACACGGCCTTTACGCGTTCATCCATTTCCTGCACGTCGCGGCGGGTCTTATGGTTCGACCAGTCCGCGAGACCGTAAAGTCGGTCGGCCAGGCGTCGATGAGCGTCAGGATTGCCGATGTTATCAAATCGTTTGAAGGTCGCGCTCGTCTGTATGAGCGTCGAGATACGGCGCGCGAGCCGGTATGATTCCGGATAACGCTTTCTCAATTCCGCCGTCAAAAGGTTGGTCAACTCGATCTGGCTTATCTCGGCCTCGATCTCAGCATCTGACATCTGGGTGTCGATGTAGTGCTGAAAACGCTCTTTGCTGAGCAGGGCAACAAAAAGCTCCTGTGTAAGATCGGTGTAAGCGTTGTGCTTGCCCTCTTCGACCAAAAAGCCTGCCCGCTTCGACGCCCGAACCAGCGGATGCGAAGAGACGATTCTGTGGAGTTCGGCCCAGATCTGGTTCACGTCAGACTTTTTCAGGCTGTCGTTCCACTTTCCCACCTTGATCTGTCGACTTTGGATGTTTTTGGGCAGTGATTCCTGCACTTTCAGTTCGTTCATAATAAACCTTCGCGGGGTTCAACGATCGACGGGGTTCGCCATCGACGGCTGAGATTGACGACCTAGCCCGAAACGGCCTGACCATTGATGCCTTACGAGCAACATTGGATCGCTCAAATAATGCGGCTGCGGTTTCGCTTGGTGGGGGAAAGTTGAGAAACTTTGTGTTTGGTACGGCCGCAGAGCGGGGTGCCGAACCGGGCTGGCGTAGTGTGAAACGTTTTCGTCTCACTGCCTACATTTAAGATGTTAGCAGGAATTCACAGATTCGGCAACAAGTTTTTGTTATGTTGTACTTTGTTAATCACCAATCCTTAATTGCTGTATTTAAGAGCGTTACGGCTAAATAGAAACGACGGCCGGCTGATATAGGCGTAAATCCCCGAAAATTAACGGGGAAAGTTATGGAAGCGATGCCCAATTGCTGATTTATTTTCGAGTAGCAGAAGAAAAATAGGCTGGCGTGACCTTGAACTCCTGACTCATTGACCTGTTTGTGCGGTTTTACAGCCGTTTGTTCGTTTGTATGGTAAATTTTTCGAAAAACGAAGCCTGCCCGACCTCGGAGGAGTTGCTTGAATTTCAGGCAGGCGACCTCGCGAGATACCGGTCTGCCGAGATTCGCAGCCACCTGCATTATTGTGAGTTTTGTGCGGCGGAGGCAGAGTTTTATTCCCGCCACCCGCAACTGCATGGCGAAGACCTGTCGGACCAGACACCGGAGGAGATACCCGCACCGCTTTTCGAATTGGCCGAATCGCTGTTAAAGTTCAAACACGAAGACCCGGCTTTGCTCGACCGCCTGGTACATTAAGTTCCGGCCGGTGCTAGCTGCCGCAGATCTCATCGATCGCTTCACTAAATTTCTCGTCAATGACGCCGCGCTTTATTTTAAGTGTCGGCGTCATTTCGCCTTTGTCGATCGAAAATTCCCTCGGCAGCAGATAGACACGTTTGACGCGTTCGTAATCGCTCAGTTCGCGAGTTAGTTCGATCGCATCGCGTTGCACGCGTTTGATGAATTGCGGGTCTTCACAGAGTTCTTCGCGGCTTCCGGTCACCGGATGACCTTCGGCCTTCATTTCTTCTTTCAATGCATCCCAGTCGGGCACGATCAATGCTCCGACCTGTTTGCGCCCTGAACCGACCACGACCGGCTGCGACACCAGCGGGCTTTGTTTCAACAGGCTCTCGACCTGCAGCGGAGCGACATACTTGCCGTTCGACAGTTTGAACAGATCCTTCAGACGGTCTGTGATGTAAAAATGTCCGTCGTTGTCCTGATATCCGACATCGCCGGTGTGATAATACCCGTCGTCGTCGAGGACCTTGGCGGTTTCTTCAGGGTTGTTGTAATAACCCTGCATTACGTTCTTGCCGCGGATCAGCACCTCTCCGTCCTTTTCCGAGATCTTCATCTCGATCCCTTCAAACGGCCGGCCGATCGACCCGACCTTGTTGTCCTCAGGACGGTTCGCACACGTGACGCAGCCCTCGGTCATCCCATAGCCCTGCAGGATGGGGATCCCGGCCGCCCAAAACGCGTATGACAGTTTCTTCGACAGCGGTGCACCGCCGGAAACAAAAAATTTCAGGCTCCCGCCGACGCCCTCGCGCCATTTCGAGAATACCAGCCGGTTGGCAACCGCTTGTTTTGCGGCTAGCACGGGTGAGATCGCTCCGTGTTTGTCTTTAGCGTCGGAATACTCCTGACCGACCTCGAGCGCCCATTCAAAGAGCTTTGTTTTCCAGCCGCCGGCGGCTTTCCCCTTTTTAACGATCTTGTGGTAAACCTGCTCGAATAACCGCGGCACGGCCGTCATAATAGTCGGTTTGACCTCCTGTAAATGCGAGGCCAGCTGGTCAAACGCCGCACAATAATGGATCGATACACCGTTCGAACACAGTACGTAGAACACGGTCCGCTCGAATATGTGCGACAGCGGAAGTACCGCCAGACTCCGGTCAGAACTCCTGATCGGCAGTCCCCTGGAGATCGCGATGATATTCGAGACAAAGTTCTCGTGGGTCAACATCACGCCCTTCGGTTCACCGGTCGTGCCTGACGTGTAAATGATCGTCGCAAGGTCGGTCGTCTCGATCTCGGCCAATGCCCTGTCGATAGCGTCTCTGTCGATCTTGTTATATTCGTCGCCCTTTGCTTCGACCTCGCCCAGCGTCAACGCCCGGCTATTCCCTTCGGGTTTACCGTCATTGTCAAAAAACACCAGCTTCTCGAGCCGTTCGACGCTCTGCACGGCGTTCTCGCAGTGCTTCCACAGCTTTTTCCCCGAAACGAACAGGATCTTTGCGCCGGAGTTTTCAAGAATGAATCGGATCTGCTCAACCGCCTGCGTCGTATATATCGGAACATTTACAGCCCGCAGGCTAAGGATGGCAAGATCGACGAAGGACCACTCCGGGCGATTTTCGGATATTATCGCGACACGGTCGCCTGCTTTGACCCCGAGAGATGCAAGTCCGGCGGCGATGCGTTTGACACGTTCGATCACCTCACTGCCGCTCAGATATTTCCATACGTCACCGGTTTTGAACGCGAGAGCGTCCGCCTTGTTGTGACGCCGAAATGATTCAAAACAGAAATGCGGAATTGTCTGCGGCAAACGGTCAAAACCGATAATGTTCTCGCCCAATGTTGTAGCCATCAAATATAATCTGCCCTGCGGCTCCCCTTGTCAGGTGATCATCTGCATACGCAAATGTTTACAGAGTAGCACTTTCGCTCAAGTTTTCAGAGTTTACAGGCTTTTACAAAACAGTCAATCGTATGAAAGGCCCGGCGCAAAGTGTCGGGCAGATTGCCTGTTCCCGCGCTTTCACGTCCAGTAGTTGCGGTCGAGCGAACGATAATTGATCGCTTCGCTGATGTGGGTCGGCATGATCCGGTCGCTGCCTTCGAGATCGGCGATCGTCCGCGAGACCTTAAGGATGCGGTCGTGAGCACGGGCCGAGAGCCCCTGGCGGTGCATCGCCTTTTCAAGAAGGTCTTCGCATTCTCTATCGAGCGCACAAAACTCCCGGATCTGCTTCGGGGACATTGCCGAGTTCGAAAATGCCTTGCCGTCAAACCGGTCGAGTTGTATCTTGCGGGCCGCGATCACGCGCTCCCGGACCACAGCCGAACTTTCACCCTGCGGCACACCGCGGCCGCGAAGTTCGTCAAACTTTACGGCAGGCACGTCGATGTGAATATCGATGCGGTCCATCAGCGGCCCCGATATCTTGCCTACGTACCGCTGTATCATCGGACCCGAGCATTTACATTCACGCGTCGAGCCAAAATAACCGCACGGACAAGGGTTCATCGACGCGACCATCGTAAAATCCGCCGGAAACGTCAGGGACGTCGCCGCCCGCGAGATCGTCACCATCTTGTCCTCAAGCGGCTGTCGCAGCACCTCAAGCACGCTCCGGTCAAACTCGGGCAATTCATCAAGGAACAACACTCCCAAGTGCGCGAGTGACACCTCACCCGGTTTTGGTATCGAACCTCCGCCGATGAGGCCCGCCTGACTGACCGTGTGATGCGGCGATTTGAATGGCCGGTCGGTGATGAGCCCGGTCTTGCCGGTAAGTCCCGCGACAGAGTGAATTTTGGTGATCTCGAGAGCTTCTTCAAACTCGAGCGGCGGTAGTATCGTCGGCAGTCGTTTTGCGAGCATTGTCTTGCCCGATCCCGGCGGTCCAATAAAAAGGATGTTGTGTCCGCCGGCGCTTGCTACTTCGAGGGCCCGTTTGGCGGTCTGCTGTCCGCGAACTTCCGAAAAATCGACGTGATATTGATTTTCGCGTTTGTGGAGTTCGGCAATGTCGAGTCTGAGCGGCCTGACCCTCGGCTCGCTCCCGGCGTCGAGGTCGATCACGACTCCGGCAGCCTGACGAAGGTCCTTTACCGGAAATACGTTCACGCCGCTGACGACCGCCGCCTCGGTCGCGTTCTCCTCTGGGACAAGAAGGTTGACGACGCCGTTCCGTCGAGCCGCAAGCGCGATCGACAGAGCTCCGCGAACCGGACGCACACGGCCGTCGAGCGACAACTCGCCGACACTCATCGTCCGATCCAGGCTCTGGCCATTGGTAAGGTCGCCATTCGCCCCAAGGATGCCGAGAGCGATCGGCAGGTCAAAGCTCGCCCCTTCCTTTCGGACATCGGCAGGTGCGAGGTTGACCGTCGCCTTATCTAAAGGGAAATAGTAGCTGCTGTTGCCGATCGCGGCCCTGATCCGCTCGCGCGATTCGCGGACCGCGGTATCAGGCAGACCGACGATCGTCACGCCCGGAGTTTGATCACCGTCACCGCTCGCGGGGCGCAGATTTACCTCGATATCTACGATCAGAGCGTCGATGCCGTAGACCGCGGCGGATTGCGTCAAAAAGAGCATATGGCCTGTGCGTTGAACTGTTAGTCAGGGCACGCAGATTTTAACGCATTTATATCTCAATTGACAAAATCCGACGCGGCCTCCCGCCGTCAGAATGAGTAGGTCGCTGCCAGATTCACATGATTGGCATGCTGCCGGCCGCGGAGCATGTATGTGGTCCAGAACCCGCGATACTCGATACCGAACGAGAACTGCGGAGTGAATTTGTAGATCATTTCACCCGCGACCGTCATATTCCGCAGCCGCCAATCGCGGCTCGCGACGCTCGTCAGATCGCTGTTTTTCGGATCGTCGATACCGAACGTGCCGTAGATGCCTAAACGGTCTTTCAGGACCGGCGGAATAAAGCTCAATTGTGTCCAGCCGCCGCGTGTACCGATCGATCGGATGCCGCCCGCGGTCGATGCCACGCCTTGTCGAAACGCAAAATCCGAGTTGTAGCTCTGAAATACGCCGCCCTGAAATCCGCCCAGATTGCGTCCGAAGAACGCCTCGCCCGAGATGCCGACGCGTTTTGAGAGCGGCAAATTCCAGTCGACGGCCAATCCGACCGAATCGATATCGTTTCGCAGATTGTTTGTCCCCGTAAAGATCGCCGAGCGTCCGTAATGGCCTGAGATACCGACCGAACCCGGCTTTTTGCTGTTAAAAATGTTCTTTCCCGCAAAGGATATCCTGCTCTGCAGATACGGTACACGCGAGGCCGTGCCGCTGGTCGGCTGCAGGAAAAATACCGCGCTAGTCGCAAAATCGCCGGTCTGCGGCGCGAGCACAGCACCTTGCCACGTAATGTTCGGGGTCAGTTTGCGTTCGACCTTTACCTGCGGAAGCCGTGACCACAGATTGCCCGATGCCGCCATTTGCGGAATTGCGGCGGCCGCGAGCGATGTCGGATTGACCGGGGCAAACACCATCCAGTCCTGGCCGAGCGTCACGGACGTCTTTTCCCAATCGAGTCTCGCGTTTGCCAGCCTGAGGCGAAAAACGCCAAAATTCTCGCCGATCGCGACCGACGGAAATCCGCCGAAAAAGTCACCCTCAAATATTGCCGAGAGTTTCGCCTTTCCGACCCGCGCACCCTCAAGGCGAACACCGAGCCGCGTCTGTCGAACGCTGGCGCTGACATTACCGCTGCCGCTGGTGGTCGCAAATAGCGGAACGTCAGCATTGTTTGTGCCGCCGCTGTTTCCGAATGCGTTGAAATACAGCGTGCCGTATGGCGTCAGCCTCGCCGACCCGACATCGATACCGAGGTCCTTTTTCGCCGGTGTCGCCGGTGACGCCGCGACAGGTTCGGCCTTTTGGGCGGCGGCCGGCTGAGTTTCAGTCTTCGCGGTCACCGCGGGTCCGGGCGACGAGCTTTTGGCCGCCATTACTTTGAGTTCGTTCAGTTCGCGACGCAGCATTTCAACCTGCTGTTCGAGCACCTTGACGCGTGTTCGGACCTCGTCGTCGGTCGGCGTCGCCGACGGAGCCGGACGAACTGTTTCACCGGCAGCGGCGTTTCCCGGCCCTTGAGCGGCGGCCGTCAGGCTGGCTGACAATGTTAATAAGAAAATGATTCCAAGTCGTTTTAGATCTCTGCACATGGTAGTTGTTTTGTGAGCGGTTCCTCTTCAGCGGCCGCTATTCGCCCGGTGCCTTTGCGGGCTGCTTTTGAAATGGATGTACGGGCTTGAAACCGCTAAGGCTCATCAATCCGAATCTTGAAAAATTGATCGATTCGCCAAGGATCCTCGTGGATTCCTGCGGAGCGTGAAAGCCCATCGAGTTTTCCGCCTCGATAAAATCAAGATAAAACTGCGCTTTTCGCTGATAGTTGCGGGCGGCTGCCAGTTCGGCATCGGTTTTGCCGGCTTCCTTTGCGGCCTTGATCTGTCCGATCAGGTCCATCAGGGCATCCATCGCGAGATTGCGCAGGTCGTACGTCCGGGCCTGGATCGTCTCGGCTCTCGCCTTCATCTCGTCCGCGTCGGCCTTATGGCACGACTGGCAGGATTGCGCGATATTCAGCAGCGGGCTGCGGACCCAGTGATCGGTGATCTTTGTCGGGCCGGCGGTCTTCGGCATATGACAGTCCGCACACGAAACTCCCGCCCGGCCGTGCGATCCCTGATTGAACATCTCAAACTCCGGATGCTGCGCCTTGAGCACCTCGGCGCCCGTCTCTTTGTGGACCCAGTCTTTGTGTTTGACGTCGTCGTAATAGGTGAGAATATTCTCGACCTTGAGGCCGTTGCTCCACGGGAAGGTGAGCGTCTTGCCCTCACCCTTAAAGTAATATTCGACGTGGCACTGCCCGCACACGAACGACCGCATTTCATTTCGTGTCGCATCGCGGTTCACGTCATAGTCCTTGACGCCCTGCGACGCTTTATAGGCAGCGATCCCGATCATAAAGGCGGGCTTGGTGACCCGTAGTTTCATCGTCTTTGAGTCATGGCAATCGATACATGACACGGGATGCGACACCTCTTTTCTGGCGTCGGCGAAGGGCATCTTGTTTAGTACATCAAACCCTTTAAAGAGGTCGCCCTCGCCAAGCCGTTTGTATGTCAGGTAGGTCGACGCGTGGCAATTGATGCACGAACCGGGCTGTTTGACGACCGCCTGGCGGCCGGTGAACGTCTGATCGTCCAGCATGTAGGCATGGCCTCGCTCCTCGCGAAAATCGACCGAGAATGCGTAGCCTTTCCACATCGTTACCAATCGCGGATCTTCCTCCAGACGTGACTGTGAGACGACCGAACGCGGATCAGATTCTTTCGGAGTGACCTGGATCGCCTCACTGCCGCCAAAACGGGTCCGCGACTGATCTACCGTCTTTTTGAACAGCTCGTAATGCAGCGGAAATCTTTTTCCCCAGATGGCTGCATCGTCGGTCTCATCAGTCTGGGCGGTATCGGGCCGGCCAACGGACTTTGCCGCCGTACCCGACGCGACACCGCCGACATCGGCCCGCGGGCCGGTGTAATTCTGACTTTGTACCGCGTCGGCACGGAAACTCGCCGAATATATGACCAACGCGGTGATCATAAAAATAGAAAGGATAAATAGTTTAGTGATCCGAAGGCGGGTATTGGACGGATCTGATCTGTGTGCTGATACTTGCTTTTTCATATTAGCCTCCCGGAGATCGGCGATCGTCAGACCGCGGACCGGCAAAATTCAGGACAATGACTAAAGCAAGTTTAGGGTTGGTGACGAGGGCAGAATATGATTGAGATCATATTCTGCCCATAAATTATCAGCTCGGCCTTTCGCAGCCTTTTCGTGTGTAATACCACCAATTTATCGCCGTCGCGAACGCAAAAAATACGGTGATCGCATAGAAGAACGGCAGCGGGTTACCCCATGCCGATGTGACGCTGCCGATCGACACCGAGAAGATGAACGGCCCGTAAGCGGCGACGGCTGCCGTCCAGCCGATCACGCCCGCGGCCTGACGCGGATTGGCACCGAAAATGATCGGATATTGGCGAAACGTTCCGGCGTTTCCGACACCCGTAAAGAAGAACAGGGCGAGAATACAGCCGACGAACATCGGAAATTGATCGATCGATTCCGGCGTAAAGAGCCCAAGTGCGAACATCGCAATGTAAATCGCGATCTTTGCCAGTCCGCAGGCATGTGTAAGTACCGCACCGCCGACCTTGTCCGCGACAAAGCCGAATATGACCCGGCTCGCCGATCCGATCAACGGCCCGTAAAAAGCATAGACAAGCGGGTCGGGTGCATTCGGGAATTTGCCGTAAAGGCCGCTGATCAGCAGCGGAAAGACCGCCGACAGCCCCGAAAATCCGCCAAAGGTCATCAGGTACGTAATCGTGCAGAACCAGGTATGTTTGTCCTTGAAAATATCGAGCTGCTCGCGAAACGACGCCTTGATCGGCACGCTTCTGAGGACGAACCACGCCAGGCCCGCAAAGATCAGTAACAGCGGAACGTAGATGAACGCCGCATTCTGAAGCCAGATCTGACTCGAACCGACCACTTGCTTTGTCTGCGGATCGATCTTATTGAGCGTTTGCGGGGCTCCGACCATCGCCAGCGTGATGATGAAGGGTGTCAGAAACTGCGCCAGGCTGACGCCGAAATTTCCGATACCGGCCTGGATGCCGAGCGCCGTGCCCTGGAGCCGTTTTGGAAAAAATAAACTCGTACTCGGCATATGCGACGAAAAGTCGCCGCCGCCAAAGCCCGCGGTAAGTGCCAGGACCAAGAACACCCAATACGGCGTGTTCGGGTCCATGACCGCGAGCCCGATGCCGATACAGGGGATCAGCTTGAGCAGTGTCGCGACCGTGACCATATATCTGGTCCCGACGATCGGCAGCATGAACGTGTGAAGGATCCTCAGCGTACCGCCCGCAAGTCCGGGCATCGCCGCCAGCCAAAACAGCTGGTTGGGCGAAAATTTGAACCCGATCCCGGGCATTCGCACCACGATCGCGCTCATCATAAACCACGTCGCAAACGACAGAGTAAGCGTCGCGGTCGTGACGATCAGTGTTTTCCAGGCAACCTTGCTGCCCTCGGCCACCCAGAAATCAGCATCTTCGGGCGTCCATTTTTCTAACCATGTAGCCATGATATTCTCCTATCGACCGTCGGGCCGGAGCCCGGCTATTTGTCTAATTTCTTCATCAGTGCCGGCTGTTCGCGGTGCATCATCCGCTGTACTACGCGATGCATCCAGATCAGGCAGACCGCGGACAGAAAGAACATGAACATCCACGAACTCGTCCACAGGCCTGTCCCGTCGAGCAGGTATCCGAAAATAATGGGGCTGACGAACCCGCCGAGGCCGCCTAGCACGCCGACCATTCCGCCGACCACACCGACCTGTTCGGGAAAGTACTCGGGTATATGCTTGTAAACCGCTGCCTTGCCAATGCCCCAGACCACGCCGAGCGTCATCACTAGCAAGGCAAATATCCAGACGTTCGCCTGAAAGTAGATCCGGGTTATCCCTTTTGCTACCAGCTCTTTGCGTTTGACCGACTGCCCGACCTGAACGACGCTTTCCTGCCAGTTCTCTTTTGTCGGCAGGATCAGGATCGCATCGTCGCTCACCGCGGGTTGTGTTCCGCGGGCCTTGATCGGATATTGGCGGTCACCGATGGTCACGGATGTGTCGGACACGGCCGTCACGACGCCGTCGCGATCGGCGGCAACGCCTTTGCCGGGCGATGTGATCTCCATTTTCGGCACTATCAGCAGAAACGAGATCAGCAGCGACAGGCCCAGCACCCAATACATCACTTTTCGGCCGCCGAACCGATCGCTCATCCAACCGCCCAGTGCCCGAATGACGCCTGACGGGAAACTGAATAGAGCCGCCAAAAATCCGGCCATCACGAGCGGCAGGTAATAGACGTTTACAAAATACGGCACCAGCCACTGCGAAAACGCGACGAAACACCCGAATACCAAAAAGTAATAAAGCCCGAATCGCCAGACCCTGATGTCCTTGAGCGGTTCGAGCTGCTGGGCGACCGTCTTGACGGCGGACTGCGGCTTTTTATTGGTCGTCGCGGCATAAAACACCACGCCCATCGCGACCAGTGCGACCGCGTAAACGACCGGCAGCGTCCGCCATCCCTCGACGTTCTGCCCGTGTTCGGTAAACCTGTCCAGCAGCGTCGGGGCGATCAGCGTCGTCAACGCCGAACCGGCATTTCCCGCGCCGAAAATACCCAGTGCGAGGCCCTGGCGATTTTTAGGAAACCAGACCGACGTGTAGGCGATGCCGATCGAGAAACTGACGCCGACGAGCCCGAACCCGAAACTGCAGAGTGCGAATGTCCAGTAAGAATTGGCCTGCGAGAGCAGAAACATCGGCAGCGCGCAAAATAGCAGCAACGCCGTGAAAACCGGCTTTCCGCCGAACTTATCGGTCAGCACGCCAGCCGGCAGGCGAAAGATCGAGCCGGTAAGGACCGGTATCCCGAGCAGCCATCCGATCTCGGACGCGGACCAGTTAAATACCTGATTTACCGTAAGATGCGTGACAAGCACGCCGTTCAGCATCCAGGCGGCGAAGCACACTGTGAATGCCAGAGTGCTCATCAGGAGCATTCTGTTAGCTCCTTTGGGGGTTGTGATCTCCATTGCATTTCTCGGCATTTTGCCGAGTACCGGGCCGCGGTCCGGGAACATCGTCCGGCCGGGCCAAAAAATTATTGCCGCCCCGACGCTCCGGGCCGTGACGACGGTTTCCACCAGAGGATCAAGCTCAACGCGATGGCCCAGCAAAGCACTGACGCGATCACCAGCGGCCACAGCTGCTTATGTTCGTTTGCAAGTGCGGCCTCGATCGCTGCCGACAGGATCCACATCTGGGCCAGATTTATCATGATCAGCAAAGAGACGCGTGCCTGCCAAACGGCGGTCCGCCCGCGCGTCTGCGGCCTCGATCCGGTTCTGTGATCTGACGTGTTCTTTTGTCGCATCTCAGCTTTCATTGCCTCTCACCTTTCTGCCGGTGGCAAATATCTCACCGTTATGTATCTCAAGTTCGATCAGGTCGAGCGGACGCGGCGGCGGGCCGTAGAGCACCGCACCGGTGCGGGCGTCAAAACCGCCCTCGTGACACGGGCATTCGAGGCGGTCATTTGCCTTCGAATAGTGGACCGGACACGAGAGATGTGTGCATTTCTGTCCGAACGCACGATAAGTACCGTCGTGATTTCGCACCATGATCGCCGTATCTTCCTTGCCGGGATATGTAAAGTTCAGGCTTTCGCCGGGCTTCAGTTCGCCGGCGCCTTCGACACGGGCGGGATAAAACTGCTTCTCAGTCCGCGAATCATACGCCGATTTGGCCGCAAATGCCGCCGTGCTCACCGAAAACGCCGTCGAGGTCAAAAATAGAAAATTGCAGAACTCACGGCGGGTGACCTGAGCTTCGTCGTCCCGCTCGTACGGAAATTCGCGAACGTAGCCAGATGAGGCGTCACGAACGTCCGATTCATCCCGAAGCACTTTATCGATCGAACTTTTTAATTTCTCAGAACTCATTGCTCTTATCCGTCTCCTGTACCTGAGTATCCATCCACGATTCGGGCCCGGCCTCACCCTCGCGTTTTACCCGGCCTTCAAAAACGCCGCAGCCGTCGATGTTCACCTCGTCATCATCGGTCGGCAGCATCAGATATACTTTGGTCTCGACGACCTGATTGCCGAAAACATGTGCGTTCACCGGCTTGGTCCTCCGCAGCGGGACGATCTGCTCATATGTACCGAACGATATCGCCCCGGTCGGGCAGACGCATGCGCACATTGGCTTTAGCCCCTCGCTCGAGCGGTCAAAGCACATATCGCATTTCATCTGCAGGTGCATCTGCGAGTTGTATTTCGGCACGCCGAAAGGACACGCGTTGACGCAGTTTCGGCAATCGAGGCACCGCGGCTTCAACGCCGACATAACTACGCCGTCCTCGTTCTTTTTGATCGCGTCCGCCGGGCATACGAGGGCACACGTGGGCTCGTCACAGTGCATACAGACGGTCGGCATCGTCGCCGTCGTCTCGTGCCGATCGATGTAATCCAAAAAGATCATCGAATGGCCCTTGTGCGTCGAGCATTCCCGGCATGCGGCAACGCACGATCGGCATCCGATACAGCGTTGCGGGTCAATGAACATCGTTTCTTTCATAAATTGATTTCCTTATTGGACCTCGCTTCGCGACACGCCCTTTCGTACGGCTCCATAGATCGGCAGTTCGCGCGAATGGATCTTTTCGATCCTCGCCGCACATGCCTTGAACTCAGGAATTTTTGACGTCGGGTCCAACGCCGGATTTGTCATCTGGTTAGCGGCCAGTTCTTCGCCCCAGTGATA